>DATLJF010000281.1:0-10075 GCA_035539015.1 Stenotrophomonas sp. | reverse complement strand
CTTCTGAAGCCAGTGGCCCGGACCGGCTGGCCGGCCGGCTCACCTGAGCCGCCGCCCCGCCGGGGCACCCGTGATCGCCCGCCCACCAAGCCAACCCGCATGTCGGATAACCGCCTCTACCAATCCATCGCCAGCGAAATCCTCAAGCTGATCGAAGCCGGCGAGTTCCCGCCCGGCTCGCGGCTGCCGGGCGAGCGCGACCTGGCCGAACGCTTCGGCGTCAGCCGCGTCACCGTGCGCGAGGCCGAGATCGCGCTGGAGGCGCAGGGCTGGATCTCGATCAAGACCGGTTCCGGCGTCTACGTGCGGGCACGGCCCGCGCCGGCCCTGGGCGCATTGCCGGACGTGACCGCGTTCGACCTGACCGCCGCGCGCATCCTGATCGAGGCCGAAGCCGCCGCGCTGGCGGCCAGCCGGATTACCGACGACGAAGTGGTCGAGATGGAAAACCTGCTCGCCGCCATGTCCGCCCCCGACGCCAGCGACGAGGAAGCCAACGAATCGGACCGGCGCTTCCACCTGGCCATCGCCCGCATTTGCGGCAACCCGGTGGTGGAGTACTGCATCCAGCAGATCTGGCGCATGCGCAACGAACTGCCGCGGGTCAAGCAGGCGTACGCGCGGGTATGCCATAACGATGGCGACTCGCGCACCGACGAGCATGCCGCGATCGTCAATGCCCTGCGTGCGCGCGACCCGGCCGGCGCGCGCGCCGCCATGCGCGGGCATTTCCAGCGATTGTTCGAATCGATGTTGGCGGCAACGGAAACCGCGGCGCTGGAAGAGATTCGGCGCCGGACCGAGGAAGACCGCGAACGGTTCCTGGCGACTACGCGGATCTGATTACTGTTATCTAGGCGCGCTCATCCGGCGTCCGCTTCCCGCTGCTCCAGCGCCTCGGCAAACCTGCCCATCAGCCGCACCAGGTCGTCCACGTCCTGGGCCGACCACGACGCGAAGATCTCCCGGCCCATGCGTTCGCGCGCGGCGTCGAGCTTGTCGGTCATCGCCTTGCCTTTCGGCGCAATCAGCGCCTCGCGAATGCGCCGGTCCTCGGCATTGCCGCGCCGGGTCACCAGTTCCATCGCTTCAAGCTTGGCGACCTGGCGGCTGATGGTGGTGTAGTCGCGGCCGAGGCCATCGGCCAGTTCCACCACGCCTATCGGCCCGCGCCGCTCGATCACCACCAATAGCCGGAACAGCGCCTGGTCCAGGCGAATGCCCGCCGCTTCGATCAGCCGCTCATCGTTGCGCGGACGGTTCATCACCCCGGCGATGCTGATCATCGCCGCGTGCAGGGCCTTCAGCTGCCCCGATATATGTGTATCTTGCACATTCTTTCTCGAGGTCATAGCATCCCTCCAATTAGGTGCATATTACACATGATTGGAGATCGGAGATGCGTGCGACCACTGAAGTAGTGATCTGCGGGGCTGGTGCTGCCGGCCTGACCCTGGCGATCGAACTGGCCCGCCGCGGTGTGGGCTTCCTGCTGCTGGAGAAGCTCGACCAGCCGTTCCGCGGCTCGCGCGGCAAAGGCATCCAGCCGCGCACCCAGGAAATTTTCGAGGACATGGGCATCGTGGATCGGCTATTCGCCATTGGCGGCGTCTACCCGCCCGCGCGTAGCTACCGCGAAGATGGAAGTCACACCGACAGCACGCTGGTCGAAAGCAGCGACGCGGCCGCGGCAGAGCCCTACCGCCAACCGCTGATGGTGCCGCAGTTCCTCACCGAGGCGGTGATGCGCGAGCGCCTGGCCGAACTGGGCCAGCAGCCGCTGTTTGGCCACCAGGTGCTGGGCTTCATGCAGGATGCCGACCGCGTGGACGTGCGTGTCGCCACGCCCAGTGGCGAACAAAGCGTGCGGGCGCGCTACCTGGTGGGCGCCGATGGCGGACGCAGCGCCATCCGCCAGGCGCTCGGCATTGGATTCCCGGGCAAGACGCTCGGCCTACGTGCCGTGGTGGCGGATGTCGTCTTGACTGGCCTTGATCCCGGCGCATGGCACCAGTTCAACGAAACCGACATGGCCCGCCGCATCTCCCTGTGCCCGCTGCGCGGAACGACGCTGTTCCAGTTGCAGGCGCCGGTACCGCTCGACGGCGAGGTGGACCTCTCCGCTGAAGGACTCGATGCGATGCTGCACGAACGCACCGGCCGCGACGACCTCGCCATCCACGATGTCTATTGGGCCTCGGCCTACCAAATGAACGCCCGGCTTGCGGATCGCTACCGCGATGGCCGCGCATTCCTCATAGGTGATGCCGCGCACGTGCACCCGCCCACGGGTGGACAAGGGCTCAACACCAGCGCGCAGGACGCCTACAACCTCGGCTGGAAATTGGCGGCTGTATTGCGCGGTGCCTCGGACGAGCTGCTGGACAGCTATGAAGAAGAACGCCGACCCATCGCCGAAGCGATGCTGGGCCTGTCGACCCGCCTGCTCGACAACGCCCGGCGCGGGGATAACCGGCGCGGTCGCGAAGTGCAACAGCTGGACCTGGGCTATCGCGGGAGTTCGTTGTGCCTGGCGACGGCGCCTGCCGAAAGCCATCTGGCAGCGGGCGATCGTGCGCCCGACGCCCTGTTGTACGGAGCCGGCGGACAACCAAGGCGCGTGTTCGAGATACTGGCCGGCACCCACTGGACATTGCTCGGCTGCGACGTCGAGCGTGCGATCGCACCGATACGCGCGGGCTTGCACGTCCATGTAGTCGGCGGATCGGGGGAATTGCGCGACAGCGCGGGTACTTTTGCAGCGGCTTACGGACTGGCACGCGGCGAGTGGGTGCTGGTGCGGCCAGATGGATATGTGGCGGCGATCGTGGCGAGTGGCGAGCTGGAGGCGTTGTGTGGGCGGCTGGAGGGGCTGACCTGCTCAGGCAACCCACCGGCGGGCTAGACTGCGCCAACTGGATGGGGATCTCAGGATGAATCAGAGCGACACCGCCGGCGCCGCCGACGCCACGACGAGCGCGCCCGCGCCCGCCCGCCGCATTGCGTTCGAGCGCCTGCGCGAGCGCAGCGACGAACTGGAGCTGCTGATCTCCGGCTTGTTCGCGTTCGCCCTGCTCACCATCCCGGCCCGGCTGTTCGAGCTCTGGTCCGCCAACGAGGTACACCTCGACGGCGCCATCTTCTACGCCCTGCTGTTTGCCTTCACGGTCGGCGTAGGCCTGTGCTATTCGCTCGGCATCGCCTTCGTGATCCACCTGGCCATTCGTGGCTACTGGGTAGGCTTGGTCGGGCTGAAGGCCAGTTTTCCCGGCGGCATCCACTGGGATCGCATCCCGCTGATGGGGCCCGCTTCGCGCGCGTTCCATCGCACCATGATCGGCGACCTGGGCGAAGTGATCGACCGTGTCGACCGCACGGCGTCGGTGCTGTTCGCGATGACCATCCTTATTGCCCTGTCCTTGGTCTGGACCGGCACACTGGGCCTGGTGCTGGCCATCCCCTCGGCGTTGATCGGCTCGCTGTTCGAACACAACATGCGCGCGACGGTAATCGCGTTCTGCGTCCTGAACCTGCCCATCGTCGTCATCGCCACGGTCGTGCCGATGCTCGACAAGCGGGTGGCCAGCCTTGAGGCAGCGGGGCAGCCAATGGAGCGGCAACAGCGCCTCGTGTACCGCCTGCTGCGCATGCTCGGCACGATGATGCCGCAGCGGTTGATCGCCCCCGTGCAGTTGACGCTGCAAAGCAACCTCGGCACCCGAGGCTTCGGCACGGTCTATTACCTGGTGCCGCTGTTCGCGCTGCTGATCGGCGTGGTGCATATCGCCGGTTCGCTGAAATTCTCCTTGTTCAATCGCTACTCGGTGATCACCACCGAAGCGGTCGAGCACGGCATGCTGAGCGCGCATTACGAATCCATGCGCGGACCGGAAGATGTGTTACTGCGATATCCCATGATTCCGGCAGACCGGATTGAAGCGCACCAGCTGCGCTTGTTCATTCCGCATCGCGTGCAGCGTGACAACGCGCTTGCGGGCGCGCGATGCACGGGCCTGGACGAGGGGCGCAACCGTGCCAAGGGTGCCGCTGCGGCCCGCAGCGCGACCGAGTGCCTGGCCTCGATGTGGGAGGTGACGCTGGATGGCGCACCGGTGTCGCTGGCGGGATTCCTGCCGACCGAGCGACGCGATCTTGGGATGCGCGGTCTCACCGGATATATCGACCTGCGGAATACGCCGCCGGGCCGGCATGATGTGCGCCTGCGCTGGAATGTGGGCGCTGGCGACGAGGGGCCAATGCGCGAGCGGGAGTATCTGATCCCGTTCTGGTTTGATCCGGAAGCGCATTAAGGTCGGCGCGAACCCCTTAAAAACCTCTGCGTTGGCCGGCCGCCCTACCGACCACCCAGCGGCGTTCGGCCTCGCACGATCGAGCCCAGTTCCCGCAGCGTGATCGCGTCAGGCTCGCCGTTTGCACGGCACAGCCAGGTTTCATGTGTCAGTTGTTGCTCCACTTCGAATCCGGCGCTTCGCGCCATTGCCAGCACGCAGGCGGCATTGGGTGCCCACCAGTTGGTCGGATCACCGGCCAGGCGGTTCTCGATGAAGGCCATGTGCGGCCAACCGGTGGTGCGCAACGCCTGGCGCTCGCCCAGGCCGAGATCCGGCGGCGTCTCCAGGATCTCGTCTCCCGGCATGGTCATGGTCTGCAGGATCATCCGATCGGCCGCCTTGCTGCGCACGATGTCCAGTGCGAGCAAGGGATGCCGCAGGTGGTAGAGCACACCCATCAGCCAGATCCAGTCGAACTTGCCGGGCAGCTCGGTGATGTCGTAGATCTGCATCTGGCGGAAACTGACGCGGTCTGCGAGGTCGAACTGCCGCGCCGCCCAGCGCGCCTGCGCCAGGTAGTGCGGATCGACGTCGATGGCGGTCACTTTCGCCCCGCGCCGGGCCAGCTCGAAACTGTAGAAGCCGGCGTTGCAACCAATGTCGAGCACTGTCGCGCCGTCCAGGTCCTGCGGGATGAACGGCTCGATCTGGCGCCACTTGAATGCCGGGAAATCGCCGTACTCATGCTCGGGCGCGGTCTGCTCGCCATCGGGCAGGTGCAGGTTGTGGAACCACGGGCCGAGTTCGTGGATGGCCTGGCGGGTACTGCGGCTCTGGATCGCACTCATGCGCGGGGGTCCTCAGCTGCGGGCGACGAACTTGAAGAAGCGGCTTTCGCCGCCATCGGCGGTCTTGTCCTGGTAGAGGAAGGCCAGCTTCTCTTCGTCGAACTTGTCGAAGAATTCCTCCCACTCGATCTCCTCCAGGTCCTCGTCGTCGCGGAACAGGATCCGCAACAGGCCTGCGTGCTCGCCGCGATCGGCGGTGCCGCGGACGCTGGCCGGGCGGCCATCGTGTTGCTCGACCCAGCGGCGGATCTCGTCGTGGTCAGTGGTCTGCTTGGACGAATGCGTGCTCATGGACAGGTCCTCTTGCGTGATGCGCCCTCAGCTTGCGCGATGTGGCGCGGTGGTAATACGCGTGCAGCGCCTGCGCACGATGCGCGGGCGTGTGCTCGGCCAGGAAGCGCGCGCGCGCCGCCTCGCCCAGTTTTCGGCTTTCTTCGTCAGGGATGCTGCGCAGCCAATGGGTGACCTGGTGCGCGGAGGTGGCAATCAGGATTTCGCGGTCGCGACCGAACAACGACTCCAGCCCGGGCCAGGGATCGGAGACGATCGCCGTCGCGCAGGCCGCGGCCTCGAACAGGCGCACGCTGGGTGAATGGCCCAGGGCAACCATGTCGGCGCGGGTCACGTTGAGGGTGAAGCGCTGCTGGTTGTAGAAGGCGCGATGGGCGCTCGGCGGCAGGTGCTCGATGCGCTCGACGTTGGCCGGCCAGCGGAGGTCGGCCGGGTATTGCGGCCCCGCGACTACGAAGCGGCCACGCGGCCACTGCTGCGCCGGATCGAGCAACAGGCGCTCAAGCACCGGCTGGCGGTCGTCACTGTAGGTGCCCATGTAGCCCAGGTCATAGCTGCGCTCGCAGGCCTCGGGAAAATACGCATCCGGATCGGCCGAGCAGTACAGAGGGACCGCGCAGGGTGCGCCATATTCCTGCTCCAGGCGTCGCAAGGCCGGGCCGCCGCTGAACGACAAGTAGAGGTCGTAGCCGGGCACCAACTCGGGGGACAGGTACTGGCAGCTGCCACGCGCCAGCGCGGCCAAGGTCACCGGCGTGTCTATGTCATAGAAGGCGACGACGCCTTGCGCGGTGCTCTGGGCCCATCGGCCGACCTCGATGCCGTCGGGCACGTAGGAACCGACGATCACCAAGTCCGCCGAGCGCACTGCGTCGGAGTAGCCATCGCGCAGTGCGTCCAGGTCCTGGTAGACCGCCAATCGGCCCGGCAACTCGTTCGGCGCGTCCTGGTGCTGGGCATACCAGCTGGCGTCGCGTTCCAGGAACAGGATGCGGTCGCCGCGCGCCTCCAGGGCGCGCAGCAGCGCCCGGTAGGTGGTCGCATGGCCATTGCCCCAGGCCGAGCGCAGGCTCAACCCGAGTACGACGATATCCAGTGGCTGCTCGCTCACGCCGCCACCTGCAGGTGGGCATCCAGCAGCTCTTCCAGTTGCAGCACCCGTTGCGCATACGTGTGCTCGCGCAGCATGCGCGCGCGGGCGCGCTGGCCGATCTCGGCAGACTGCACCGGCCCGATCCGCCGCAGGTAATCGTTGACCTGCTCGGCGCTGTCGGCCACCAGCACCTCGCTGTCGGGTTCAAGGAACATCTCGATGCCATCCCATTGGTCGGTGACCAGGCAGGCGCCGGCGCCGGCGGCCTCGAATACCCGCGTCGGCGGCGAGAAGCCAAAGCGCGCCATGCTGTCGCGGTTGATGTTGAGGACCATGCGGGCGCTGCAGTTCAAGGTGTTGTGGTCGCGGGTGGAGACGTGCCCCAGCCGCACCACGTTGTCGCCCAGCGGCACGTCGTCCCAGCCGCTGCCGCCGAGAATGAAGTCGAATTCCGGTGCCTGCTGCGCCGCGTCGAAGAAGAAGCGCCTGACTCGCGCCTCGCGATCCGGCAACCGGTTGCCCAGGAAGCACAGGTCACTGGCAAAGGCGCGCTGTGGCTCGACCGGGTAATGCGTATGCGGGTCGAGCGCGTTGTACACCGGTACGCAGCGCCGTGCTCCCAGGCCTTCGTAGGCATCGATCACCCGCTGCCCGCCGCCATAGGTGAGGACCAGGTCGTAGCGCGGCACGTGCGCGCGCAGGGCATCGGCCGGGTCTTCCAGCATCCGCTCCAGGGTGGCCGGCGCGTCGACATCCCAGAAGATCACGCGCGTCGTCGGCGATTGCAGCGCCAGCACCTCACGTTCGAGGTAGGCGTCATAGACGCCGACGCCGCTGGCCTTTATCACCAGGTCGGCACCGCGGGCACGCTCGAGCGCGCGCGCCGCATGCGCTTCGCCATCGCCGCCGTACACCACCACCTCGGCCCAATGCGGATCGTCGATATCGCGATTGCGTTGGCGGTCGAAGGCGTCCGGCTCGAAGAACGTGACGCGGTGGCCGCGCTCATGCAACGCGCGAACGATGCCGCGGTAATAGGTGGCCGCGCCGTTCCAGTAGGAAGACACAAGGCTGGAACCGAAGAAGGCGATGCGCAGGGGCTTAGGCATGGGTCAGGCTCCGTGAGGGGGAAGTTGCGTCGGATGCCGGGGCGGGGGCGGCCAGTTCATCGACAATGGCGGCGAGCTGGTCCACTCGATGGGCGCAGGTATGGCGTCGCAGGATGGTGGCCAAGCCCTGGGCGGCCAGCACGGCGGCCATCTGCGGATCGGCGACCAGCGCCCGCAGGTAGCGCTGCATCTGCGCACCGTCCCGCGCCACCAGGTAATCGCGCCCGGGCGAGAACAGGCCCTCGGCGTCGTCCCAGGGCGCGCTGACCAGGGGAATGCCGCAGGCCAGCGCCTCGAACATGCGGATGGTCGGGATGCCCGGCAACAGCCGCACATAGGGGCGGCGCGGCACATGCACCGTAGTCTTGAAGCGGGCGAACACTTCCGGCGCCCGATAGTTCGGCCACCAGCCGCGGTAGTCGATGCCGGCATCTGCCAGCAAACCCAGCGCCTCCGGCGGATAGCGAGTGCCATGCACGCGCGCGTGCAGGCCCAGTGCACGCACCGGCTCGACCAGGAACTCGCGCAATTCGGCGGAACGCTCGTCATCACCCCAGTTGCCGATCCAGACCAGGTCGCCATCCCGGCCTTCGGGCGCCTGCAGCGGCTGGAAGACGCGCACGTCGGCGGCCTCGTGCCAGGTCCACGCACGTTCGCACCAACGCTCCTGCAGATAGCGTTGCCGCACCGCTTCGCCGAAGGCGAGTACGCCGTCGTAGTTATCGAGCGTGTAACGCCGCATTTCTTCCGGCGCGCTGACCGAACGATGGTGGGTGTCGTGGAAGAACAAACGGGTCCGCGGCGATACGCGACGACCGATCTCGGCCACCAGCGCCGGTTCGTTCCACTCGTGGACAAGGACGACGTCCGCCCCATCCAGCACTGCTTCGAGATCGAGCGTGTCGGCGTGGTATCGATGGCTGTGCATGTCGGGGAAACGTCGCTGCCACTCTTCGATCGGACCAGGGCCCTGCTCGGCCAGCAGTTGCTGCACGCTCCAGGCGTCGTGCGGCTCGTACACCTCCACCTGGTGCCCGCGCGCCTTGAGCTCGGCGATCACCCCGCGCAGGAAATGTGCGTTGCCGTGGTTCCAGTCGGAGATCAACGAGTGATAAAACAGGACGTACTTCATGCATGCGCTCCTGCGGGGAATGGCTGGCGTACTAGCGGCGGCGGGCACGGCGCCGGGCGCTGGCTCAGCGCGGCGTAGGCGTGGCGGTAGCGTTGCGACATCGCTTCGGGGGTGTAGCGCTGGGCGCGCAGCCGCGCGCGCTGGCCCATCTCATGGCGCAATGCGGCGTCATCGATCAGCCGCAGCAGCGCCGCTTGCAGCGCGGCGGTGTCACTGGGCGGCACGTACACCGCCGCCTCCGCCCACACTTCGCGGAGGCTGGGGATATCGCCCAGCACCAGCGCGCATCCCGCCTGCGCCGCCTCCAGGGCCGACAGTCCAAAGGGTTCGTAGCGCGCCGGCAACGCGTAGATCCCGGCGCAGGCCATCCATTCGCGCAGCTCGGCATTGGGCAGGGCGCCCAGGGGCCGCACCCCCTGCCACTGCGCGACAGGATCACCGTCTGCTGCCTCTGGCGAGCGGGCCGCGCCGGCGACGTATACCGGCCACGGCAATCGTGCCGCGGCTGCATCCAGCGCCGACAGGTTCTTGGCTTCATCCCATAACCGTCCGGCCCCGAGCACGAACGGCTCCTTGGCGCGAGTGGAGGCGGCCGGCGCGCTGCGGCCATTGGCGATGACCTCCGCCGAGGCAGGTGCGCCGTAGTGGGCTGCGACGGCCTCCAACATTGCGGCGCTGGGCGCGACGATATGGTCGGCCGCCTGCACGCTGGCCGCGACACGGGCTCGGTAGCGATCCCACTCACGCGGCGCCGCTTCGCCGCGTACTGCCTGCCACCACGAGCACACACAGGAATGCACACCTTGCAGCACCGGCGCGGGCCAGTCGTGATCGGCCAGCGCCAGGTCGTTGAGGTGGATGACGTCGGGTCGGAACTGGCCTGCCAAATCGTGCAACCAGTCCGCAGCGGCCTCCAGGTCGTCCCAAGGCTCACGCATCCACACCAACTTGTAGGGTCGCCAATGGAATTCGATGCCCGGCAGTGCGCGGAGGTCGTCGCGTTGAGCGGCATTGGGGACCCCGCCCATCGCCGCCAGCAGCACCCGATCGCCAGCTCCCAGTAGTTGACCGGCCAGCTCGATGGCGAACGGCCATACGCCGCCCACCGTATCGGCCGTCAACAGGATCCGGCGCGCGGGCTCAGCGGCCATAAAGAGCGTCCACGGTACGCGCGACCTGCAGCAATTCCACCGCGGCGGGGTCGAAGCTGCGGTCTTCGCGCAGCCGCTTCGACCACTCCACCAGGGTGCGCCCGCCCCAGGGATCAGGCGGGGCGGCCAGCACGCTGCGCGAGGTGCCGTCGAAGCGTT
>DATLJF010000280.1:0-20487 GCA_035539015.1 Stenotrophomonas sp. | reverse complement strand
CCGCGATCCGCACCCTGTCGCGCGATCCCAACGGCTTCGTGCTGATGGTCGAAGGCGGGCGTATCGACCACGCCAACCACGCCGGCAATGCTTTCCGCGCGCTCGATGAAACCGTCTCGCTGTCCGACGCGGTGCGCGCGGCAGTGGAAACCGCGCCGGCCGACACGCTCATCATTGTCACCGCCGACCACTCGCACACCTTGAACTTCGTCGGCTATCCGGTGCGCGGCAACCCGATCCTGGGCAAGGTGCGCGGCCTGGGCGGCGAGGATGGCGACCGCAGCCAGTACGCGCGCGACCTCACCGGCCTGCCCTACACCACCTTGAGCTACGCCAATGGCCCCGGTTATGCCGGTGCCAGCAACGCGCAGCCGGCCGGGCCGAAGAAATTCAACCACGAACCGAGCAGCTTCGAGCCCAGCGCCGGGCGCCCCGACCTGAGCCACGTAGACACCGAAGACGCCAGTTACATGCAGGAAAGCCTGGTGCCGTTGAAGTCGGAGACCCATGGCGGCGAGGACGTCGGCATCTGGGCCACCGGCCCCGGCAGCGCGGCGCTCCGCGGCACCCTGGAAGAGAACGTGATCTACCACGTCATCGTCCAGGCCACGCCCAAGCTGCGCCAGCGCCTGTGCGCGCAAGGCACCTGCAATGCCGACGGCGTGCCGGTGACGCTGCCGCAACCCGAACGCTTCGAGCGCAAAGCGGCACAATGACTGGGTGAGCCCGGTTAGCGCCCGCCCCTTCTCGCCGTCCCCGCCGCGCGCCCTGCGCGCGGGCCGTGGCGCGCACTGCGGCGGCAAGCCGGCATGAAGGCCAACGAGGACGGCGTGCGCTTGCCACTGCCGGCGCACGCGCCCGGCGCGGTCGTGGTCGCGCTCAGCGGCGGCCTCGACTCCAGCGCCCTGCTGCATGCGCTGGCCGCCCTGCCCGGCTACCGCGCGCGCGGATTGCGCGCGCTACATGTCCACCACGGCCTGCACGCCGCTGCCGATGCCTGGCAGGCGCATTGCGAGGACTTCTGCGCCGCCCTCGGGGTGGCGCTGGAAGTGCGCCGCGTCGCAGTCGAGCGGGATAGCGGCCTCGGGCTCGAAGGCGCTGCCCGCGCCGCGCGCCGCGCCGCCTTCGCCGACAGCCTGAGGCCGGGCGAATGGCTGGCCCTGGCCCACCACCGCGACGACCAGGCCGAAACCTTCCTGCTACGCGCGCTGCGCGGCTCCGGCAGCGAAGGCCTGGCGGCGATGCAGGCGCAGTCCGCGTTCGCCGCCGGGCAGCTGTGGCGCCCCCTGCTGTCGCTGCCGCGTGCGCTGTTGCTCGAATACGCCCAACAGCACGGCCTGGCGTGGATCGAAGACCCCGCCAACGCCGAGCTGCAGCACGACCGCAACTTCCTGCGCCACCAGGTGATGCCGCTGCTGCGGCAACGCTGGCCGCACGTGGACGCAGCCTTTGCCGCCAGTGCCGGCCTCAGCGGCCAGGCCAGTGCATTGCTCGGCGTGCAGGAAGAAGCCTGGTTGTCGCGCCATGCCAGCGGCGATCGCCTCGACCTCGAAGCCCTGCGCAGTGCGCCGCCGGCACAGCGCGCACGCCTGCTGCGACGCTGGGTCGCGCAACAATCGGCACCGCCACTGCCTGCACGCGGCGTATGGGCGATCGACAACGAAATACTGGAACGCGATGACGGCGCCCGCTTTGCCTGGCATGGCGTGCAGGTCCGGCGCTGGCGCGGTGGACTGCACCTGTTGCGGGCCCTGCCGGCCTGGCCGCCGGATTGGCAGGCCGACTGGGATGGCAGCGCGCCGCTGGTCCTGCCCGATGGTGGCCGCCTGGTCCTGCATGGCGCCGCAAGCTTCACCGCGCCGCTGCAGGTACGTGCCCGGCGCGGCGGCGAGCGCCTGCGCCTGCCCGGCCGCGCGCATACGCGCCCGCTCAAGCACCTGCTGCAGGAATCGGCGCTGCCCCCCTGGCAACGGAGCACATTGCCGTTGCTGTGGGACGGCGAAGAACTGCTGGCGGCGGGCGCCGAGCTGATCTCGGCGCGGCTCTGGCAATGGCTGGCCGAGCACGACGCGCGCCTGCGCTGGCACGCAGCGGAATTGACCGTCCCGGCCGCGCCGCGCACACTTTAGCCATGCCCAAGACGTCCCCCAATGAGACCTCGCCGGTCGCGCGCTTCGAGCAATCGCTGGAAGAACTCGAGCAACTCGTCGCGAAGATGGAAGCCGGCGATCTCACGCTGGAACAATCGCTGAGCGCCTACGAGCGCGGCGTCGGCCTGTACCGCCAGTGCCAGCAGGCGCTGGAGCAAGCCGAGCTGCGGGTCAAGCTGCTGACCGACCCGGCCCAGCCGGATGCGGCTGAAGCATTCGACCCGCCCCTCCATGGCGGCTGAGCTGTTCGAGCGCTGGCGCGCGCGTACCGAAACCTGCCTCGACGCCTGCCTGCCCGCACCCACGCTGGCCCCGCAACGCCTGCATGCCGCGATGCGCCACGCCGCTACCGGCGGCGGCAAGCGCATGCGGCCGTTGCTGGTCTACGCCACCGGCCAACTGCTGGGCGCCGACGAGAGCGTGCTCGACGCGCCCGCCACGGCGGTGGAACTGGTGCACGCCTACTCGCTGGTGCACGACGACCTGCCGGCGATGGACGACGACGCCCTGCGCCGCGGCCGGCCCACCGTGCACATCGCCTTCGACGAAGCCACCGCGATCCTCGCCGGCGACGCCCTGCAGACCCGCGCCTTCGAAGTGCTGGCCGCCAGCGACGCTCCCGCCGAACTGCGGGTCGGCTGGCTCCACACCCTGGCGCACGCCTCCGGCGCGGCCGGCATGTGCGGCGGCCAGGCGTTGGATATCGACGCGACCGGCCAGCAACAGGCACTGGCCGAGCTGGAAAACATGCACGCCCTGAAGACCGGCGCCTTGATCCGCGCTGCCGTACGCATGGGCGCCCTGGCTGGCGGCGCGAACAGCCATACGTTGGCGCGTCTGGACGCATTCGCCGCCGCCCTCGGCCTGGCTTTCCAGGTCCGCGACGACATCCTCGACATCGAAGCCGACTCGGCCCAATTGGGCAAGACCGCCGGCAAGGACGCCGCGCAGCACAAGTCGACCTTCCCGGCACTGCTGGGCATGGACGGCGCAAAACAACGCCTGGCCGAACTCAGTCGGCAGATGCAGCAAGCACTGGCAGAGGACGGCGAAGCGGCCGCACCGCTACGGGCGCTGGCGCTATTGGCGGTTGAACGCGCGCACTGACGCGAGCCCGTTCCAACTACTGGCCGCCTGACCCGCTTTCCCCAACACCTCGCGATGCACCGTCGGGCATCCGGGGGCAGGCCCCTTTCGGGACAATCGGCGACATGGATGTCGCCGATTAGCCCCCACGGACGGGTTCACGGCGTGTCCCGAAAGGGGCCTGCCCCCGGGTGCCGCACGTAGCAACCAGACAAACCTACTTGATCAACCGCAACGTAAACGGATAACGATACGTCTCGCCGTTGTTCGCCTTCACCGCCGCAATGATGCAGAACACGATGTTCGCGATCCACACCAGCGTCGGCAGGAAGAACAGGATGCCGAAGGAAATGATCGTCAGGACCACCGCGATCACATAGGCAATACCAATCGTGATCTGGAAGTTCAGCGCTTCCTTCGACTGGTCGATCACGAACGGCTTGGAAGGCGTGGCGTCCTTGTGGATCAACCACACGATCAACGCGCCCACGAACCAGGTCAACGTCCCCAGCAAATGCGCGACCAGCGCCAACGTGCGTTCGTCCTGCGGTGCGGCGCTGGTGATCGGCGGTGGCGGCGGCACAGCGGCGGAAGGGTCGTACTCGCTCATCTTTCGTTCCTTGGCATGAGAAGGGCCAGCGCACTGTCAGCGCCCGCCCCCGATCCTGTCAAGGCATGCCGCTTGCCGGACTCAGCCCTCGCCCGCCACCGTCATCCCATCCACCAACACCGAGCCCACGTGCACGTGCGAACGGCGATCGATGTCCGCGCCTACCGCAGCGATACGTTGGAACATCTCGCGCAGGTTGCCCGCGACCGTCACGTTGTCGACCGGATGGCTGATGACGCCGTTCTCCACCAGGAAGCCGCCGGCACCGCGCGAATAATCGCCAGTCACCGCATTGACGCCCTGCCCCATCAGCTCGGTCACCAGCAACGCCCGCGGCAGCCCGGCCATGATCGCCGCCAGGTCGGTCACGTTCGAAGACACCCGCAGGTTGTGCACGCCGCCGGCATTGCCGGTGGTCTGCAGCCCAAGCTTGCGCGCCGAATAACTGCCGAGCACATAGCGCTGCAACACCCCGCCCGACACCAGGGCGGAATCGCGCGTGGCCACGCCCTCGCCATCGAACGCGGCCGAGCGCAGGCCACCATGCAAATGCGGTAGCTCGTCGACATCCAGCCATTCGGGGAACAGACGCTGGCCGACACTGTCGAGCAGGAAGCTGGCGCGCCGGTACAGGGCGCCGCCGGAGACCGCTCCCAGCAAGTGCCCGATCAGCGATCGCGACACCTCCGGGGCGAAGATCACCGGCATTTGCGTGGTCGCCAGCGAGCGTGGCTGCAACCGCGCCACGGTGCGCTCGGCCGCGCGCCGGCCGATCGCCGCCGGCGACTCCAGGCCCTCGCGCGCCAGCGCACTGCTGTACCAGCCATCGCGCTGCATGTCCTCGCCCTGGCCGGCGATGAGCGCGCAGCCGATGGTGTAGTGGGTGGCACGCTCGCGGCCGACGAAGCCATGCGAATTGGCATACACCGACAGGCTGGCACTGCTGCCGACCGAGGCGCCATCGGAGTTGCCGATACGGGGGTCGGCCTCGCGCCCGGCCGCCTCGCAGGCCAGGGCCAGGTCGACGGCGGCATCGGCATCCAGCGCCCACGGATGCCAGCCGCCCAGGTCGGGGAACTCGCGCGCCATCAACGCCGGATCGGCCAGGCCGGAGGCCGGGTCGTCCTCGGTATAGCGAGCGATCGCGCAGGCCTGGGCCACGGTCGCCTCCAGGCTCGCCTCCTGCAGGTCGGCGGTGCTGGCGCTGCCCTTGCGATGGCCGAAATACACCGTCACCGCGATGCCGCGGTCGCGGGTGGATTCCACCGTCTCGACCTCGCCCAGGCGCACGTTGACGTCCAGGCCATGCTCCTCGCTACAGCTGACTTCGGCCTGGCTGGCACCGAGCGCTCGGGCACGTTGCAGCAGCCGCTCGGACAGCTCGGACAGGCGGTCGAGGCTGGCCTGGCTGGTGTCGGCGGGGTGGAGATCGGGGGAGATCACGTTCAATGCTTTATCCTGTAGGGGTAGATGCCGCGCGCAAGGCGCGGCCGGGAAGCTTGGAAAGACGATGCGCGGACGTGACGAAGAAACCGGTGAATTCCTGGGCAGCAGCCGCAGCCAGCAACGGCGCGAAGCGCTGGAAGTGCTGGCGCTGGGTGAAAAACTGGTGGCGCTGACCCCGGCGCAGCTGGCGCGCCTGCCGGTGCCCGAGTCGCTGCTGCCGCACATCGAAGAGACCCGCCGCATCACCGCGCATATCGCCCACAAGCGCCAGCTGGCTTTCTTGGCCAAGCAGATGCGCCGCGAAGACGACGAAACGCTGGAAGCGCTGCGCGATGCGCTGGACGCCAACAGCGAGACCGCGCGCCGCGAAGTGGCGACCCTGCACCGGATGGAGCGCTGGCGCGAACGCCTGCTCGACGAAGGCGACGATGCCCTGGCCGAATTGCTGGTGGAATTCCCGCAGGCCGATCGCCAGCATCTGCGCCAGCTGCTGCGCAATGCGCGCGAGGAAAAGCTGCGCAACAAGCCGCCGCGCGCCTACCGCGAAATCTTCCAGGTATTGCGCGACCTGGCGCAGGCCACCGGCGCCGCCACCGGTACTGACGACGCGAGCGACGAGCGCGACGACGACTGAGGCCGCCGCCGCATTGCGGCAGCCACTCATCCGGCGCACAGCCCGCCCCCCGGCATCACGCGTGTTCAGGCCTGGGTGCCACCGACGGTGAGACCGTCGATCAGCAACGATGGCTGGCCCACGCCCACCGGCAAGCTCTGGCCATCCTTGCCGCACACGCCGACACCTTCGTCCAGCGCCAGGTCGTTGCCGACCATGCGCACCTTCTGCATCGTTTCGGGGCCATTGCCGATCAAGGTGGCGCCCTTCACCGGCGCGGTGATCCTGCCGTCTTCGATCAAGTAGGCCTCGGTGGCCGAGAACACATACTTGCCACTGGTGATATCGACCTGGCCGCCACCGAAGTTCACCGCGTACAGGCCCTTCTTCACCGAGCGGATCATTTCCTGCGGGTCGTGCTGGCCGGCGAGCATGTAGGTGTTGGTCATGCGCGGCATCGGCAGGTGGGCGAAGGATTCGCGGCGGCCGTTGCCCGTTGCCGCCATGCCCATCAGGCGGGCATTGAGCGTGTCCTGCATGTAGCCCACCAGGATGCCGTCCTCGATCAACGTGGTGCAGTTTGTCGGCGTGCCTTCGTCATCGACGTTGAGCGAGCCGCGCCGCCCCGGCAGGGTGCCGTCGTCGACGATGGTCACGCCCGGCGAGGCCACGCGCTGGCCCATGCGGCCGGCATACACGCTGGTGCCCTTGCGATTGAAATCGCCTTCCAGGCCGTGGCCGACGGCCTCGTGCAGCAGCACCCCGGGCCAGCCGGGGCCCAGCACCACCGGCATGGTGCCGGCCGGCGCGGCGATCGCCTCCAGGTTGACCAACGCCTGGCGCAACGCCTCGCGCGCGAACGCTTCGGGCCGGCCCTCGGCGAACAGCTCGGCGTAGCCGTAGCGGCCGCCGCCACCGGCATAGCCGCTTTCGCGGCGGCCGTCCTGTTCGACGATCACCTGCACGTTCAAGCGCACCAGCGGGCGCACGTCGGCGGCCAGTACGCCATCGCTGCGCGCCACCAGCATCGTGTCCACGCCGCCGGACAGGCTCACCATCACTTGCTTGACGCGCGGGTCTGACGCGCGCAGGGACTGGTCCAGGCGGCGCAGCACTGCCAGCTTGCTGTCGTTGTCGAGGTCGTCGATCGGATCGGTGGCCGGGTACAGCGCGCGTGCCTGCCCGCGCACCAGGGCACGCGAAGGCTGCGCGCCGCCGTCACGCGAGATGGCCCGCGCCGATTGCGCGGCGGCCAACAGCGCATCGCGCTGGATATCGTCGGAATAGGCAAAGCCGGTCTTTTCGCCGGAGATTGCGCGCACGCCGACGCCCTGCTCGATCGAGTGGGCGCCATCCTTGACGATGCCATCCTCCATGCTCCAGCTCTCGCGGCGCGAATGCTGGAAATACAGGTCGCCGAAATCCACCCCGGGCCCAAGCAGGGCGCCAAAGGTGCGGTCGAGGTGTCCGGTATCGAGGCCGGCGGGAAGCAGCAGCCGGGTTTCGGCCAAGGCGAGAGGGGATTGAGTCATGCGCTCAGGATGGGGGCCTGGCGCCGCCGGCACAAGCCGAGATCTGGCGAGTCGAGCGAAAAACGCGCGACACTCGCCGCTGGATCGCCTACGCAACCGCACCGACATGAAGTTGACCGCCTACGTGCTCGACGGCCACACCCTGGATATCCGGCCGGCGCCACGCGAACGCGACTGGATGGACGCCACCGACCAGCATTACGCCTACCGCTGCCTGCCGCTTGCCGTGGCCAATTCGCATGGCTGGGAGCTGTTGTGCCAGACCGGCTTCATGGCCGAGTGGACCGGCGGCAATGCGCTGGCCGATGTGCGTGTTTATCCCGACCCTGGCACCCAGGCACCGGCGGTGAGCCACTTCGGCTATGGCGTGCTCACGTTCCATGTGCCGTGCCTGTTCCAGACCGACGCCGGGATCGACCTGATGGTCGGCGGGCCGGTGAACCGGCCCAAGGACGGCATCGCCGGGCTCACCGGGATCGTGGAAACCGACTGGAGTCCGTACACCTTCACCATGAACTGGCGCTTCACCCGCCCCGGCCGCGTGCGTTTCCAGGCCGGCGAGCCGTTCTGCCACCTGTTTCCGCTGCAGCGGCATCTGCTCGATGAATGCAGCGCGCAATGGCGGCCGCTGTCCGAGGCGCCAGAACTCGAACGCCTGCACCAGCAATGGAACCAGAGCCGCGGGCAATTCCTCCAGGATCTCAACGACCCGCAGTCAGCGGCCTCGCGCGAGCGCTGGCAGCGCGGCTATTTCCGCGGCGTGACCGGCGACAGCGCTATACCCGAACCCGATCACCGCACCAAGCTGCGGCTGCCGCAGTTCGTGCGTGCAGGTGATGAGGATCCTGCGGGCTGACACTGTCGGGGCTGAAGCCCCTCCTACAAAAAAACGGAAATCCGTGCCGCAGGTTGGCTGTTGTAGGAGGGGCTTCAGCCCCGACAGCCACCGCAGCCGATCAATTACGGCGGCGTGCAGCAGGTGCCGCAGCCGGCGGCTTGGCATCGGCCTCGTCGCGGTCCACTACTTCGACCTTGGGGTCTTTCCACGGTCCGGTCACGTGATAGGTCCGCGCACCGAGTTCGCCGAGCGGCTTGGCCAATACCGCATTGGCGGCTGCACCCACCGCGGCCCCGACCGGGCCACCGGCCACCGCACCGACCACCGTCAGCAGGTTGCCGGACTTGGGATGCACATCGATGGTCTGGTCGAACAGCTGCTGGCGCAGGTCGGCGGCGCCGCGAATGTCGATGTTGGCCGCCGGCCCTTCGATGCGCATCGGGTTGGTCTGCGCCTGGCCGTCGCCGAAGCGCACCTCGCCTTCGACGCGATTGAAGGCGAAGCCCTTGGAAAAGAAGTCGCGGAAATCCAGCATCAGCCGGCGCGGCAACTGGGCCACGCTGAGCAGGCCGAGCACGCGCCCGGCCCCGGGCTCGACTTCCAGCAACTGGCCATTGCGCGCGGCCACCTTGAGCGTGCCCTCCAGTGTGGCGAGCTTGAAGGCAGTCGGCGCACCCGGCCAGCCAGCGTCCAACAGCAATTCCCCCTCGCCGGCGCGCAACTGGCCGCCGAAGCCGAGATCGCGCACCAGGTCGCCGAGGTTGCGGCTGTCCAGCCGCGCCGACAGCCGCGTGGTGGCGGTGTCGCCCTTGCCGCGCCAGGCCCCGGTGAGCGCTATGTCCTGGTCGGCCGAGTGCAGTTGCAACTGGTCCAGCTGCAGGCCATCGGTGAGCCGGCGGGTGCGCAGCACGGCCTTGCCGAGGTTGAGCTTGCCCAACTGCAGGTCGGCCACGTCCAGAGACAGCGGCGGGATGTTGGCCGGGTCGACTTCATCCACGGCGCGGCGCTGCGGCTCGGGCAGGGTCTGGGCCAGGGCGCCACTGCGACTGGCATTGTCGTCGACGGCCGCGTTGTCGGTTGCCGCCGCTGGCGCGGCCGCCGACTGCCAGTGCAGGCGCTGCAGGTCTCCGCGCACGATCGCTCCGTCGGCGTTGGGCACTTGCAGGCTGCCCTGCAACGAGGGTCCGTCGAGCTGCACGGTGATCTGCTCGGCCTCCGGCTTCAGGCGCAGGCGGGTCTGCGCGAATACCCCGCCGATCAGCAGCAGCCGGTCGGCCTGTACATCGACCTGTTGTAGCGGCAGGCTGGCGCTGCCGTCGTCGTTGCCGCCGCGCGCCAGCGCGATCCAGTCCATCGCATCGAGCGATTCGGTGTGGCCGCTGACCACCAGGCCGTGCGCCGGCGGGGCGTCGCCGACGCTGTTGCTGCCCATGACCACGCGCACGCCGGTCTGTTCGCCGTGGGTCACGGCCTTCAACGCCACCAACTGGCCGAAAGCCACGTCGACTTCGCCGCTACCGAGCGGCAGCGAGACGTCGACCCGGGTTGGCAACGCGCGCTCCTTTGGTTTGTCCAACGGCGCCGGCAGCGTGAGGGTGGTGCCCACCAGGTCCGAATCCAGCCGCAAATGGCTCGCCGGCGCGGGCTGGCCCGGTTGCGCGCGCGCCAGGCTGACGCCCACCTGCCACTGCGAAGCGCCCTGCACGTACGGCCGCAGCCACTCCATCTGCGGCGCGCGATCGAACAGGTCCTTGGCCTCGAGCAGGGAACCGAAGCTGGCTTCGAAGGCCTGCGCGGGATCCTTCACCGGTGCGCCGGCTCGCAGGTCGAGGGTGCCGGGGTTGCCGTTGTGGCGTACCGACAAGCCTTCGGCGGCAAAGCCATCGCTGCTGTAGTTGGCCTGGCCCTGGACCTGCTCGAAGGCAAGGTTCCAGCGTTTGTCGACCAGCTTGGCGCCTTGCAGCGCGACCTGTCCCTTCAGGTGCCCGCCGCTGCCGCCATGGAGCAGCAACAGCAGGTCGAACGAGGTGTCGGTGGGACCGCTGGCGACCAGGTTGTCGAGGGTTTCGCCGTAGCTCTTGTGCAACGGACTTTGGCGCAGCATGGCCAGCAGCTTGGCGGCATCGCTGCCGGTGTGGGCGCGCACGCTGAGCTGGCCCTGGGCGAAATCGGCGATGCCGGCTTCCAGCCGATCCACGGCCACGCCCGCCAGTTCGCCCTTGCCTTGCAGCTCGAAGCCGTTGGCGATGAAGGCCACGTCAGCATCGACCTGCTCCATCTGCGGCCAGTCGGGCTGGAAACGAATCACGCCTCCGCGGATATGCCCGCGCGCTTCGAAGCGCCCGTTCTGGTGGTTGAACGGCCAATCGTCCAGGTCGCCACTGACCAGGCCGGTGCCGCCGCTGACGGTACCGCCGGCCAAGGCCATGTTGAGCCAGTCGATCGCGTGCTGGCTCATCTTGGAGTGGACCCAGAACTTCTTGGCCACCGGCACGGGCGCATCGTCGAGCTTGGCCGCCAGTTCCAGCCGTGGGCGGGTGCCGTCGGCCTGGAACGTCATGCCACCGCGGACCTCGGCGGCGTAATCCTGTGCCTGCACCCGCAACGCCGGCGTGCCCACTTGCCAGCCGGCGCCTTCGCGCCAGCCGACGATATCGCCGGCCAGCCGGACCTCGTGCAGCACGCCGAAACCACTCGGCCAATCGAAGCGCAGCAACGCCGACGGGTTGGGCCGCAGGCGCACACCGTCGGCGTCGCCTTCGAAATCGCCTTGCAGTCCGCTCAGCCCGGGCGAGCCGGCGACCGAGGCGAAGGCCAACTCCTCCAGGCGCCCTTGCGCTCGCAGCGGACCGCCTTGCTCGCCGACCACCTGCAACTGGCCCACGCGCAAGCTGGGCTTTGCGCTGCGCAGCCAGCGCCGTAGCCCGGGCTCGACCCGATCGGTCAGGCCGAGCACCGCCAACAACGGAGTGGCATCGAGGCTGCGGCCCAACACGGCGAAGCGGCGGCCGCCAGCGACGGTGAGCCCGTCCATCGGCCGCACCTTGCCACCGGCAGTGACCCGCAGCAGCGGTGCGTCCAGGCGCCAGCCGTCGGCGGTGGTGCGCCAGCGCAGGCTGGCCTGCAGGCGATCCCAGGCGACCGTCGGTGCAGCCGCGCCGCTGCTGCTGCCGACGCCACGCAAGCGCACGCTACCGAGGTCGGCCTGGGTCGTGATCGCGACGATGCGATGCGCACGCAGGTCCGCCCAGGCCTGGGCGCGCCCCTCGGCGGCGGCCAACTGCACTCCGGCGGCCTTGAGCAACGGCGACCAGGCGCCGAGTTCGGCCGGGGCGGCGGCGGCGTAGGCGGTGCCATCGCCACTGCGGCGGTCGAAATCGACCACTGCGGTCACCGGCGCGCGCGTGGTGTCGATCCAGGCACGCCCGCCGGCGCGCAGGCGCCCGCCATTGACGCGCAGGCGCAAGTCGATCCGCGGCAGGGTGGTATTCACGCCCAGGCCGGGCGCGTGCACCTGCAACTGGCCGCCGACCACTTGCAGTTCACCCAGCCGGCGCAGCGCATCCAGTGGATCGCCACGGCCG
The DNA here is from genome assembly GCA_035539015.1 of Stenotrophomonas sp. Classification (GTDB taxonomy): domain Bacteria; phylum Pseudomonadota; class Gammaproteobacteria; order Xanthomonadales; family Xanthomonadaceae; genus Stenotrophomonas_A. The sequence goes on along the minus strand of DATLJF010000280.1, from coordinate 8,628 downwards.
GTGGTCGGCAGGCCCTGGACCGACCAGCTGCCGTCATCGGCGCGCAGCAGGGTCAGGGCCAGGTTGCGCAGCCGCAATTCGGTCAGCGAGCGGCCGGGCAGCAGGCCCGAATACATCGCCACCAATACTTCGGCCTCGCCCACGCGCACGCCATCGCGCGCGCCGATGCGCAGGCCCTGCAGGCGCAACAGCGGCCCGCGCCGGGTCCACTCGGTGCGCATGGCGTCGAAGTGCACCGGCTGGCCGGCGCGGGAACTGAGCCAGGCTTCGACCTGCTGCGGCTGCCGCTGTACCAGCGGCAGCACCTGGCTGAGCGCGCCGACCACCAGGGCGACCACGACCACGCCCAACGCCAGTGCGTAACTGGTGTAGCGGCGGGTGAGGCGAAGACGGCGGCGCAGCGGTGTGGGCATCAGCAACAGGGCACGGGCGCTCGGGACAGTGGGGAGCGCACAGCATGCCAGCCCCTGCCCGAACTCAGGGGCAACGTCGCCCCACCCGCGCCCGTCCGGCGACCGCCTCCGGCGCAGCGGTGGCCATTCACAACAGCACCACGTCGAACTGCTCCTGCAGGTATTGGTCGTCGGACTGGAAACTGATGGTCTTGCCGAGGAATTCCTCCAGCTCGGCCACCGCGGTCGATTCCTCGTCGGTGATCCGCGCCACCACCTTGGACGAGGCAATCACCAGCAGGCGCGCTGCCTCGAACTGGCGCACGGCGCGGGTGATCTCGCGGAAGATCTCGTAGGTCACCGTTTCGGTGGTCTTGATGCTGCCGCGCCCGCCGCACTCCGGGCACGGCTCGGACAACTGCCGTTCCAGGCTCTCGACGGTGCGCTTGCGCGTCATCTCGACCAGGCCCAGCGGCGAGAAGTCGTAGACAGTGGTCTTGGCGTGATCGCGCGCCAGCGACTTCTCCAGCGTCCGCAGCACCTGGCGACGGTGCTCGGGGTCGTCCATGTCGATGAAGTCGATGATGATGATGCCGCCGAGGTTGCGCAGGCGCAGCTGCCGCGCCACCGATTGCGCCGCCTCCAGGTTGGTGCGGTACACCGTCTCTTCCAGATTGCGCTGGCCGACGAACGAGCCGGTGTTGACGTCGATGGTGGTCATCGCCTCGGTCTGGTCGATCACCAGGTAGCCGCCGGACTTGAGCGGCACCTGCTTCTCCAGCGCGCGGCCGATCTCGTCCTCGACCCCGTACAGATCGAAGATCGGGCGGTCGCCGGCGTACAGCTCGATGCGTTCGGCCAGCACCGGCATGTACTTGGCGACGAACGCCTGCAACTGGGCGAAGGTCTCGTTGGAGTCGACCTTGACCTTGTCCACGTCCTTGCGGATGAGGTCGCGCACCGAGCGCAGCGGCAGGCTCAGGTCTTCGTAGATGATGCTGCAGGTCGGCGATTCGCGGCCGCGCCGCTCGACCACGTTCCAGACGCGCGACAGGTAGGCGATATCCTCGGCCAGCGCCTCGGCCGGCTGGCCCTCGGCGTTGGTGCGGATGATGTAGCCATAGCCGCCGTGGCTGGCCGCCAGCTCGGTGACGATGCCTTTCAGGCGCGCGCGCTCGGCTTCATCCTCGATCCGCGCCGAAACCCCCACTACCTTGGACTGCGGCAGCAGCACCAGGTAGCGCGAAGGAATGCTGATCTGCGTCGTGAGCCGGGCACCCTTGCTGCCGATCGGGTCCTTGACCACCTGCACCACCACGTCCTGGCCGTCGCGCAGCAGCTCGACGATGGGCACGGCGGTGGCGGGGGTGAGCGGCGGCTCGGCCGATTCGACCAGCGCCGGCGAGGCCACGCGCACGACATCGTTGGCGTGCAGGAAGGCCGCCCGCTCCAGGCCGACCTCGACGAAGGCCGCCTGCATCCCCGGCATCACCCGCTGCACCTTGCCCTTGTAGATATTGCCGACCACCCCGCGGCGCCAGCCGCGTTCGATGTGCAGCTCCTGCAGCATGCCGTTTTCGATCACCGCCACGCGGGTTTCGCGCGGCGTCACGTTGACCAGGATCTCTTCGGACATCAGGGCGCTCCAGTGGGGTTGAGCAATCGCGCGGTGTGGTAGAGCGGCAGACCCATCACCCCGGAATAACTGCCGGCCAGGTGCTGGACGAAACATTCGGCGCGGCCCTGGATGGCGTACGCGCCGGCCTTGCCCATCGGCTCGCCGGTGGCGACGTAGGCGGCGATGGTGGCCTCATCCAGCGCGGCGAAGCGCACGAGCGAACGCGCGGTCTCATAGCGTAGCCGCTGCCCGGCCTGCGCCAGGGCGACCACCGTGATCACCTCGTGCTCGCGCCCGGACAGTGCCCGCAGCATGGCGGCGGCATCGCCGGCATCGGCCGGCTTGCCGAACACGCGCTCGTCCAGCACGACTTCGGTGTCGGCGCCCAGGACCTGGGCCTGCGGATCGGTCGCGCGCACCGCGGCCAGGCCGGCCTGGGCCTTGTCCGATGCCACACGGTGTACGTAGTCGTGCGCCGGTTCGCCCGCGCCACGCACTTCCGGCACCTCCAGGTCCAGGACCTGGAAGGGGATGGCGAGACGTTGCAGGAGTTCGAGGCGGCGGGGGGAGCGGGAAGCAAGCCAGAGCATCGGCGAAGCATAACCCGCGCCCTTGCATGCAGGCGCCGCGCGTGCCGGCTCACAGACAGTTCATGCTGCCAAAATCAGTCTGGCCGCGCCCATCCTCAAGGAACGTCGAATGCGCACTCGTCTCAAACCGCTCCTGCTTGCCCTCTCCCTCAGCCCGCTGGCCATTGCCATGACCGCCCAGGCCCAGAACGCGCCCGCTTACTCGATCCCCTCCGATGCGACCCTGCTCAATGTCTCGGCCGATGCCGAGGCACGGCGGGTGCCGGATGTGGCCACCTTGTCGGCCGGCGTCGTCACCCAGGCAGCCGACGGCAACGCCGCCATGCGCCAGAACGCCGAGCAGATGACCAAGGTGGTCGCGGCGATCAAGCAGGCCGGCATCGCCGACCGCGACGTCCAGACCAGCGGGATCAATCTCAGCCCGCAGTACCAGTACAAGGAAGGCGAAGCCCCCAGGATCACCGGCTACCAGGCCAGCAATACGGTCAGCCTCAAGGTTCGTGACATCTCCCGCCTGGGCAAGGTGCTCGACACCCTGGCCGCGCAGGGCGCCAACCAGATCAACGGGCCTTCCTTCGAAATCGACCAGCCCGAGCCGGTCTATGACGAGGCCCGGTTGGCGGCCCTGAAGAAGGCGCAGGTGCGGGCAGAAACGTATGCCAAGGCGCTCGGTCTCAAGGTACGGCGCATCGTGAGCATTTCCGAAGGCCGCGGTGGCGGCGTGCGCCCGGTGATGATGATGTCGGCGCGGGCGCAGAGCGCGGCAATGGACACGCCGGTGTCGCCCGGCGAGTCGACCCTGTCGGTCAACCTGGATGTGACCTTCGAGCTGGCCCGGTAAGGCGATTTCGGCTTACCGCTGGTCGGGGCTGAAGCCCCTCCTACAGGACCTTGCCAAACGCCAGCGAAACGACGCTGGCGTTGCGGCTATCCAGTTCCACGCCTCTAGGTCGACTATCACCAGGCAGGCGCTGTCCCGGCAGAGGCCGGGACATCTGTGCAGTTCCTTTCCGCAGTTCCTTTTCAGGAGGTGGATCATGGTTCGCACGCAGTCTTCGCCGTTTGCCTTCCGCTTCGACCCTTCCCGCATCCTCGCCCTGAGCACGGCCATCGCCCTGCACTTGCTGGCGTTGCTGCTGCTGTTGATCCCGCTCAGCCATCGCAGCGTGCCAACGCCACCGCAAGCGGTGAGCCCGCGCTGGCAAATGCCCATCAGCGTGCCGCCACCACCGGTGCCGGTGCCGATCACCCAGCAACGGCCGCAGCCACCCACGCCCGCGATCCCGCACCCCGCGCGACCGACCCCGACCACGCTGCCGGTCGCGACGGCCGAGGCGGCCACGGTGACCGAGCCTGCGGCGGAGCCGGCCACTGCTAGCCAGCCGGTGGACACTGGCTCTGCCGACATCGCAGGGCCGATGGTCGGCGCCAGCCTGCAATATCTCAGCGCCCCGCCACCGCCCTACCCCCGCGCAGCCCTGATGGATCGGCGCCAGGGCACGGTGCTGTTGCAGGTGCGGGTGGATGCGGGCGGCCTGCCGGTGGCCGTGGAGATTGCCCGCAGCAGTGGCTTCCGGGTGCTCGATCAGGCCGCGCGGGAACAGGTCCTGCGGCGTTGGCGCTTCCGTCCTGCCCTGCAGGATGGCCAACCCGTGGAGGCGATCGGGCTGGTGCCGGTGGCATTTTCGCTGTCGCAGTGACCGCCGAGGTGGCCGTGCGCCGGCACGGCCACCGTTTTGTCGACCAACCCGCCCTCAATTCGCCCACGTATGGGCGCACTTTGACCGACGTTAAGTGAACTTGTGCACTTTACGCCGCCACTGCCATCAGTTGCAGAAATTACCACCCAAGTCACATTTGTGCCGAAAGCATGAAATTTCCGTGACGCGGGCCTTAAACCTGAGTAGATTCTGAATGTCGCCATTCATGCATGACCTCCGGGTCTTGTATGCGACATACCGATGAACCCTACTCAGGAGAGAGAGCTAGTGGCAGTCAATCAACGAACCAAACGGGCCCTGCAGCGCTCCGCGCTCAGCCTCGCCCTCGGCATCTGCTTCAGTCCCACCCTGTACGCGCAATCCAATACCGCCGGCGCAATCTTCGGCCAGGCCGGCGCCGGTTCTACGGTGCAGATCCAGAACCCGGCCACCGGTTTCTCCCGCTCCATCACCGTCGGCAATGACGGCGCCTACCGCTTCTCGGCGCTACCGACCGGCAGCTACAACGTCACCTATACCGGCACCGACGGCACCAGCGCCACGCGCGAAGGCGTCAACGTCAACGTCGGCACCGGTACCTCGGTGAACTTCGGCGGCGCTCGCGGCGATGCGGCGACGCTGGACACCGTGCAGGTGCGGGCGACCTCTGCGGTCAACCCGATCGACGTGTCTTCGGTGGAATCGACCACCATTCTTACTGCCGAGCAGATCGCCAAGATCCCGGTGGCGCGTGATGCGACCTCGGTCGCGCTGCTGGCCCCGGGCACCGTGCGCGGCGATGCCACGTTCGGCAACCTGGCTTCGTTCGGCGGCTCGTCCGTCGCCGAGAACCAGTACTACGTCAACGGCTTCAACGTCACCAACTCGTTCCGCAACCTCAATTTTTCGCAGATCCCGTTCGAAGCGGTGGCCGAGCAGCAGGTCAAGACCGGCGGCTACGGCGCCGAGTTCGGCCGCTCCACGGGCGGTGTGATCAACCAGATCACCAAGCGCGGCACCAACGAGTTCCATGCTGGCGGCAACGTGTTCTACACGCCGCGTGCGCTGAACTCAGAAACGGTGGATTACTATTATCGCAATCCGCTCGAAGGCCAGTTGGAAGACCACAAGTTCGGCACGATGGCGCAGGACAACTCCGAGGTCGACACCAACCAGTGGATCACCTCGGCCTGGGCCTCGGGTGCACTGATCAAGGACAAGCTGTTCGCCTACGGCTTGGTCTCCTACGGTGACACCGACAAGGGCCTGGCGGCGACGCCGTTTGGCGACAAAGCCGCCGATGAAAGCACCAAGCGTCCCACCTGGCTGGTTAAGGTCGACTGGAACATCAACGACAGCAACAAGCTGGAGTTCACCTCCTTCAGCGACACCTCGAAAATCGACACTAGGACTTACGACGCCGACGGCAACTACATCGGCACCCGCAAGCAGGAAAATGGCGGCGAGAACTACATCGGCAAGTACACCGGCTACTTCACCGACAACTTCACCATGTCGGCGCTGTATGGCCACGGTGAATTCAGCCGCAAGGACGGCGCCGTTACCGCGGGCGGGCTGGATGTCAGCTACGGCGGCGACCTCAACGTGCCGGCGACAGGGTGCCCGCGCGTGCTCGATATCCGCCCGCTTGGACGCCAGCAGTTGACCGGGGGCGAGATCAGGTCCCATTGCAATATCACCAACGACTCGATAGATCGCACCGACTCAAAGGACACGCGCGACCAATTCCGCGCGGACTTCGAATGGTCGCTGGGCGATCACCTGATCCGCTTTGGCTATGACCGGGATGACTACGAGTCGGTGGCCGGCACCTCGATCGAAGGCGGCCGCTACTGGCGCTACTCGACGGTCAACCCGAACCAGAGCGCAGACCTCGACGGCGACGAGTTCGACATCGTCCGCGAGCAGATCACCACTCAGGGTTCGACGGTCAAGCTTAAGCAGTGGGCAGCTTACGTCGAAGACAGCTGGAGCATCACCGATACGTTCCTGGCCTATGTCGGCGCGCGTTGGGACACCTTCGAAAACCTCAACGGCGAAGGTCAGACCTACGTCAAGATCAAGAACCAGTTTGGCCCGCGCCTGGGCTTCAGCTGGGACGTGCTCGGCGACTCCACGCTCAAGATCTACGGCAACGCCGGCCGCTATGCCCTGCCGCTCACCCCGAGCGTAGCAGTGCGCGGCGCCAGCGCCTCGCTGTATACCCGCCAAAACTACTTCTACACCGGCGTTGATCCGCTCACCGGCGCCCCCACTGGCCTGACCCCCCGCGGCGGTCTGACCTACGTCAACGGTGAATTCGGCGAGCCGAAGAACCCGGCGACGATCGCGGCGACCAACCTCGATCCGATGTACCAGGACGAGTACATCCTCGGCTTCCAGGCCCAGATCAGCGACCACCAGGCGGTAGGCGCGCGCGGTATCTACCGCAAGCTCAAGGCCGCGATCGACGACAACTGCGACTACACCCCGATCTACGATGCCGCGGTGGCCGATGGCCTGACCCCGAACATCCCCAACGCCGGCTTCCCGTACTGCCGCATGTTCAACCCCGGCGAAGACTCGGTGTTCCTCACCGACGTCGAGGGCAATGGCGTGCTCACCGAGTACACCATTCCCTCCGAGCTGCTGTCGCCCAAGGCCAAGCGCGAATACAAGGCACTGGAGCTGTTCTGGGACGGCAGCTGGGACAAGTTCTTCTTCCAGGCCTCGTGGACCATGTCCTGGAACAAGGGCAACACCGAAGGCGGCGTGAAGTCGGATATCGGCCAGGCCGACACCTCGGTCACCCAGGACTTCGACTACAAGGAACTGGCAGTCGATTCGTACGGCTACCTGCCGAACGACCGCCGCCACAGCATCAAGATCTTCGGCAACTACGCCTTCACCGACGAATGGTCCGTAGGTGCGAACATCCTGGTGCAATCCGGTCGGCCTGAGAACTGCCTGGGCGTGCTGTATCCGTACAACGGCGGCATCCATGGCTATGGCTCGTCGTTCTTCCGTTGCGGAACCACGCCGGCAGGCGGCGCCGATGGCCCATCGCAAGCGTTTCCGCGTGGCACCTACGGCCGCCTGCCGTGGACCAACTCGCTGGACCTGAACATCGCCTACCTGCCGAAGTGGGCCCCCGGCCTGCAGCTGAAGATGGACGTGTTCAACGTGTTCGACCAGCAGAAGGTCACCGCGATTTCCGAAGTGGCCGAAGACGGCACCACCGGCGCGCCGTTGGCCACCTTCGGCACCTATCGCAGCACCCAGGCGCCGCGTTCGTTCCGCTTCATGGTCCAGTACGACTTCTGATGCAGCGCTGTATCCACAAGAAAAAGCACTTGTAGCTCTCTTGCTCCGACGGCCGCCGCAAGGCGGCCGTTTTTTCCGGAGCCGATATCGGAACCTGCATGCAAGCAAAGCTCGATCAACAAGCCAGGCTCGACCAGCTCTGGCGCAGCGGCCAGGCCCATGAGCGCCAGGGCGACCTGGGCGCCGCGCGCGAGGCCTATGCCAGCATCGTCACGCTGCATGCCCAACACATTCCCGCCCTGCTTCGGCTATCGCGTTTTTCCGAAGAAGCCGGCCACTATCGCCAGGCCCATCAATACGCCTTGCGTGCCGCCGACGCCGCGCGCCTGGGCGGCAGCAGCCGCCTGCTGGCCTACGTCACGATGCGCTTGCTCGATTTCGCCGAAGAGGCGGAAGTGGCCTCGGTGGTGCTGGGCACCGACTGGCAGGACCCGCAGGTCCTGCAGCAATCACCTGCGCTGCTCCAACATTTGTGGCTGGCTGGCCGCTACGAGGACGCGCTGCGCCTGCTCGACGCGATCGAGCCGCGCGTCGGCCCGCATCCCTTGCTGCGCTTTACCCGCGGCCAGTTGCAGCAATACCTCGGCAACTTCGACGCTGCCGCCACCGCTTATGAAAATGCGCTGGCATTGGACCCGGGGCTGGCAGACGTCCACTGGGCCATCGCCAAGCTGCGCCCGGACGGCAGCGCCGGGCGTATCGCCCGCCTGCGCCGCGCGTTGATCGCAGCGCGCTCGGAAACGGCTCGCGCGCAGCTGCTCTACGCGCTGTTCCACGAACTCGACGCGGCCGACGAGCGTGACGGGGCCTGGAGCGCGCTGGCCGAAGGCGCGGCGGTGATGCGTGGCGTGGTGGGCAACCCGGTACCGACCACCCACGCCGAAGCCCTGATGGCCGGCGCACATCGCTTCGACCCAAGCCCGGCGCCGGCTGTGTCGCAACCCCGCCCGGTCTTCATCCTCGGCATGCCGCGATCGGGCACCACCCTGCTCGATCGCATGCTC
>DATLJF010000279.1:0-3875 GCA_035539015.1 Stenotrophomonas sp. | reverse complement strand
TTGATCACCGTGCACGAACCACAGAAGAACGTCGCATCCCATTGGTCGTTGCCATCCTGCAGCAGACCGTAGAACAGTTCGCCTTCGTTGGGCACCTTGCCGTGCGTGCCAAGGTTGCGCTCGAACGGATCAGCCGAGAAGAAGTAATGCGGCGTCTGCACTACCGCCAGCTTGGCGTCGCGCATGAACCAGCCCATCGCCACCTGCAGGAACGAACGCGTGGGGATGTGGTCGCAATCGAAGATCGCCACGTACTCGCCCGTGGCCTTCTTCAGCGCGGCATTGATGTTGCCGGCCTTGGCGTGGAAGTTGTTGGTGCGGGTGACGTAGTTCACCCCGACCGCTTCGCAGAATTCGCGGAACTCCGGCCGGCGGCCGTCATCCAGCACGTGCACCTTGATCTTGTCGGCCGGCCAGTCCATCACCGTGGCCGCCAGCACCGTGGTGCGCACCACCGCCAGCGGCTCGTTGTAGGTGGGGATGAACACGTCCACGGTGGGCCAGTCGCGCTGGTCGGCCGGCAACGGCACCGGCTTGCGGTTCAACGGCCACAGCACCTGGAAGTAGCCCAGCACCAGGATCATGAAGGCATACAGTTCGGCGCCGACCAGGCCCAGCCCGAGCACCAGGTCGGTGAAGCCGCCCACGCCCATGGTCTGGGTCAGGCGCCACCAGATGTAGCGCGAGGACACGGCCAGCGACAGGCCCATCATCATCAGCACCACCACCCGGCCGCCGCGCCGGCGCAGGAACCACGCCACTGCGAACAGCACCGCCGAGAAGACCATCTGCTGGACCACGTCCATCGGCACGGCCACCACGAACACCAGCAGCAGCGCGCCCAGCAGCCACAAGGTCCAGGTCGCGAGCCTGGGCAACGGCGAGCCGGGACGCGGCGCGGTGGCGATACTCATCAAATCTTCCTTATGACAGCAGCCGTGGCGCGGATCCGCACCGATTCTTGGTCGAAGGGCGAGGCCCTGTCCAGCCGCAGCTTAGCGGCTGAACATCCGACGTAGCGGACCGGCAGCCGCCGGTGCGGCGTCGGCGCGCAGCAGGCGCTGGAACAGATCGCCCAATGGCGAATCCGGGGCGGCCACCGCGACCAGGCGCTGCGCCGGCGCGGGGTCGGCGCGCAGCGGGCGGATCGAGGCGAGAATCGGCGGGGCCGGCGGCGGGCTCGGCAGCGCGTCCGGCGCTGCGGCAGGCGCGACGTCCGGCGCCGTCAATGTTTCGGCGGCCGTCGCGTCGGCCGGGGCAACCTTCTCACGCGCCGGCAGCTTGCCGGGCGAAAAATCGCGGTAGGCATCTGCGCCCTGGCTCCCCAGCCGGGCGAACAGGCGATCGACATCGTCGAGGGCCTGGTCTTGCGCTTGTGAGTTCTTGTTCTTGTTCATGTCGACCCCAGAGATCTCAAAACGGAAATCCGAAACGTTCACGCCGCACGCGCCAACCGCAGCCGGCGCAGGTCCGGTGCCGAAGGCGGGTCGGCATGCACCGCCAGCCCTGCCAGCATCCCCAATTGCTGGAACCACCCTTCGTAGACACCGGCCAGGAAACCGTCGGCCCACGCCATGCCTGGCAAGGCGACCGCCAGCGGCGCGGCGGCGTGGACGATCTCCACGCTGCCCGCCTGCTCTTCCATCCGGCACTGGCCCCAGTCGCTGTCGTTCCAGATCCGGTTGGCCGACGCTTCCACGTCGCCCAGGCCGTGGCATTCGCCAATTGGATGGCGCTGGGCAAAGCGGCGACCGATACGGGCCATCAACGTGGCCAGCTCATGCTCGGGCAGTTCGGCGGCGAACTCGTCGGCCATGGCGCCGATGAAACCGAGCCATTGGCGCGAACAGCCGCGGGAGCGGAACAGCGTTGAGGGATCGAACGAAGGCATGCTGGAACCGTGCTGCGTGGGGGGTACCCGGGATCATGCCCCGGGTACAGGTGAAACAGATGCAAGCGCGGTGCCAAACCGAACGCAGTGCGACTGCATAGTGAGATGCGTATCGCACTTTACCCGAAGCGACGCAGATTTTTCATCCCATCACGCCGCCCTGCGGCAGAAAGCGCCGTATTGCGTCACTCGGCCTCAGCCGGCTCCACCTCGAAGACCTGGCGCAGATAGCGCAGGTAATCCTCGTCCTGGCACATGCTCTTGCCGGGTGAATCACTCAGCTTGGCCACCGGCTGGCCGTTGCAGCGAACCATCTTGATGACGATCTGCAGCGGCTCGGGCCCCAGGTCGTTGGTCAGGTGGGTGCCGACGCCGAAAGACAGGCGGCAGCGGCCCTTGAAGTGGTCGAACAGGCGCATGACCTTGTCGACGTTGAGGCCATCGCTGAATACGAGCACCTTGGTGCGCGGGTCGATCCGGTGTTGTTCGAGGTGGTCCAGGATCCGCTCGCCCCACACGAACGGGTCGCCGGAATCGTGGCGCATGCCATCGAACAGCTTGCAGAAGTACAGGTCGAAGTCGCGCAGGAAGGCGTCGAGGCCGACCACGTCGGACAGGGCGATGCCGAGGTCGCCACGGTATTCGCGGGCCCACGATTCCAGCGCCGCCACCTGTGAATCGCGCAACCGCGGGCCCAGCGCCTGGAACGCCTGCAAGTACTCATGCGCCATCGTGCCCAGCGGCGTCATCCCATAGCGCCGGGCGAAGTACACGTTGCTGGTGCCGACGAAACGCTCGCCCCAGCCTTCGCGCAGCAATGGCAACAGTTCGCCCTGCCACTGCCGCGAATAGCGGCGCCGGGTGCCGTAGTCGGCGACGCGGCACTCCTCGTAGCCCGGACGGGCCAGTAGCGCGATCTTGGCCTGCAAGCGGCGCCGCCCTTCCTCGAAGTCCGGCTGCGAGGTATTGCGGAACCAGACTTCGTTGATGATCGCCAGCAGCGGCACCTCGAACAGGATCGTGTGCAGCCACGGCCCGCGGATGATCAGCTCGATCTCGCCCGGCGCCTGGGTAGACGCGCGCAGCGTCAGGTACTTGCGATCGAGATGGAACAGGCCGAGGAAGTCGACGAAGTCAGGCTTGATGAAGCGCATGCCGCGCAGGTAGGCCAGCTCGTCGGGCTGGAAGCGCAGCTCGCACAGCAGGTCGATCTCGGCGGAGATCTCATCGATGAACTGCGCCAGGTTGGTGCCGGGCGTACGGCATTTGAAACGGTACTCGACCTGCGCACCGGGGTGCTGGTGCAGCACCGCCTGCATCATGGTGAATTTGTACAGATCGGTGTCGAGCAGCGAAGTGATGATCATGGGGAACGACTGCCCTTTGGGGGTAAGGGGTTGCGTGCATTCTGCACCCTGGCGCCCGCCTGCGCCCGGTCTCAGCCTGGCCGCCGCAGCAAACGCGGCACCTGCGCCAATGCATGCGCCCAGATGGCCATCCAAACGCCGGCGCGCACGCTCCAGCCACGCTGCGGCGCTTCGAACTTGCGAAAGTAGCGCCACAGGCCGCGGTGCTTGTGCCATTCGACGAAGAACGGCCGTGAACGGCTGGATACGCCACGCAGGTGCACGACCTGCAGGTCGTTGGCGACGGCAACCACCGCGCCGGCCGCGCGCGCGCGGCGGCACAAGTCGAGGTCTTCGGCGTGCAAGCGGTAGCCGGCATCCCAGCCGCCGATGCGGTCGAACAACGCGCGCGGCATCAACATCAGCGCGCCGGAGATCGCATCCACCGGTTGCAGCGACTGCGCGGCATCGGCCGGCACCGCGAGCTGCGCACCATGGCGCGGCGAGCGCAGCATGGCCGCGAAATCGGGGTCGCGACGGCGCACCGCGCCATCCGGCTGGCCGTGCTCGTCGACCTGCTCGACGCCGAGCAGCGCCGGGGCGCCGCCCAGCGTTTCGGCCTTCTGCCGCAGCCGCCG
>DATLJF010000278.1:0-10350 GCA_035539015.1 Stenotrophomonas sp. | reverse complement strand
TGGTGGTGACGCTGACCTGGGTCAGGTCGTGGATCTCGCGATAAGGAATGCTCTTCACCAACAACGGCACCACCCGCCAGCGGTCGGCCATGGCTTCGAGCTCGGCCGGGGTGCACAGGTCGCGCAGGAAGGCCAGCACCTCGGCCGGCTCGGCCAGGCGCGATAGCGCATAGGCCAGGGCTTCCGGGGAGGCCTTGGCGTCGGGGTCGGCAGCAATGTGGGCTCGTTGTTTCATCGCGTTAATGTAATAGCGTGTTAGTACATTAGTGCAAACCGCGCCAGAGTGCAAGGAGACCTCGAGACCGGGCCTCGGGACTGAGCTCGGAAAAGCGAAAAGGCGCCCTTCGGCGCCTTTTGCTTGATTGCAGTGCGAATCGCAGGCCGCGCGCGGACAGCGCTTACGAGTCCCGAGTCCCGAGGGCCGAATCCCGCAGCGCAACCTTCGCCTGCTCCAACTCCACCCGCAACGTATCGCCCAACTCGCCGCGCGCCACGTCGAACTGCTGCTCGCGCATCAGGTCCTTGACCGCCACTACGCCACGCGCGCGCTCGTCGTCGCCCGCCAGCACCACGAAGCGGATGCCGGCCTTGGAGGCGTACTGGAACTGCTTGCCGATCTTCTTCGGCTCCATCTGCACTTCGGTATTGATCCCAGCCGCGCGCAGGCGCCGGGCAATATCCAGCGAGTCGTCCAGCTGCTGCTCGTCCATCAACGCGACCATCGCCTGCACGCTGCTGGTCTCGATGCCGGCGATCAGCCCGGCCTCGCGCAGCTGCCAGAACAGCCGGGTCAGGCCGATCGAGATGCCGACGCCGGGCAGCCGCGACTTGGTGTAGTGGCTGGCCAGGTTCTCGTAGCGGCCGCCCGAGCAGATCGAGCCGATCTGCGGGTGGTCCTTGAGCAAGGTCTCGTAGACGGTGCCGGTGTAGTAGTCCAGGCCGCGGGCGATGGAGAAATTCAGGCAGTACGCGCTCTCCGGCACGCCCAATGCCTTGACCAGCGCCAGCACGTCGCGCAGCTCGACCACGCCCTGCAACAGGGCCGATTCGCCGACCGGCGCCAGCGCGGCCAGTTCGTCGAGCTTGGCCCAGGCATCGGCGTGGCTACTGGAACGATAGGAGACAAACGCCAGGATCTTCTCGACTTCGGCCGCCGCGATGCCGAATTCCTCCCCGGTCAGCGTCTCACGCACATAGTCCGGGCCGCGCTTGTCGAGCTTGTCGACCTCGCGCAGCACCGCCAGCTGGCGTTCGCCCTCGGCCACGCCCAGGGTTTCGAAAAAGCCGCGCATCAACTTGCGGTTGTTGAGCTGGATGGCGAACTCACCAATTTCCAGTTCCGAGAACACCGCATGGATGACCGCCAACACCTCGGCGTCGTAGCGAATGCTCAGCACGTCCTTGCCGATCACGTCGATGTCGCACTGGTAGAACTCGCGGAAGCGCCCGCGCTGGGCGCGCTCGCCGCGGTACACGCGCTGCATCTGGTAACGGCGGAACGGAAACGCCAGTTCGTGCTCATGCTCGGCGACGTATCGGGCCAGCGGCACGGTCAAGTCAAAGCGCAACGCCAGTTCCGGCAAACCTTCTTCCCCGCTGGCGGCGGCATTGGCCAATGCGCCGGTGGACTGGACGAAGTAGACCTGGCGCTCGGTCTCGCCGCCGGACTTGGTCAGCAGCACGTCGGACAACTCGAACACCGGCGTTTCCACCGGCAGGAACCCGAAGCGCTCGTAATTGCGGCGGATGACGTCCAGCATGCGCTGGAACGCGATCTGCTCGCGTGGCAGCAATTCCATGATGCCGGGCGGCGTGCGGGGCTTGATCACGAGCAAAACTCCTGCGGGGAATCGAATGAGGGGTGCAGCGGCGGTCAATTCTACGGCAGCCGGCCGCGCCGACCGCATGGCGTATCATCTAAGCCCCTCGCCTGCTCCCCGGTGCCCATGTATCGGCCCGCCCTCGCCAGCCTGCCGCCCTGCACCCCGCCCGCTGCGGGCCAGGCCGCGGCCGCGACGCTGGAATGCAGTCATTGCGGCGTGCGCGGACGCGCGATCTGTTCTGCGCTATCGGAAGAAGAAATGGGCGCCCTGGACCAGGCCACGCAGTCGCTGCAGCTGGCCGCGGGAGCGACCCTGGTACGTGCCGGCGATCCCCGCCAGTACGTCTACACCCTGACCGAAGGCGCGCTGCGACTGGTGCGCACCCTGGCCGACGGCCGCCGCCAGATCACCGGCTTCGTGCTGCCAGGCGACTATGTCGGCCTGACCGAGACACCGCGCCACCGCCACGATATCGAGGCGATCGGCGGCAGCCGCATCTGCCGCACCTCGCTGGCGGACATGCGCCGCTTGCGCGAGCGCTACCCGCAGCTGGAACGCAAGCTGATGCAGCGCACCAGCATGGAGCTGGCCGCCGCACAGGATGCCGGTTTGCTGTTGGCGCGCCTGCAACCGAGCGAACGCCTGGCCCACTTCCTGCTGCGCCTGGGCGCGCGCGGCGTGCTGTCCGGCCAGCCGGCCGACGTGGTGCAGCTGCCGATGGGTCGCGGCGATATCGCCGATCATCTCGGCCTGACCATGGAGACGGTCAGCCGTACCTTCACCAAGCTGCGCCAGCAGCAGCTCATTGCCCTGCCCCAACTGCACACGGTGCAGATCCTGGACCTGCCCGGCCTGCAACGCCTGGCCGGCGATATGGCCTGACGACCGGCTGAGCCGTCAGTGCGAGGCGGCGCTGCCGCCGGCCTGGGCCAGCTGGCTACCGCCGCAATCGGCCGCCAACAAGCGCGACCGCTTCAGCCACTGGCTGTCCGGGTAATAGGCGAACACGAACGAGCCGCCCTGCAGGGTGTCGATCAATTGGCGCGCGATGGCCGGGCGCACCGCCGGGCAACCAAGGCTGCGGCCGAGCCGGCCCTGGGCGCGGATCAGCGCTTCGCTCACATAAGGCGCGCCGTGGATGACGATGGCACGGTCGCGCGCGTGGTCGTTGAACCCCGGCTCCAGGCCTTGCAGGCGCAGCGAATAGCCGTTGTGGCCGGTATAGGTTTCCTGCGCGGTGAAGGCGCCCAGGCTGGACATATAGCTGCCATCGGCATTAGAAAAATGCGCGCTCTGGTTGTCGCCGCTGTTGCGGCCGTGCGCCACCCATTCCTGGAACAACAAGCGTTGACGCGCCAGGTCGAACACCCACAGCCGGCGCTCGGTGGAAGGGCGCGAATAATCGATCACGCTGAGCACGGCGTCGGCGCCCACTTGCTGGCGGTGGCGCGCGCACTGCAGCGCTTCGGTAGCCAGGCTCAGGACCTGGCGATCAAGCGTCGGCGCCTGGCGTGCGAGGGCATCGACCAGGCCGACGCCCGCGGTGGCAGTGGCCAGCGCCGGCGGCGGCTCCGGCATGGTGGCCGGCAGGGGCGCCTGCGCTGGCCGCGCCAGCTTGGCCGGGGCGGTGGCGGCAAGACCGCACAAGGCAGCCAGGACGGCGATTTTCAGGGACGCGCGCATACACCAAAGGCCTGTCAGGATGAGTGGCAGGAGAACCGGATCCGTGTAGCTCCCCGAAGCAACCGATGTGGTGATCGTGCCTGGCCATGCCAAGCGCCGCGGCGCCGTTGGTTATGGCGCCGGTCAGTCGGCCAGCCACGCACGCAGCGCAGGATACTCCGCGGCCAGCGGTTCGGCCGACGCTGGCCGGTTCAGCAGCGCCGCCAGCGATTCAGGAACCGGAACTGCCGTACCGATCAAAGGCTCCACGACGCTGTCGAACTTGGCCGGGTGCGCCGTCGCCGCCACCGCCCAGTCGCCCTGCACGCCCTCGGCGCGCAACTGCTCCAGCACGTGCACCGCCGTTGCGGTGTGCGGGCAGAACACTTCGCCATGGCGCCGATAGCGCGCGGCCACGGTCTGGCGAATGCCGGCATCGTCGACCGAATAGGCCTGGAATGCATCGCGCAAGGCGACATCGTCGTCGCGATAGAGCCAGCGCAGGCGCTCGAAATTGCTCGGTGCGCCGACATCCATGGCATTGGCCAGGGTCGCGACGCTGGGCGCCGGCTGGTATGGGCTTCCGGCGAAGTAGTCGGGCAGCACGTGGTTGGCATTGGTTGCCAGCACGATGCGTCCGAGCGGCACGCCAAGCTGGCGCGCCAGGATCGCGGCCAGCGCATTGCCGAGATTGCCGGTCGGCACGACCAGGTTGAGTTCGCGGCCGCTGGCGGCGTGATGGCGCAGGGCGGCGTCGGCGTAGTAGCCCATCTGCGGCAGCCAACGGCCCAGGCTGATGCTGTTGGCCGAACTCAGCGGCACCTGCGCCTGCAACGCGTAGTCGTTGAGCGCGCGCTTGACCATCGCCTGGCAGTCGTCGAAGGTCCCGGCCACGCGCAGCGCGTGGATGTTGTCGCCGAAGCAGCCGAGCTGGTGTGCCTGCCGTGGCGATACGCGGCCATCCGGGTACAACACCACCACGCGCACACCGGGCTGGCGGTGGAACGCCGCCGCGACGGCGGCGCCGGTATCGCCGGAGGTGGCGACCAGGATGGTCAGCTCGCGTGCGTCCTGGCGCGGTATGCGCTGCAGGCACGCGGCCAGGAATCGCGCGCCGAAATCCTTGAATGCGGCAGTGGGGCCATGGAACAGCTCGAGCACGAAATCGCCGGAGCTCGCCAGCGGCCGCAGCGGGGCCGGAAAGGCGTAGGCCTCGGCGCAGATGGCGGGCAGCGCATCGGCCAGCGGATCATCGACGAAGAACGGCGCCAGCAACTGCGCCGTGGTGGCGGCCAGGTCGGTGCCGGGCGCAAGTACTCGCGGCGCCGGCACGGCCTGCGGTACGTACAGGCCGCCATCGGGGGCCAGGCCGGCAGCCAGCGCCTGGCTGAGGGAGGCCACGGGCGCGCCGTGGCGGGTGGACACGAAATTCATCGGAGCTCCGGGCAGGGGAATCAATCAAGCAGGTGCGCGGCGGGG
This sequence comes from Stenotrophomonas sp., assembly GCA_035539015.1. GTDB lineage: Bacteria > Pseudomonadota > Gammaproteobacteria > Xanthomonadales > Xanthomonadaceae > Stenotrophomonas_A. Next base: position 5,386 of record DATLJF010000278.1, on the reverse strand, counting down.
CAGTCCAGCGGCGACACCCAGGCCTGGCTGTCGAAGCCGGCGCGCGCGAAGGCGTCCTGGACGGCCGGCGCGGCGGCAGCGGCGGCGGCGTGGGTTTCGTACCAGGCAAATACGCTGGGACCGGCGCCGGAAATACTGGCGCCCATCGCATTGCCCGCCAGGGCCGCCTGCTTGGCCGCCTCGAAACCGACGATCAACGGCGCCCGCCGCGGTTCGACCAACACATCGCGCAGGCCGGCGCGGACCAGTTCGGCATCGCCGGCATGGCAGCCGGCCAGCACCAATGCCAGATTGGCGCTCTGCTCGACGAACTCACCCAGGCGATAGTCGCCCTGCAGCGCGGCGCGCGCACGGCGGGTCTCCAGTACGGCGTCGGGATGCACCAGCAGGCTGTGCCAGGCCGCCGGCACCGGAATCTGCACCAGCCGGTCGGCGGTGGCCAGTACCAGTCCACCGAGCAACATCGGGCCGAGATTATCGCCATGGCGACCACCGCTGGCGGCGGCCTCGCCGGCCAGGGCGAAGGGATACAAGGCCTGGCGCGACAAGGGCTCGGGCAGCAGCGCATTGGCCGCCACCAATGCGGCCACGCACGAGGCCGCAGACCCGCCCATGCCCGAGCCCAGCGCAATGCCCTTGTCGATCTCGATCTCGAAACCGAACGGCAGCGCCAGCGCCTCGCGCAGGGCGATCAAGGCGACACCGGCGGTGTTGTCCTCGGCCTGGGTCGGCAACGCGATGGCGGCACCGCGAATCGCCGCGATGCGGACCAGCGGTGTCTCGATGCGGCGCACGCTCACGCGATCGCCGACGCCGGCAATGGCGTGGCCAAGGATGTCGAAACCCACCGCCGCATTGCCGACCGAGGCCGGCGCGAACGCACGCGCCTGCATCCTCACAGTCGCGTCCCCTCGCCCACCGCCACCCGCAACAGATCGGCGAACACGCCCGCGGCGGTCACTTCCGGCCCGGCGCCTGGGCCCTGCACCACCAGCGGGTTGTCGCAGTAGCGCGCGGTGGTGAACTGGACGATGTTGTCGGTCAGGTGCAGGTTGGCGAAGGCGTGGTCGGCCGGCACTTCGACCAGGCCGACGCTCGGCGCGCTGTCGGGCGGCAACTGCGCCACGTAGCGCAGCACGTTGCCGCGTTCGCGCGCCGATTGCAGGCGCTGGGCGAACACCGCATCCACCGCGCCCAGGCCGGCCATGAAGCCCTCGATGCCGCCCTCGCGCAGGGCATCGGGCACCAGGCTTTCGACCTGCACGTCCTCCAGGCTGATCTCGCGCCCGGCCTCGCGCGCCAGGATCACCAGCTTGCGCGCCACGTCGATCCCGGACAGGTCATCGCGCGGGTCCGGCTCGGTATAGCCCATCGCCTTGGCCTGGGCGACCAGCTCGGAGAACGGCGCGCTGCCATCGAACTTGTTGAACAACCAGGCCAGCGTGCCGGAGAAGATGCCCTCGATCGAGGTCACGCGGTCGCCGGTGTCGACCAGGTCGCGCAGGGTGGTGATCACTGGCAGCCCGGCGCCCACGGTGGCTTCGTAGCGGAAGCGCGCGCCACTGGCGAAAGCCGCTTCGCGGATGGCGCGATAGCGCGCCAGCGGCCCGGCGCCGGCCTGCTTGTTCGGGGTGACCACATGGATGCCAGCGGCCAGCCATTGCACGTAGTGGTCGGCCACTTCGGCACTGCCGCTGCAATCGATGATGACCGCGTGCGGCAGGTTGGCGTCGAGCAGATGCGCGGTGAAACGCGCCAGGTCGGTCGCCTCGCCGGCGGCGCTGAAAGCCGGACGCCAATCGCCCTCGAGCGTACGTTCGGCCAGGCACATGCGGCTGCGCGAAGCGATCGCGCGCACGCGCAGGTCGAGGTTGGCCCTGGCCAGCAGCTGCGGCTGCGCGCTGCCGAGCTGGTCGAGCAAGGCCGCGCCCACATTGCCCGGGCCGATCACACCCACCGCGAAGGTCTGCGGCGACAACCAGAAGCCGGCATGCGCGGCGCGCAGCGCGCGAGTGGCATGCAGGCTGTCCACCGCCACCGAGATGTTGCGCTCGGACGAACCTTGCGCAATCGCCAGGATGTTCACCTGCGCGCGCCCCAGCGACTCGAACAACCGCGCCGCCACGCCGGGCTGCCCGGCCATGCCGTCGCCGACCGCGGCCAGCACGCTGACCCCGGTGGTCAGCTGCACCCGCTGCACCTGCCCGACCGCCAGTTCATGGGTGAAGGACAGCAGCAGCGCCTCCTGCGCCCGCGCCGACTCCTCCTCGCGCACCACGCAGCAGATCGAATGCTCCGAAGAGCCCTGCGAGATCATCACCACCGACACGCGCGCATTGCGCAGCGAGGCGAACACCCGCTCGGCGGTACCCGGCACGCCGATCAGGCCGGTGCCTTCAAGGTTGAGGATGGCCAGCCCCGGGCTCAGCGTCAGTCCCTTGATCGGCCCGCGCGCCGTGCTCTGCGCGCTGATGCGGGTGCCGGGGTGCTCGGGCTGGAAGGTGTTGCGGATGATGATCGGCAAGCCGCGCTCGATCGCCGGCGACATGGTCTGCGGATGCACCACCTTGGCACCGAAATACGCCAGCTCGCAGGCCTCGTCGTAGCTAAGCGACTCCAGCTGCACCGCTTCGGGCACCACCCGGGGGTCGGCCGAAAGCACGCCATCGACGTCGGTCCAGATGTGCAACTCGTCGGCCTCGAACAACGCGGCGAAAATCGCGCCGGAATAATCGCTGCCATTGCGGCCCAGTGTGGTGACACGGCCGGCGCGATCACGGGCGATAAAACCGGTGGCGACCACCCGCAACTGTGCGTTGGCCTGGCGCCATTGCGCCAAGCGTTCGGCACTGCTGCCCCAGTCCACGTCCACGCCCAGTTCGCCGCGATTGACCACCAGCACTTCGCGTGCGTCGAGCACCGCGCACGGCTGGCCGAGCGCGCGCAGGTGCTCGCCGAGCAGTTGCGCCGAGTACACCTCGCCCAGGCCCTGCACGCGGTCGAGCACTTCGCGCGGCAGCTCGCCGATCACCGCCAGCGCGGCGAGGATCTCGGCCAACTGTTCGAACTGGCGGTCCAGCCATTCCAGCAGCGGGCCGGCGTGTTCGCCCAGCAGCGCCACCGCGGCGCCGCGGTGGCGGGCGCGGGTGTCGTGCCACAGTTCACGCCAGTCGTTGCCGGCACCGGCCTCCACCGCCATCTGGATCAGCGCATCGGTCACCCCCTTCATCGCCGAGACCACGGTGACCTGCCGGCTTTCCGGGCGCCCCAGCAACAATTGCGCCACGTGCCGGTAGCACGCCGCATCGGCCACCGAGGTGCCACCGAATTTGTGCACGACAGCGCGCGGCGCGGGAGATAACGGGTTGGGGGATGCAGGCACGAATGACGCAGGCGCAGACGACATGACAGACCTCTGGGTGAGGCCCCGGCCGCATCGGATCGGGAGCTGCCCCCCGCATCCTGATCCGGGTGCGGGGCCGTGGTTTTCGGAAACTACGCGAAGACGACGGGCCGCACCGGACGAGTGGTACGGGTGGTAATGGTGGTGGTAATGGTGGCGGCGACACAGCCATGCGCTTGCGTGCCGAGGGTCGGCACGATGAGCGAAGTGGAATGCGGCGCGCTGTTCATACCACCACGATTGGGCATCGCCCCCAGCGCTGTCAAGAGGTAACGCGCATTGGGCAGAACACGGCCATCACGGTTGCAATGGCAACCTTTTCACCACCGCTCGCCCGCCGTGCCTATCACCGACAGAGCTCGCCCATGACCCTGAAGATCAAGCGCATCTACGACCCCGTCGGTGATCACGATGGCGCCCGCGTACTGGTCGATCGGCTGTGGCCGCGCGGTGTCAGTAAAACCCGCGCGCATCTTTACGAATGGCTCAAGGAACTGGCGCCTTCGGCGGCCCTGCGGCAATGGTGGGACCACGATCCCCAGCGCATGGTCGAGTTCACCGAGCGCTATCGCGCCGAGTTGGCCGATCCGGCGCACCAGGCCGCACTGGCGCGGCTGCGCGAGATCATCGACCAGCATCCGGCCACCACCCTGCTGTATGCCGCCGAAGATCCGGTGGTGAACCACGCGCACGTGCTGCAGAACTACCTGGCGCACGCGCGCCACCTCGCGCACTGAAGCAGCGTGGCGCGCCGGCTCAGCCGAAGCGCCGCACCAGGTGGTCGCCGGCCTGCGAGCGCAGCACCACTTCAGTCGGCTGGCCGGTGGTCCAGGCATGCAGGCGCGCCATCATCTCCGCATTGCGGATGGCCCCGTCCTGCGCGAGATAGCGCAGCGGGCTCCACTGCGGCCGCGACACCAGCCAGGCATCCTCGAACTGCTCCACTGCCACCACGTAGCACTGCTTGTCCATGCCTGCTCCTCGGCGCCGACGCTGCGACGCACTGCGATCCGGGGAATAAGTCCGGGGAATGAATCCGAAAAGCTGGTCGCGGCGAGCCCGAACGGGGCGCCAAGTACCAGGGGAGTCCCGCGATTGGGGAGGGGCGGGAACAGTACTTCCAGCGCTTCGGCACCGGCTCGACCTTACTCAAGGGCTCGCGGATGAGTAGCCATCGGCTCCGCGTCCGGTATGCCTACCTTGTCATGGATCGCCGCGCGCTACCCCCGGCAAAACCACGTTATGGAGGGTCAGAAAATTCCGATTTTGTGCCGCTCCCAATCACGCCCCATGCACGCCCGGCGTGCTGGCGCTGCCGCCATGGCGCGTCCTGCTAGCGGTGGCGCATCGCAGTTTCGTAGGCAGCGTTGATCTGCTTGGCATGCTGTTCGGCCAGCTGCACGAGCTCCGGCCCCAGGTGCTGCACCTTGTCCGGATGGTATTGGCTGATGCGGCGCTTGTAGGCAGCGGCGATCGCTTCGGCGCTGGCATGTTCGTCCACCTCCAGCACCTCGAACCAGGCTGGCTCGCCGGCGACGGTCGGCTCGCGCTGCGGGCCGACGTCCGGCCCAGCGCCCCCACGGCGTTTGCCCAACAGCGGCAGGAACACCGAGATCAGCCAGTAGCCGACCACGAAGGCCACGACGGTCACCAGGATCTCAGGCAGTTTCATCTTGTTGCTCCGGGTACTGCAGCTGTAGCTGTGCCTGGCAGGCACGCAATTGCTCGGCGCGTGGGCTGTCGCCAGGTTCGCGCAGCAACAGGGCCTGCAACCGTGGCAGCAGCTGCCGATGCAGCCGGCGCAGATCGGCAGGCTGCAGGGTCGCCGCGGCGAACGCCAATCCGTCCATGCGCGATGCGTGACGCAGCGAGATTTTACGCACCACGTTGAGCGCGAACGGCGGGCACGCCAGCGTGTCCACGGCCAGCGACAACAGCGCACGCCGATCCAGCCCCAACGCAGCACGCGCCCGCACGGTGTAC
>DATLJF010000277.1:0-11933 GCA_035539015.1 Stenotrophomonas sp. | reverse complement strand
CCTCTGCAAGCTCCTTGGCCAAGCCGATGGCCAGGGTGTCCAGCGCCGCCTTCGAACCGGCGTAGTCGACGTATTCAAAGGGTGACCCGAGGCGGGCCGCCGCGGAGGAGACCAGCACGATCGAGCCACCTGCCCCACCGGCGCTGCGCGCGAGCGTGCGCGCGGCTTCGCGGGCGGTCAGGTAGGCGCCGATTACGTTCACCTCGAACATGCGGCGAATCCGGCTTGCGTCCATTTCTGCGAGGCGTAGCGACGGCGCGACGATCCCTGCGTTGATGACCACGCCTGTGAGCGGGCCGAGGGCAGACCCGGCCTCGCGGAACATGGCAGCGACATCGGCTTCAGAAGTCACGTCGCCCGGAATAAGTACGCCTTGGGCACCCTTGTCCTGTACGGCAGCCAAGGTGGCGTCGGCTGCTACGCGGTCGACCCGGTAGTTGACTGCAACCGACCAGCCTTCTTGTGCGGCGCGGATGGCGGTGGCCCGTCCAATTCCTCGACCTGCGCCAGTGATGAGTACCGATTTCATAGTTCTCTCATAGGACACTGCTGCGCGCCGCGGGCTAGCGAAGCAAGGATAGTGCCGACCGAGGTGAATCGAGTCTACCCAGCCGTAAGGAATAACCCCACAGACGCTCCGCCTTCCCCGCAGTACGCTCGTACCGCTGGCGCCTCAGCCAGTACAGGGGAATCCAATGCGACTGCTCATTGTCGCCAGTACGCTGCTGCTCAGTGCGGCCTTCGCACCACCCGCGCAAAGCCATCCCGGCGGCCTCAATGCCGAGGGTTGCCATAACAACCGAAAGACCGGCGACTACCACTGCCACCGCAGCAGCGCTGGCGCCAACGCACGCACGCCCCCGGCCAACACTTTGATGCCGGCACGCAATCAAGCCGCTGGAGCATCCACGTACTACGCCAACTGCTCCGCAGCCCGCGCGGCAGGCGCAACGCCGCTGTCCAGCGGCGACCCCGGCTACCGCTCGGCCCTTGATCGCGACGGCGACGGCATCGCCTGCGAATAACCTCAGTCCCGCGCTACTGGCACGAACTCCAGGTCCTGGTAGTCGTAGCTGAAGTCGGCGACGGGTGACACCGCCTTCATCTTCACCTGCGCCACCTTGCCCTCGGCGTCTCGCCCGAAGGTGACGTACGCCGGCTCCAGCGAGGCGTCGTCCCAGTCGACACGGAAGGTGTCGTATTGCCAGTAGGTCAGCGTACCGGCCATGTCCGGGGTCTTGCGGAAATCGAGCCGCAATTTGCCGCTGCGCTCGCTGATACCCATTGGGCCGTACCAGGGGTCGGCGTAGTCGCCCACGTAGCCGGCCAGCGGGAAGGGCGGGCGCTCCGCCTTGCGTACCTGCTTGGCTCCGGCGTCGAGTGCGGCGACACCGGCGGCAAGCCGTTGGCGGTTCCATTCGTCGAAGGCGGCGACCCAGTCGCGCGGCGGCAGGCCGAGGTATTCGTCGAGCACTTCGTACATCAGGCCGCGCATTACGGTGACGTCTTCGGAATTGATCTGCAGCGACATGCCGAAGCCGCGCTCGGGCACCATTACGATAAATGTCAGTACGCCGAACACAGCACCGCCATGCTGGATCACCTTTACGCCGCGATAGTCCTGCACGTTCCAGCCGAGTGCATAGCTTGAGAATTGCGGGGTGATGTCGCTGATCGGCGCGGGGTAGCGCTGGATCGGCACCAGGACCTGCGGCGTCCACAGCTCGCGCGCGGCCGCTTCGCTGTACAGGCGCTTGCCGTCACTGTCGGGCAATACGCCCTTCCCCAGCTGCACCTGCATCCAGCGGGCCAAGTCGTTCGCACTCGATGACAGGCCGCCGGCCGGCGCACCGACCTGGCCCAGGCCTTTGCGTTCCGGCAACACCTGCTGGCTGCCAAGCCCGCGAACGCTTCCACCCAGGCGGGCGTGCGGCTGGGCACGGTTGGGGTTGGCGAAGCGCGCGTTCTCGTCGCTCACCGAAGTGGCCATGCCGGCGGGCCGGAACACACGTTCGCGAACGAAGTCTTCCCAGCGCTGGCCCGAGACCGCCTCGGTCAACTCGCCGGCAACGATGTACAGGATGTTGTCGTAGGCATACCCGCTGCGGAAGCTGGTGGCCGGCTTGATATTTCGCAGCGCGCGCACGATGTCGCTGCGGCTGCGCGAGGTGCGCGGCACGAACAGCAGATCGCCGGCACCCAGGCCCAGGCCGCTGCGGTGGACCAGCAGGTCGCGCACGGTCATCTCGCGCGTCACCCACGGGTCGTACATGCGGAAATCCGGCAGGTGGTCGATGACCTTGTCGTCCCAACGCAGCTTGCCGTCGTCGACGAGGATCGCCAGCGCAGCGGCGGTGATTGCCTTGCCCGTCGAGCCGGTGGGAAAGATCGTGTCCGCATCGACCGCATCGGCCGCGCCCAGCCGGCGCACGCCGTAGCCCTTGGCTTGCACGAGCTGGCCCTGGTCGACGATGGCGATCGCCATGCCGGGCACTTCGTGCGCTTTCATGACTTGTTCGACACGCGCATCGAAGCGCTTGCCGAAGTCTGCGCCCAGCCCTTGCGACGGCGCGGCCACGGCCATGCCCCCGATGCCGGCCAACAGGCCGATGGCGATCCACCGGGTGCAACGCGTCCACACGCTCATGCGGGCACTCCTCATTGATGCGGCAGCAAGGCCGCGTTGGCGCGCGTGGCATGGCGCCACAGTCGCCAGGCGCCGACCGTCAGCAGTGGCAGCACGTATACCGCCAGGAACAGGTAGGCCAGGCCGCGGTAGCCCTGCGCGATCAGCGCGACCAGGCCGAAACGCTCGGCGATGAAGATCGAGCCGACCAGCAGTACCGCGGCCATGCCCAGGCGCCCGCCGCTCGCCATCGCCCGGCCGTGCCGGCGCTGCCACAGCGCGGCGGCGCGTTCGTTGGCGGCGTGCACCGCGGCAGTCGCGCTTTCGAGCAGGGCGCTGAAGATCATGGCCTGGAACAGCAGGTGGAACAGCGGCAGCTGCAATTGGCGCAGGATGAAATCCGAAGGCAGCGCTTCGGCGCCGATCGCCGGGTACCACGCCAGCATGCAGATGAAGAACAACAGGCCCGGCAGGATCGCCAACGGTCCGGCGAGAATACCGGCGACCACGGCGTCGCGACGGCTCAGGAAATGGCGCGCCAGGGGCAGCACGATCACCGCGCCGACGATGTTGTAGCCGGCATAGGTGAGGCCGCCCGCCAACCAGCCGTCGGTGGGTTGTGGCGTCGCGAGCGTGGTCGCGGCCTGGTCACCGAAGCGCAACAGCACCAGTGCCACGAACAATGCGTAGACGCCGTAGAGGAAGAACGACACCCACTTGAACAGCGCTTCCACCGAGCGATTGCCGAAGGCGGTGAACACGCCGATACCCAGCACCAGCAACAACGTGCCGACCAACTTCGGCCAACCGAACATGGCCAGGCCGATCTCGCCGGCAGCGGCGCCGAACACCGCCAGGATCAGCACCATGAACAGGAAATAGGCGATCTCAAAGACAAAGGCGAATGGCCCCAGCAGCCGCGCGAAGAAGGCGTGGTAGTCGAAGCTGCGCCAGGCATGGGCAAGTGCGAAGGTCAATGCGCACACCGCGCTCCAGCACAGCAGCGCCACGCCGATGGCCAGCACGCCGCCCTGGGGGCCACTGGGCAGGAAGAATTCGGCCAACTCGCGCCCGGTGGCATAGCCGCCGCCGATCACCGCGGCCTTGAATGCCAGGCCGGGCAGCACCAGGCGCTGGAAGCGGGTCGGCAGGGCGGATGCGGCGGTCATGCGAGACAGGCGTCGACCAGCTGCGCCAGGTGTTCGCCGCCGCGGATCGGGTCGGCCACCGGCAGTTGCAGGCGCGCGGCGGTGTTTTCGATCACTCGCGTTGCCGCGGTTGTATCAAGCGCGCTGGTATTGAGGCTGATGCCGGCGCAGCGAATCGCCGGGTTGGTGCGGGCGCCCAGCCGCAGCGCCAACGCGATGGTTTCCTCGATCGAGGGCAGCGCGAAGTGTGGGTGGCCGAGCACGCGCTCGCGGCCGGGCTCGTGGCAGACGACGATGACGTCGGGCTGGCTGCCGTGCAGCAGCGCGAGTGAAACCCCTGCGTAGGCCGGATGCGACAACGAGCCCTGGCCTTCGATGACGTCCCAATGTGCGTCGTCGGCGTCGGGTGAGAGCAGCTCGGCCGCGCCGGCAGCGAAGTCGGCCACTACGGCGTCCATCGGCATGCCCTGTCCGGCGATCAGGATCCCGGTCTGGCCGCTGGCACGGAAGTCGGCCGCCAGGCCGCGCGCGCGAAAGGCGCGCGTCAGCGCCAGCGCGGTGTACTTCTTGCCCAGCGCGCAGTCGGTGCCAACGGTCAACAAGCGCTTGCCCGTGCGCTTGCGACCGTTGGCGACCGGCAACCCTGGCGGCGGCTGGCGCACGTCGATCAGGCGACGTCCGTAGACGGTCGCTGCTGCACGCAGTGGCTCGATGTCGGCCAGGCGCGCGTGCATGCCGCCGATCAGGTCGAGCCCGGCCTCCAGCGCTTGCAACAGCGGCGGCAGCCAGCCGTTGGGAATGCGCCCGCCCGGGTTGGCAATGCCGATGACCAGCGCCCGCGCGCCGTTGGCGCGTGCCTGCGCCGGGGTGAGGAACGGCAGGCCGGTCGTGACCTGGGCGCCGCCGCAGGAGAATTCGCCCACGCAGCGCTCGCCCGCCCAATCGCGCAGGCCCAGGGCGGTCTTGGCGTAGGCCGGTTCGGTGACGTCGCCGAGGAACAGCAGGTAAGGCTGCGGAAGCGCTTGGACTTCGCGTAGCGGAGCGACGATCGACATGCGCGGTACTCGGGCTAGCCAGGGACGCCGCCCCGCAGGGCGGCGGGCGAACGTCGTGCTTCAGAAGCGGAAATCGAACTCCAGGCCGTAAGTGCGCGGCTGGATCGGCACCGCGGACAATTGCGCCGTCTGCCCCGTCAGCGCGCCGGCGATCGGCTCCAGCGAAGACCAGCCGCGCTCGTTGCCGAGGTTCTTGACGTAGGCGCGAACCTCCCAGCTCCAGCGTCCGATCCCCGCATACACGTCAAAGGCGTGGTAGCTGCCCACCGTCAGTGGTGGCGTCAGCGTTTCCTGTAGCACGGTGCCCGGGTCGCCCGGTGCGGTGACGCGCTGGCGCTCGGTGGTGTCGTTGACGCGCTCGCCCACCCAGCGGAATGCCGCGCCGACCTGGCCGCTATAGCCGCCGGAAGTGACAAAGGCGTACTCGGCGGTGGCCGACCACGACCAGCGCGGTGCGTACGGCATGCGGTCACCCGCCAGGCCGGTGTTGAGCACCACGTCGAACCCATCCTGCGGAATGATCGTCGGCTCGAAGTCGTTCTTGACCGTGGCGTCGGTATAGGCGGCATTGAGGCCGAACTGCAGGTTGTCGGTGGCGCGGAACAGCGAGGACAATTCCACGCCCTGGCTGGTTGCCTCACCGCCGTTGACCAGGCCGCCGATGCCGTTGAACGACGAGGCCACCTGCACATCGTCCCAATCGATACGGAAGGCGGTTACATCCAGTTGCACGCGGCGCTCGGCAAACTGCGATTTCAGGCCCAGCTCGTAGCTGGTCAGCATCGAGGAATCGACCTGCGGCGGGATGCCCGGCAGCGCCACGTTCGGACCGCCGGGCTGGTAGCCGGTGGCGACGCGGGCGTAGAGCATGACGTCATCGGCGAGCTTGAACTGCGGGCTCAGGCTCCAGGTGAACACGTCTTCGCTGGATTCGCCGGGCGCGTCGCCGATCGGCGCGAGGATGCCTTCGCTGACGTTCTGGCTGAACCATTGATCGTTGCGCGCCTGGCGGATGCCGGCATCGATCTTGAAGCGGTCGTTGATGCGCCAGGAACCGTTGGCGAACAGCGCGACCTCTTTGTAGGTACTCGGCAGCGCAATCACCGCCAGCGTGCTGAACATCTCATCGTATGGGGACGGCAGTGGCGAGCCGTCGAGCTGGCCCAGCCATACGTTCTGGTCCTGGTAGGCATCTTCCTTGGTGTAGAACCCGCCGACCATCCACTCAAAGCGGCCACCGCCCTTGGAGGTCAGGCGCAGCTCCTGGGTGAACTTGTCCAGGTCGAAGGTATAGCGCACATACGAACTGCCCGGATCAGGCAGGCCCAGCAGCAAGTTGGCGACTTCGCCGAACTGGATCGTGGCATCGATCTGGTCGAGCGTATCGGTGTGCGACCAGCCAGTCGCCGAAATGAGATCACCCCAGCCCAGGTCCCAGTCCACGCTCAAGGACGTCAGCCGCAGGTCCTTGGAGAACGGCTGTGGCTGCCAGAAACGATCGGTGGTGTCACCAAACAGCGGCGCCTGGGTATCCGGGTCGAGCGCGACGCTGGCGCGGCCGTCGGCACGGATGCGCTGTTCCAGGAACCCCAGGTTGACGTCGACCACATCGCCGTCCCACAGCAGTGCAGCGCGGGCACCGATCTGTTCGCCCCCGTTGATGTCCTTGCGGCCATCGACCTGGTTGTCGATATAGCCGGGCAGTTCGTTGCGGGCGAAGCTGATGCGCAGGCCGAGGCGGTCCTGCTTCAGCGGCACGCTGGCGCCGAGGCGGACCTTCCAGGCAGTGTCGCCATTGTCTACCGTGCCGTAACCGGCACCGATGCGGAATTCATCGCCGGAGACTTCCGGCGCGCGCGTCACGTACTTGAGCAGGCCGCCAATCGCGCCGGCACCGTACAACGTGCCCTGCGGTCCGCGCAGCACTTCGACGCGGTTGATGTCGTAAGGCAGCAGGTCCAGCGACAACGAGTTGGCGCTCTGGTAGACGCCGCTGGAGCCTACTGGCACTTCGTCGATGTAGGTGGCCACGGTGGCGCCAGAGGACAACGGCGAGATGCCGCGCAGGGCGACGGTGGTGAGCCCGGGCGCGCCGCCGTCCTGCACCTGCAACCCGGGAATCAGGCTGGCGTAGTCGGCCAGCGAAGTGGCGCCCATGTTTTCCAACTGGCGCTCACCGACCACGCTGATCGAGGCACCGATCTCGCGCACGTTCTCCGAGCGTTTGTTGGCAGTGACCACCACCGTGTCCAGCGTAGTGGGGCTGGCGCCAGCCGCGGCTGGCGCAGCGGCCTCTTCGGCAGCGGCCTCGGCGGCGAACGCCGGCGGGCTCGCACTGGCCCAGGCCAGGGCGCCGGAGATGGCAATAAACAACGAGGAGCGATACCACGGTCGTACGGAGTGGAGCGCGTTCATGTCTGTTTCCCCAGGCAACGAAGCGGCGCAGCAGGTTCAGTCGCGGAAGACGGCACACATCCTGATTGGGGATAATGATCCTAATCAGAGAATTGTCAACTTGTTCGGAAAATTATTTCAGTCGCCGCCCTGCCAGCCGGGCCCGCGCACCACCCGACCGGGCTTGGCCCCGGTGTGCTGGCCATCGCGCAGCACCTGTACCCCGTTGACGAAGACCTGGCTGACGCCGATGGCGTATTGCTGCGGCTTCTCGTAGGTCGCCAGGTCGTTGATCGTGGCGGGGTCGAACACGACCACGTCGGCCAGGCAGCCGACCGCCAGGCAGCCGCGGTCCCGCAACTTCCAGTTCGTCGCCGGCAAGCCGGTGAGGCGATGAATGCCCTCCTCCAGCGACATCAACTTGCGGTCGCGTACGTAGTGGCCGAGGAAGCGCGCCACATTGCCGTAGGCGCGTGGATGCGAGATCGACTTCAGGAACACGCCTTCCGGTGCGGAGGATTCCGCATCCGAGCCCAGGCTCACCCACGGTTGCTTCAGGCCGAGCTCGACGTTGTCTTCGCTCATCAGGAAGAACGCGGCACTGATCGGCGAGTCGTCCTCGATGATGAGGTCTATGACCGTGTCTTCGGCCGAGCGACCGCGCTCGCGCGCAATCTGCGCCAGGGTCTTGCCCGTCAAAGGCTTCAACGCATCGCGCTTGAAGCCCAGCAGCAGGACCCGCTCGTCGCTTCCCGCCAGCAGGCGCAGGTTTTCCCAACTCACCTTCGGGTCGCGCATCTCGGCGGTCACGCGCTTGCGGATGGCCGGGTCCTTGAGCCGCGCGATCATCGCGTCCTGGCCGCTGGCCTGTACCCACGGCGGTAGACACGCGGCCAGCATGGTCGCGCCGGCGGTGTAGGCGTACATGTCGGCGCTGACCTGCAGGCCCTCGGCGCGGGCCGCGTTGATACGTTCGATCGCCTGCACCATCTTCGGCCAATTCTTCTCGCCGGCGGCCTTGAGGTGATAGGCCTCGGCGCGCTGGCCGGTGGCGCGGGCGATGGCCACGGTCTCGTCCAGCGCTTCGAGAAAGCGATCAGCCTCGCTGCGCATGTGCGCGATGTAGCCGCCGCCGGATTCGGCCGCGGCCTGAGCCAATGCCGTCAGTTCGGCGCTGTCGGCGAAGGCTGCCGGCGGATAGATCAGCGAGCCGCCAACGCCGAGCGCGCCTTCGCGCATGGCCGCGCGCACCAATGCCTGCATTCGTGTCAGTTGCGCCGCATCCGGCTTGACGTCGCCCTCGCCCAACTCGTGGATGCGTACCGTGGTGGCGCCGACGAACGAAGCCACGTTCGGGGTGACGCCGCGTTTTTCCAGGTATTCGAGATATTGGCCGAGGCTGGTCCATTCGATCGGGTAACGAATGTCGCCCTGCTGCTTCAGCGCCTCGGCCTTCATCGCGGCGTTGTACGGGCCCATGGACCAGCCTTCGCCAAATACCTCCAGGGTGACGCCCTGCTTCGTGTCGCTCATGCCGCGGCCATCGGCGATCAGCGATTCGTTGGCCCAGCTGAGCATGTTGATGAAACCGGGCGCGACCGCCTGCCCTTTCGCGTCGAGTACTTGCTTGGCCACGGCGTCGGTGCCGGGCGGCAGCCAGGCGGCGATGCGATCGCCGTTCACTGCTACATCGACATGGCGCGGGGCCGCGCCGGTGCCGTCGTAGACCACGCCGTTGCGGATGATCAGGTCGTAGTGCGCTGGCGGTGCGGCAAAGCCAGGGGCGGGGCCGAATGCGGCGAGGGCGAGGACGAACGCGGGAACAAGGGAACGCGGCATGCTCGTGCCTCCGTAGGTGCGGGTCAGGAAAGCCGCTGGATCGGGCGGTCGAGCCGCCACAGCAAGCCGGCGGCACACAGCGCCAGGCCGGCCAGCAGCAGGAAGAACGCGGCGTGGCTGGTCTTGCTCCACAAGGTGCCGACCAGTCCGGCGGCGAGGCTGCCGGTAAAGATGGTGAGGAACCACGCAGCGACGGTGGTGGCACCCAACCGCGGCGGCGCAAGCTTGGCAAACAGGCCCAGGCCGGTCGGCAGGATGTAGAGCTCGCCGAAGGTGAGGATCAGGAAGAACGCCAGTAGCCACGGCCAACCCGCCAGTGCGCCACCGGTGCCGCCGGCGACGGCCGCGAGCAAGGCATAGGCAGCGGCGACGATCAACGCGCCCAGGGCCATGCGCTGGGCCGGCGGCGTGTCGCGCCCGGCTTCGGCGCGGCGGCGCCAGTGCGCGAGCAGCAGCGGCGTCATGGTGATGACCAACAGCGGATTGAGCGCCTGGAACCAGGTCATCGGAATCACCATCCCGCCCCAGCTGCGATCCACGCCACTGTCTATCCACAAGGCCAGCGTGTTGCCGATCTGTTCGTAGGCGCTGCGGAATACCGTCACCGCACAGCCCACGCCAAGCAACAACCACCACAGCCCGCGCTTGCCAGTATTTTCGGCGGAGGCAGCGGCTATTGGAGGAGTGCGCGGCAATTCGGGCGGCAAGTATCCGCGCCCGAACACGTAGATCATCAAGCCGACGAACATGCCGATGCCGGCCGCGCCAAAGCCGTAGTGCCAGCCATAGACCTCACCGAGCGTGCCGCATACCAGTGGTGCCAGGAAGCCGCCGATGTTCACGCCGACGTAGTAGACGTTGTAGGCACGGCCGCGGCGCGGATCGTCGGCGCGGTAGAGGTCGTTGATCTGGCTGGGCAGGCTCGGCAGGAACAGGCCGTTGCCGAAGGCGATCGTGCCCAGGCCGAGGTAGAACAACGGCTCGAAGGTCATCGCGAAATGGCCGAAGGCCATGATGCTGCCGCCAAGCACCACCGCATTACGCTTGCCGAGCCAACGGTCGGCGATGGCGCCGCCGAGGATCGGGGTGAAGTACGCCAGTGCGGTATAGGTGCCATAGATGAAGGAAGCCTTCTCCTGGGCGAACAGCAACTGCTTGGTCATGTAATAGACCAGCAGCGTGCGCATGCCGTAGTAGGAGAACAACTCCCACATATTGGTCAGGAACAGGATGGTCAAGCCACGCGGCTGGCCGAACCAGGTCTTCTCGGCCAACGCGGCGCTCACGCGTGGACAGCCTGCGCCGGGCCCCACACTTCATCACCACAGCTGACCAGGCCGGCGGCATAGTGCACCCCTGGCACGCGGTCGCGGACCAGGAAGGTGGGCCCGTCGAGATCCACCACGTCGCACAGTTGCCCGAGCACGAAGGCCGGCGCCATCGCCAGGCTGGTGCCGGCCATGTTGCCGACCATCACCTTCAGCCCCATCTCGCGGGCACGCGCGGCCATGCGCAGGCCCTCGGTGAGACCGCCGCATTTGTCGAGCTTGATGTTGACCACATCGAAGCGGCCCGGCAGCCGATCCATTTCGCCCAGGTGAAGCACGCTTTCGTCGGCGGCGATCGGCACGACATGGTCGATACCTTCCAGCTCGGCTTCGTGGCCGCGGCGGCACGGCTGCTCCAGCAGCGACACCCGTGCTTGCACCAAAGCCGGCAGCAGCCGCTGGAGCGTATCCGGGACGTAGCCTTGGTTGGCATCGACGCCGATCCACACGTCAGGGCGGGCTGCACGCACGGCGTGGATGCGGGCGATGTCGAGCCCGACGTCACCGGTGAGCTTGAGCTTGAGCGCGCGCGCCTGTGCATAGGCCACCGCACCGCGTGCCATCACCACCGGCTCGTCGGCACCGAGCGTGAAGGTGGTCAGCAGCGGCCGCGGTGGCGACAGCCCGGCAAGCTTCCACACCGGAATGCCGCTGCGCTGGGATTCGAGCTCCCACAGCGCACAGTCCAGCGCGTTGCGGGCACCGCCAGCCGGAAGCAGCGATTGCACGGACTGGCGGTCGATGCCGGCCTCGATGTCGGCACGATGCGCCTCCAGCGTGGCCAGCATGCCGTCCGGGCGATCGTCGAGGTAGTACACCCCGGCCGCCTCCCCGCGGCCGCGGTGCACACCTTGTCGCAACGTCGCCACGGTGGCCGGCATCGCCTCGAACACGTAGCCGGAGATCCGGAACGGCGAGGTCAGCGGCAGCGGTTCGTTGTGCAGTTCCAGTTCGACACGCATTGGCAGTCACCCGGCAGAGCCAGCAATGGAATGACGTCAGGAAACGGCTGGCGGCTCCCCGCCGCCAGCCGCGCGCGATCAGTAGCTCGCGCCGAACCCGACCAGGTGATGGCTGACGCCGATCCACAGCACGAACAGGCAGGCCAGCGCCAGCAGCACTGCCCACAGCTTGGCCATCACGCCACGCGTGCTGCGCAGCACCTGCCAGGCGTTCCATAGGGCGAGCAGCGCGGCGATCGGCAACACCAGCGTCGCCAGCAGGCGCACGCCTATCACCAGGCCGTCGCTGTCGGTACTGGTCATCGACAGTTTGCTCAACATGCCTACCACCAGGCCCAGCGCTGCACCCATGGCCACCAGCACGGCCAGCGCGACGATCCGGATGACCCGGTGCGCGCGCGCATCAGTGCCGGCCAGGCGGTAAGGCGTGCGGTAGTAGCGGCGCACGAGTGCCGACACCGGCCAGGCCAGCACCGTCATCAGCAGCACGAACAGGCTGGCGCACAGCAGCGGCAACAGCAGTGTGGGCGAACGCCACCAGGGCAGGCGCTCGAACACCATGATCGGCGCGTAAGGCTCCA
>DATLJF010000276.1:0-12113 GCA_035539015.1 Stenotrophomonas sp. | reverse complement strand
GTTCGAGAAGGCGCAGGGCCGATGCACCATCGTGCGCCTCCAGCACTCGGTACCCGAGGTGGCGCAGGGCTTCGACGGTGTAGGCGCGGACGTCGTCGTTGTCTTCGGCGACGAGCAAGGTTTCCTCGCGTGCGATGGATTCGTCCAGCAGCGAGGGCTCGGTCTCCGCAAAAGCCGGCAATGGCAGGAACGAACGCGGGAAGAGCAGGGTAACCAGCGTGCCTCTGCCGGGACTGGATTCGATCAGCACATGGCCGCCCGATTGCTTGACGAAGCCATACACCATCGAGAGGCCGAGGCCGGTGCCGCGTCCCACTTCCTTGGTGGTAAAGAATGGCTCGAATACCCGCGCCATGGTTTCGGGCGTCATGCCTTCACCCGTGTCGCGAATGCTCAGGCGGACATACTCGCCCGGCTGGATACCCGGATTCTGGAGCTCGAAGTCGCTGTCCAGGTGGACGTTCGCCGCCGCCACCGACAAGGTGCCGCCTTGCTGCATCGCATCGCGGGCATTGACGGCCAGGTTGAGGATGGAGCTCTCGAGCTGGGCCGGATCCAGCTCGACACACCAGGTGTCAGCGGCAACGTCGACTTCCAGCCGTACCAGCTCGCCGAGCGCGCGCTGGAGCATGTCCTGCATGCCATGCATATGGGTGCCGATGTCGACCGCCTTGCTCTGCAGCGGCTGCTGCCGCGAAAACGCAAGCAGTCGCTGGGTCAGCGCTGAAGCACGTGAGACGCCGCGCATCGCATTGTCCAGTGCGCGCGATGGCCGTACCGCGGCCTCGCCGAGATGATCGATCATCAGCCGCGCATGTTCGATATTGCCGGCGATGACCGTCATGATGTTGTTGAAGTCGTGTGCGATCCCGCCGGTCAGTTGCCCCACTGCTTCGATCTTCTGGCTCTGCCGCAGCGCCGCCTCGGCCTGCCTGCGCGCCGTGGTTTCGAAGGCCTCCGATACCACCGCCGTGACGCTGCCGTCGGGGTCGCGCAGGGGCCGGAAAGAAAAGTCGAAGCTACGCGTGCCAGTGGGCAGGTGCAGTTCGAGTTCGTGCCTCGATTCACGCCCGTCCGCTGCCGCAGCCACCGCTTCGCTCACCAGTTCCGACGCCCTCGGCGTGGAGGCGAACCAGGCCGAACTGTGGAATGGCCGCGTGGTGACCTCGGGCGGCGTGGCCAGAATCGCCGCCAATGAGGCGATGTTGGCCTCGATAATGTCGCCGGATGTCGTCAGCAGGTTTTGCTGGTGAAAGCTGGACTGAAAGACGGCCTGGAGCCGGCTCTCGCTACGCCGCAGTTCGGCGGTGCGCTGCAGGACCTGTTGCTCTAGCGTCTCGTTGATCTGGCGCAGCGAGAGTTCGGCCTGCTTCAGGTCGCTGATGTCCCGTGCGAGCGTGTAATAGCCGGTGATATTGCCCGCGCCATCGAACTCCGGCACGCCGTCCACGTGGGAGTGGCGCACTGAGCCATCCGGACGCAACACCTGGCTTTCGAACTTGACCTTCTCGCCAGAGAGGATTCGCTCCAGGAATGGCAGGACACGCTCGAAGGCGGGATCGCCGGCGACATCGCGGATGTGCAGCCCGACCATGGCCTGCGGATCCAGCGCATACCAATCAAAGCTGGCCCGGTTGGCGAAGCGAAAACGATGGTCCGGGCTCAGGTGGGTGATGAGGGCCGGCAGCGAATCGGTGATCAGCTGGAGCCGGTTGCGGCTCTGTTCGAGCTCGGCCTCCGCCTGCTCCAGCCGGGCGCGTTCGTCGCGCTCGCGCAGCGCGCGCAGCAGCGCCTCGGGCAAGCGCTGCAGTCGCTGCTTGACCACATAGTCACGCGCCCCCCGCGTCAGCGCCTGCACGGCCAGCTCCTCGGTGAGCGTGCCGGAGACAAAGATGAAAGGCGTCTTTGGCACCCGTTCGCGCGCCAGCCTCAGCGCTGAGTCGCCATCAAACGCAGGAAGCACGTGGTCAGCCAGAATGACGTCGTAATCGCCGCCCTCGATCGCCGCCAGGAAGTCTTCGCGCGTCCATACCCGATCGAACGCGAAAGCCAGGCGCGCTGAGCGGAGTTGGGCGGCGATAAGCTCCGCATCGAGCGCGCTGTCCTCGAGCATCAGGATCCTGATCGATCCGGTGTCTGGCATTCCAGCCATTGTCGCGAGTGGGTTCATTTCACGGGCGACTATGAGGGGGCGGTTGATTGGTAATGCCCCAGAAGACGCCCAGGCCCTGGATGGCCTCGAAGAATTCGGTGAAATCCACGGGTTTGACGACGAAGGCGTTCACGCCCAATTCGTAGCTCCTCACCAGGTCGCGTTCCTCCTTGGAGGAGGTAAGCATCACGATCGGCGTGCTGCTCAGCGCCGGGTCCTTGCGCACCTCGGCCAGGACTTCCAGGCCATTGAGCTTGGGCAGCTTGAGGTCCAGCAGGACGACGACCGGCGCGGCGTGGCGCGAGCCGGCGTGGGCGCCCTCGGCGCGCAGGTAATCCAGCGCCTCGGCGCCGTCCCTGACATAGACCACTTCGTTGAGAAGCTGGCAGCGGCTGAGCGCGGCCAGTGTCAGCTCGGCATCCTTGGGGTTGTCTTCCACCAGCAGGATCGGGCGCAAGTCCCTCATGTATCGGCTCCAGGCAATAGGGGGATGGAGAAGTAGAAAGTTGCGCCCTCGCCGAGCTTGCCCTCGGCCCAGGTTCGCCCGCCGTGCCGTTCGACGATGCGACGCACGTTGGCCAGGCCAATGCCGGTGCCCTCGTATTCGTCTGAATGGTGAAGACGCTGGAACACGCCGAAAAGCTTGTCGACGTAGCGTGGATCAAAACCGCAGCCGTTATCGCGGACGCGGAAAATGTGCTCGTCCTCGGTGCAGCGATGGTCGATCTCGATCATCGGCGCCGGGGTATCGCGGGTGAACTTGATGGCATTGGCCAGCAGGTTCTGCCAGACCAGGCGCAGCATGGTCGGGTCGCCCACGACGCGCGGAAGGGGGGCGATTCGCCACCGGATCGATCGTCCGGTGTACTCCATGTCGAGCTTGTTGCGGACATCGTCCACCAGCAGGCCCATGTCGACCGACGTCAAGCCCAGGGTGGAGCGTCCCATTTGCGAAAAACTGAGCAGGTCGTCGACGAGCGTGCCGGCGGATTTTGCGGATTCAACGATCGTGGCAAGAAAGCGCCGTTCGGTTTCGTCGAGACGTTCGCCCGCCGAGGCGCTCAGCAGCTCCGAATAACCCACGATGTGGCGGAACGGGGCCCGCAGGTCGTGACTGACGGAATAGGAGAAGGCTTCCAGTTCCTTGTTGCTGCGAACCAGCTGCTCGTTCAACTCGGCCATCTCCTCGGCCCTGCGCAAGACGATGTCGACGATGGCCCCGCGCAGTTCGAGCGCCGCGTCGCGGTCTACTTCGTCCCACGGCAGCGATTGCTGGTGCACAGTCTGCTTCCAGGCCTCGAACGAGGTACGTGGCGAGAGCGCGGTCGCCTGCTGCTTGCTGCGCGGATCGCCGCCCCAGCGCACGGTGCGGATGACCTCGGGGCGGAACCACAACACGAAGCTGTCGTGCAGCTGCGAGATGGAGATGGCCAGCACCCCGCTGGCCTGCTCGCTGAAGGCTTCGGCGTCGGGCCACGCCGCAGGCAGCTGTTCGGTGGAGAACACTTCTTCACCGGGATGCACATGGGTGAGCCAGTGGACCAGGCCGAGAATCTGCGGCTGGCTCGGGCATGCGCCCAGCATGACGCACTCGCCACGGTGCACGATCGCCACGCCGTTGGCGCGGGTCAATGCCATCAGGCTGTCTGGATCGCGCCCCAGCGCGGCCATGAAGTTCTGGTCGCCGGCCATGCGCGCCAACAATCGCAGCTGGATCGCGCGCCGGTCGATGCGCTCCTCCACTGCGAGCGCACGTTCCTTGAGTGCGATCTGCAGCGCAAGGATCTGGCCGACGAACTCACAGGCCGTGCGGACGTGGTAGGGGACGCGGCGTGGCTCGCGGTTGTGGCAGGAGATCAGCCCCCACAATCGGCCTTCGCGGATGAGCGAGACCGACATGGACGCACCGGTGCCCATGTTGCGCATGTATTGCAAATGGACCGGTGACACGCTTCGCAAGGCCGACGCACTCAGGTCGGTAGGCGCCGCGTCGGCCTGCCCGGCGGCACGCACCAGCGGCACCGGCTCATAGTCGCAATCGGCAATCAGGCGAACGCGGTTGCGCCGATACAGCTCGCGCGCTTGCGCTGGAATGTCCGATTCGGGGAAACGCAGGTCGAGATAGGACGGCAGCCTATCGTTCCGGCTTTCGGCGACCACGACGCCATTCCAGTTCGCATCGAACTGATAGATCAGCGTGCGGTCGAACTTCGTCAGGGCGCGGACATGTTCACTGGCAATGGCGCAGAGCTCGGCGATGCAGGTCGCCTTTTCGATCTCGCCCATGAACTGGCGGATGGTCGGGTAGAGGTCTTCCAGTGAACCCGGCTCGCCGGGAACCGGCGCTTCCAGCTCAACCAGCACCTGCGACTCGGCGCGGTGTGCCACCGCGTGGTGTACGCCGGCCGTACCCAGCGCCAGGGTTCCCAGGAACAAGGACGTATCGGGCCCGAGCTGTTCGATGGCCGGGCGCCAGCCGGCAAGCGCGCCGCCGAACACCTCGTCCAGCGGCCGGCCGAGCGGGTCGCCGAATTGCTCAATCAATTCGATGCGTGCGACGGCCCTTTCCCTCACCACCCAATCCAGGGGGTCGAGGATCAGCAACAGGCCGTAGGGTTGTATCGCACCGGGGGCGTGGATGGGTTCGCGGGCACAGTCGGACAAACCGAGCCTTGCAGTTAAGGTGATGTCCGACGGCATTCATGGCTCCTGATCCTGACAGCGCACTTTCCAGGTAAGCCGATCCAGGCGCCGTGATGGCGGCCAGGGGCAGAGAAGGGGCTGTGGCATCGGCGCATTTTGCCGGAAGCCAATGCTGATGCCTACGTGGCCCGCCGGCCCAGCGCAAGCGGTGTGAAGATCATGAGAAAACGGCCCGCATGTGTTGGTTGACCACGGAGAATGCCTCTTGAGCGCCGTCGATCACTTCCGATTCCTGCTCGGCTAGCAAGCTGATCGCGTTGAGCGCTGTGGTGAAGCGCCGCCACGGAAGGGCGACACCATCTTCTCCTGGCGCCAGATGCGAGGCGCCAAAACGGGCGTCCAGGCCGAGCGGAGCAATCAACTTGAGAATCACGGCCGCGCCGAGGGTCGATCCTTCGGCGACGTAGAGCCATCCCAGGGCGCGCGGCAGGGGAACCTGGGTCAGCGCACGAGCGGGCGCCGACGGCAGTGGGGCCGTGACTTCGAGGCTGCGCATATCCGCCTCGATCTTCGCCAGTCGGGCTCTGGCCGGCAGATCCAGGAAATGAGCGGCCAGGTCGGCGCGCGCGTAAAGCGGCGCCGCCTCCAGGTGGAAGCGATATTGCAGGTCCACGAATCGGGAGAACCGCTGGCGGTCGCGGGAAATGCCATGCGCCAACAGAGTGTCGTCCAGCTGCTGGTGCGTGGTCCGGGTGAGTCGACGGAGGGATTCGGCGCGCAATTCGGCGACGAGCGAGGAGGGGGCGGGCATGGGATTAGGGTAACAGGGGCTGATTGTGCGCTCTGCAGCGGGCCGGCCTGAGAAGCGCGATGAAAGCGCAGGAGCGGGTGGGGCACACTAGGACTTTCAGCAAGCACCATCGAGGAAGGCATGATCCCCGCACACGGACGACGCGGACTCCCCATCCATGTCCTCATGGCCCTTGGGTGTTATCTGAGCTGCTTCTGGTTCCCGGCGATTTACGTCAACGAAGACTTCGAGGCGGTCTCGCCATTAGCGCTCCTGGGGACCGGTTGGGGTGGCGTATTCGATCTGAACTTTGGCTGGTTCGCCAATCCGGCGTTCGCGCTGGCGGTGACCATGGCAAGCTCGCGCCCGCGCAGGTCGGTGGTGTTCGCTGCAGCAGGGCTGCTGCTTGCGCTCTCATTTCCGTTCTACAGCTACGTGCGTGTCCACGAGCTCTCTTCGCAATCGCGAGTCAGCGCTTACGGCTGGGGATATGCGTTGTGGATTGCCTCAATGGCGGTGCTGGTCGCCGGCCAGGCCAGCCAGACTCGCGGGAAGGGGGGCCGCCGAGCGGCATGGGCGGCATCGATCGCCGGGGGATGCGTGGTCCTGACCTATGCGGCCTACCTCATGCTGGGCGGATGACCAGGGCGACTCGGCGCCGGGGCGGCGGCAGTCGACGTTCGTGGACCGTGCCCCGATCAGCTGGACCGGGGAACAACGACGGCAGGCCGGGTTCTGCGAGAGGGCGGCTGGTCGACCGCGCGGATAAAGGGGGGGGGCTCCCCCCGCTCGCCCAGGGCAGGGCTCCAGGGTCAGGAGGCGTGCGGGCCACCGAAGGCCTCCTGGCGCCCCTGCACCCCATCAATTGACCACGCACCCCACCAAACCCTAGAATTCGCGGCTCAGCCGGAATAGCTCAGTTGGTAGAGCGGCGCATTCGTAATGCGTAGGTCGTAGGTTCGATTCCTATTTCCGGCACCAGCTACTTCAAAGGCCCGCGCAAGCGGGCCTTTGTCGTTGCGGTGGCAGGGCAAGACATGAGTGGGTGTATTGTTCACCCGCTGCCTCCGTTGAGGCCGGGTCTCCCGTCGCGCTTCCGTAGGATTAGGAGCCAGTTTTAATAAGGTGACGTCGCGTTGCTCCGTAGCGGCGCGTGTGCCTTGCCGTTCTGCCGCGAACGATCTCTTGCAGGGGGGTAGATGATCGATTCTTCTGCGTTCACCTGGCGCCGTTTTGTATTCGCCTCCGTGCTGGTGCTGGCGGTGGCCGCCGGGGTCGGTTGGTGGATTTATTCGATCTCGGGCCAGTGGTTGATGCTCGCTCTGTTCTTGGTTCCCAGTGTTGCGATCATTGCTTTTATCGGCGTAAAGCTGCCGCGGGCTCGCAAATACATCGAATCCTATCCATCTGCGAGTGCCATTGAGGTTTGGGCAAGGGTCTTTAGTCCGATTTGGCCTGCGATTCTGTTGATCCTGGCTTCTGCCACTTTTGTCTTTGCGCTATTAGCCCTGAAATTGTTCGTCTGATGGCCGGGCGGGGCCCTGATCGGGAAGGCAAGCGAAGTGAGCGAGGGAGGCGCGATCGGAGCGCATATGGTGAAACGATCAACCCGATGCTCGGGTTGATTCATCGGTGCTCACATTTGACTTCTAGCGCGATCAAGCATGTGTAAAGCTTCGCGAACAGCCGGGGAGGGCCAATGAAGAGACTAGCGTCGATGGCTTTGCTGATTTCGGTCGCAGCGGCCTGCCAGCAACGGCCGTCATCACGGACGGGCGGGGATTCCGTCGCTCAGGACGTGCCGGATGCGGTGAAGGATGTCTCTGCATTCGCTCTTGTCGCCGATCCTGCAAGATTTGATGGCCGTAGGATTAGTGTGAAGTTGTACTACCCGGCGCGGGGATCGAAGCTGATGTTCGCCGGGAGCGACAGCTACAACATGCTCGACTATCCATCCAGCGTCGTTGTGAATAGCGACCTGACCCGTATCGTGGAAGGCAACTACGTGGTGTCCGGGAGATTCCAGGTTTCGCACGGCTCGCGGTCCGGCCCTGTTCCTCTTTCGACGGCAGGAGCAATAACCGAGGTAACCGCAGTCCGGCTCGCACCTTCCATGCGTGCGGCTGAGTTGGATTGCCCAGGCCTCGATTGCAGAATTGAATTTATCGAGGGCCTTACACCCCACGTAAATTATCGCCGCGAGAAAGGAGCGCACGAGGAGTGAGATTGGAGATGTGCGGTGCGGTTGCCGCGGTGGGTTCGCAAGCAAGGAGGGGGGTGAGGTGCCCCGGCAACGCGAGCGGCGGATGGCTCTGCCTAAAGGGGTCACTTTCAATGGGCGCATGCCTCCTGGCGACGGCCCTGAACGACTCACATATTCCAATGCCACGCTTGGCTATGCCTCGTCTGGCGGGCGCGCACTGCGCTGCGACAACGTGTCGCACAATCTTCCCCGGCCAATTGCGCCGGATCATTGCTCAATGCCTTTCGTGAACACGCCGTTGGGCTTAAAATTGCGCAGCTAACCCGCATCCCCTGTTCAGTCCCGCGCCGCCCGCCCGGCATCGCGGCCTGGGCGCGCCTTCCGAGGTGGGATGTGGGCCGGCACCCCCTCGCAATTGGATCCACCGATGATTCCGCTGAAACCCCTCGGGCGCGCGCTGCGGCCCGGATTGGCGCTGTTGTCCACGGCGCTGCTGGCTGGTTGCCAGTCGGCGCTGCTCGCCCCCAAGGGCCAGGTCGCCCAGGACCAGAAGACGCTGCTGATCACCTCCGTGGTGCTGATGCTGCTGGTCGTGATCCCGGTGATCGTGATGACGATCGCCTTCGCCTGGAAGTACCGCGCCTCCAACAGCAAGGCCCGCTACGAGCCGGAGTGGTCGCATTCGACCGCCATCGAGGTGGTGGTGTGGTCGATCCCGTGCCTGATCATCCTGGTGCTGGCGGTGCTGACCTGGCGCTCTTCGCATGCGCTGGACCCGTACCGGCCGCTGCAGTCGGACGTCAAGCCGGTCACCATCGAGGCGGTGTCGATGGACTGGAAGTGGCTGTTCATCTACCCGGAAGAGGGCGTGGCGACGGTCAACGAGATCGCGGTGCCGGTGGATACCCCGCTGAACTTCCGCATCACCTCGGACACGGTGATGAACTCCTTCTTTATCCCGCACCTCGGCACGCAGATCTATGCGATGGCCGGCATGCAGACCCAGGTGCACCTGATCGCCAACGAGGCGGGCGAATACTTCGGTATCTCGGCCAACTACAGCGGCCACGGCTTCTCGAAGATGGGCTTTGCCGTGCATGCCACCGACAACGCCGGCTACCAGGCCTGGCTGCAGAAGGTGAAGGCGTCGCCGACCGCGCTGGACGACGCCGCGCTGCAGGCGCTGGCGGCCAACCGCAACGACCGCGAAAAGTACCCGGTCACTTACTACGCGTCGGTGCAGGGCGGCTTGTTCCAGTCGCTGCTCGACAAACACGCGCATG
The DNA here is from genome assembly GCA_035539015.1 of Stenotrophomonas sp. Classification (GTDB taxonomy): domain Bacteria; phylum Pseudomonadota; class Gammaproteobacteria; order Xanthomonadales; family Xanthomonadaceae; genus Stenotrophomonas_A. The sequence continues at coordinate 3,042 of DATLJF010000276.1, read as the reverse complement.
GACCGCACCACCAAGGCCACGACGATGGCCAGCATGATTCGGCAACGGCCTCCGAGCCGGTCGCCATGTGCACCTCCGGAGAGAACTGATGCTAGGCAAACTCACGCTCGAGGCGGTCCCGTACCACGAGCCGATCATCATGGGCGCCCTCGGTGGCGCCGCGCTGATCGGCCTGGTCATCGTGGCCGCGCTCACCAAGTACAAGCTGTGGGGCTACCTGTGGCGCGAATGGTTCACCTCGGTCGACCACAAGAAGATCGGCGTGATGTACATCATCGTGGCGCTGATCATGTTGCTGCGCGGCTTTGCCGACGCGGCGATGATGCGTACCCAGCAGGCGCTGGCCGCTGGTGGCGGCGAGGGCGTGCTGCCACCGCACCACTACGACCAGATCTTCACCGCGCACGGCGTGATCATGATCTTCTTCATGGCCATGCCGTTCATGACCGGCCTGGTCAACCTGGTGGTGCCGCTGCAGATCGGTGCGCGCGACGTCGCCTTCCCGTTCCTGAACTCGCTGAGCTTCTGGCTGTTCGTGGCCGGCGTGGCGCTGGTCAACATTTCGCTGGGCGTGGGTGAGTTCGCGCAGACCGGCTGGCTGGCCTACCCGCCGTTGTCGGGGCTGGAGTTCAGTCCAGGGGTCGGCGTCGACTACTACATATGGGCGCTGCAGATATCCGGCCTGGGTACCTTGCTGACCGGCATCAACTTCTTCGTGACGATCATGCGCATGCGCGCGCCAGGCATGACCCTGATGCGCATGCCGATCTTCACCTGGACCGCGCTGGTCACCAACGTGCTGATCATCGCTGCCTTCCCGATCCTCACCGTCGCCCTGGCGCTGCTGGGTGCGGACCGTTACCTCGGCACGCACTTCTTCACCAACGACGCTGGCGGCAACGCCATGATGTACGTCAACCTGATCTGGATCTGGGGCCACCCGGAGGTCTACATCCTGATCCTGCCGGCGTTCGGCATCTACTCCGAGCTGGTGGCCACGTACTGCCGCAAGAAGCTGTTCGGCTACACCTCGATGGTCTACGCCACCGCGTGCATCGGCGTGCTGTCCTTCATCGTGTGGCTGCACCACTTCTTCACCATGGGCTCGGGTGCCAACGTCAATGCCTTCTTCGGCATCACGACGATGATCATCTCGATCCCCACCGGCGTGAAGATCTTCAACTGGCTGTTCACCATGTTCCGCGGCCGCGTGCACTTCACCTCGCCGGTGCTGTGGATGCTGGGCTTCATCATCACCTTCGTGATCGGCGGCATGACCGGCGTGATGCTGGCCATCCCGGCGGTGGACTTCGTGTTGCACAACAGCCTGTTCCTGATCGCCCACTTCCATAACGTCATCATCGGCGGCGTGGTGTTTGGCTACCTGGCCGGCCTCACCTACTGGTTCCCGAAGGCGTTCGGCTTCAAGCTCAACGAGAAGATCGGCAAGGCCTCGTTCTGGTGCTGGATCATCGGCTTCTTCGTCGCCTTCATGCCGCTGTACGTGCTGGGCTTCATGGGCATGACCCGTCGCCTCAACACCTACAACCACCCCGAATGGGGTCCGTGGCTGATCGTGGCCGCGGCCGGTGCGGCGATCATCGCCTGCGGCATCGCCCTCAACCTGTGGCAGCTGGTGTACAGCGTGTGGAAGCGCAAGGACAACATGGACCTGTCCGGCGACCCATGGGATGGCCGCACGCTGGAGTGGTCCACCTCCTCGCCGCCGCCGTTCTACAACTTCGCCCACCTGCCGCGCGTGGACAGCATCGACCAGTTCTGGGAAGACAAGCAGAAGGGCAACGGCTGGGTGCGTCCGACCCACTATGAAGACATCCACATGCCGCGCAACACGGCGGCGGGCTTCTGGATCGGTGCTTTCAGCATTGTCCTGGGCTTCGCCCTGACCTGGCACATCTGGTGGCTGGCGGTGGTGGGCCTGGTCGGCATGATCGGCAGCTTCATCGCGCGCACCTTCGACAACGACATCGACTACTACGTGCCGGCGGCGGAAGTGGAGCGCATCGAAAACGAGCGCTTCGCCCTGCTTGACCAGGCGCAGGCAACCAAGGCGGTCTGAGCATGTCCACGGCTACTACCCTCGACACCCACGCCGCCCACACGGGCGGCCACGGCCACGGTCACGACGACCACGAGCACGGGCACCACGACGCCGGCGGCAACACCGTCTTCGGCTTCTGGGTGTACCTGATGAGCGACTGCCTCATCTTCGCCGGCCTGTTCGCCACCTTCGCGGTATTGTCCGGCGCGACCGCCGACGGCCCGACTGCCAAGGAACTGTTCGACCTGCGCTTCGTGCTGGTGGAAACCTTCCTGCTGCTGTTCAGCAGCCTGACGTTCGGTTTCGCGATGATCTCGGCGGGCAAGCGCAACCTGACTGGCCTGTACGGCTGGCTGGCCGTCACCGCGTTGTTCGGCCTCGGCTTCCTGGCGATGGAAATCTACGAATTCCACCACCTGATCCACGAAGGCGCCGGCCCCGGTCGCAGCGCATTCCTGTCGGCGTTCTTCACCCTGGTCGGCACCCACGGCCTGCACGTCGCTTCCGGCCTGCTGTGGATGGCAGTGCTGGTGATCCAGATCGCCAAGAACGGCCTGACCGCCCGCAACACCACGCGTCTGGCGTGCCTGAGCCTGTTCTGGCACTTCCTGGACATCATCTGGATCGGTGTCTTCACCATCGTCTATCTGCTGGGAGCCCTGTAATGGCCGGCCACGACAACCACTCCGACGCCCACGCCGGCCACGGCGGGGTGAAGTCCTACCTGATCGGCTTCGTGATGGCGGTCGTCCTGACCGTCATCCCCTTCGCCATCGTGATGAACCACACCTTCTCGCGCGGCGTCACCGTAGCGATCATCTCGATCATGGCGGCGGTGCAGATGCTGGTACACATCGTCTACTTCCTGCACATGGACCGCTCGCCCGAACAGCGCTCCAACGTCCAGGTCGGCCTGTTCTCGGTGCTGATCATCGGCATCGTCGTCATCGGCTCGCTGTGGGTGATGCACAACATGAACA
>DATLJF010000275.1:0-19397 GCA_035539015.1 Stenotrophomonas sp. | reverse complement strand
TTCCTGATCGTCAATGGTGCGGTGTTGATGCCGGCCTATGGCGATGCCGCCGATACGCGCGCCCAGGCAGTGCTGGCCGAGGCATTCCCCGGGCGCGAGATCGTGCCGGTGCCCTGCCGTGCGCTGATCTGGCAGAACGGCAGCCTGCACTGCATCACCATGCAACTGCCGGCAGGCCTGCAGGCTGCCTGAACCGGTCCGGCGCGGGCCGGCCGCAGTTCCCGCCCGCGCGTTAACCTTGTCGTTCGCACCCACACGCGGATCCGCCCCATGACCCGTCAAACCCTCACTGTCGCGCTCATCCAGGAGCGCAACCACGGCGATGCCGAGGCCAACCTGGCCGTGATCGAAGCGCGCGTGGCCGAAGCCGCCGCGCAAGGTGCGCGCCTGGTGCTGCTGCAGGAATTGCACAACGGCGCGTATTTCTGCCAACACGAGTCGGTCGGCGAGTTCGACCTGGCCGAGCCTATCCCCGGCCCCAGCACCGAGCGCCTCGGCGCCCTGGCGAAAAAGCATGGCGTGGTGATCGTGGGCTCGCTGTTCGAGCGCCGTGCCGCCGGCCTGTACCACAACACCGCCGTAGTCCTGGAAAAGGATGGGCGCCTGCTCGGCAAGTACCGCAAGATGCACATCCCGGACGATCCGGGGTTCTACGAAAAGTTCTATTTCACGCCTGGCGACATCGGCTTCAAGCCCATCGATACCTCGGTCGGCCGCCTCGGCGTGCTGGTGTGCTGGGACCAGTGGTATCCGGAAGCCGCGCGCCTGATGGCGCTGGCCGGCGCCGAAATGCTGCTCTACCCCACCGCGATCGGCTGGGATCCGGAAGACGCGCCGGACGAAAAGAACCGCCAGCGCGACGCCTGGGTGCTGAGCCATCGCGGCCACGCCGTGGCCAATGGCTTGCCGGTGCTGAGCTGCAACCGCGTAGGTCATGAGGCCTCGCCGCTGGCCGACAACGGCCCGGTGGGCGCCTCGGGCATCCAGTTCTGGGGCAACAGCCACGTGCTCGGTCCGCAGGGCGAATTCGTGGCCGAAGCGGGCGCCGAGCCGACCGTGCTGGTCTGCGAGGTCGACCTGCAGCGCAGCGAGCATGTCCGGCGAATCTGGCCGTTCCTGCGCGACCGCCGCATCGATGCCTACGGCGACCTGCTCAAGCGCTACATCGACTGACCGGCCCCCATGACCCTGCTGCTGCGCGACGCCACCGAAGCCGATATCCCGGCGATCACCGCGATCTATGCGGTCGAGGTCACCGACTTCGTCAACACTTATGAGTACGAAGTGCCGGACGAAGCCGAGATGGCGCAGCGCCGGCGCAACCTGCTCGCCGCTGGCTACCCCTACCTGGTCGCCGAGCTCGAAGGCCGCGTGGTCGGCTACGCCTACGCCGGCAGCTATCGCGCCCGCATCGCGTACCAATGGACCGTGGAGAACTCGGTGTATGTCGCCGCCGAGGCGCAAGGCAAGGGCGTGGGCGCGGCCCTGATGCAACGGCTGATCGACGAGTGCCAGGCGCGTGGCTACCGGCAGATGGTGGCGGTGATCGGCGAGCCGACCAACCTGGCCTCTATCCGCCTGCATGAGCGCTTCGGCTTCGAACTGGTCGGCATATTCAAGGGCCTGGGCCGCAAGCACGGGCGCTGGCTGGATACCGTGCAGATGCAACGCGCCATCGGCCCGGGCACCGGCCAACCTCCCATTGAAGAAGTGAAGTAATGGACCAGACGATTACCGCCGACACCGACGACCTGCTGTCCGGCCAGCCGCACCGCATCGTCGAACGCGATGGCGTGCGCTATACCCTGCTCGGCACCGCCCATGTTTCCCAGGCCAGCGTGGCCGCGGTGGAGAAGGCCATCGACAGCGGCCGCTTCGACGCCGTGGCGGTGGAGCTGGATAGCCAGCGCCTGCAGGCACTCACCGATCCCGATGCGCTGGCCAAGCTCGACCTGGTGCAGGTGATCCGCAAGGGCCGCGTGGCCCTGTTCGCCGCCAATCTCGCCCTGGCCGCCTACCAGCGCCGGCTGGCCAAGCAACTGGACATCGAGCCGGGCGCCGAATTGAAGCAGGCGGTGGGGCTGGCCAAGGCGCAGCACCTGCCGGTCTACCTGATCGATCGCGAGGTTGGCACCACCTTCAAGCGCGCCTCGGCGCGCCTGGGGCTGATCGGCAAGCTCAAGCTGGCCGGCGGCCTGCTCACTGGCCTGTTCGCCAGCGACGATGTCGGCGAGGAAGAGATCGAGAAGCTCAAGCAAGGCGACATGCTCGAGGCCAGCTTCGGTGACTTCGCCAGCGAAAGCCCCGAGCTTTACGACACCATCATCGCCGAGCGCGATCGCTACATGGCCACGCGCTTGCGCGAGGAAGCCGGCCAGGGCAAGCAGTCGGTACTGGCCGTCGTCGGTGCCGGCCACCTCGCCGGGCTCGCGCGCCACCTGGCCGAAGACAGCGAAGACCCGACCGTGCTGCGCGAACAACTTGAGTTCGTGCAGCAGCGCCGCCGCATTCCGTGGATCACGCTCATCATCCTCACCGTGGTGGTCGCCGGCATCGCGCTCGGCTTCTGGCGCGGCGGCATGAGCATGGGCACCGACCTGCTGCTGCAGTGGACGCTGTACACCGGCGGACTGGCCGCACTCGGCGCCTTGCTCGCCGGCAGCCATCCGCTGAGCATCCTCACCGCCGCCGTGGCCGCACCGCTCAAGCCGTTCCGCCTCAGCGTACCGGCCGGCACCTTCTCCGCGCTGGTCGAAGTCAACCTGCGCAAGCCGGCCTACAACGACTTCCTGACCCTGCGCGACGATGCGCAGACGCTGCGCGGCTGGTACCGCAATCGTGTGACGCGCGTTCTTTTGACTTTCATCCTCACCAGCGCCGGCAGCGCCCTGGGACTGTGGCTGGCGGGCGTGCAGATACTGCATCGATTGCAGGGCGGCTAACGCACGGGCGAGTGCGAACGGCGCTTGCTTAGCTATTTTTGGTGCGGGAAGTACTGCGATACATCCAATATCGATGAACTGGATGCGGTCCTAGGATTGCACCCAGCCTCATTGCCTCTCGGCGTGCTGGCGTTCTCCTTTGCCCAGCGTAGCCGACGTGTCCCAAACCTTGCCCTCATCGCCGTCACTGCCCGACGACGCCCTCAAATCCGGCGTCGCCTGCATCGCCATGCTTGCGCAATTGCATGGGGTCACGGCATCGCCGCAGCAACTGCAGCGCGAACTCGACGCCGGCACCGGCATGCTGGCCCCCGGCGAAATGGTGCTGGCCTTTCGCCGCCTCGGGCTCAAATGCAGGCGCGTCACTACCCGCCTTCAGCGCCTTGAGCACACACCGTTTCCTGCGGTCGGCATCGATCGGCAGGGCCGCTATTTTATTTTCGCCAAGGTTGCCGAGCCACGCGCGCTGGTCCACGAGCCGCTGCGCGGGCAGACCTTCTCCATTGAATTCGACGCGCTCGATTCGATATGGAGCGGGCAGCTGCTGCTGGTGCAATCGCAGGACTCCCTGATCGGCCAGTTGGCCAAGTTCGACCTGTCCTGGTTCATCCCCGCCATCGTCCGTCATCGGCGCGTGCTGGGCGAGGTCGTCATCGCTTCGCTGGTCCTGCAGGTCTTCGCTCTGGTCACGCCGCTGTTCTTCCAGGTGGTCATGGACAAGGTCCTGGTCAATCGCGGCCTGAGCACCCTGGATGTGATCTCCATCGGCCTGCTCGGCGTGATGGTCTTCGAGACGCTGCTGTCGATGCTGCGCAGTTATTTGATGATCCACACCGCCAGCCGCATCGACGTGGAACTGGGGTCACGCCTGTTCCGCCACCTCATCCACCTGCCCCTGGCGTACTTCCAGGCCCGCCGCGTGGGCGACTCGGTGGCCCGCGTCCGCGAGTTGGAGAACATCCGCAGCTTCCTCACCGGCAACACCATCACGCTGCTGCTGGACGTGGTTTTCTCATGCGTGTTCATCGCGGTGATGCTGTTCTACAGCGGCTGGCTCACCCTGCTGGTGCTGGGCTCGCTGCCTATCTATTTCCTCATCTCCCTCGTGGTCACCCCAATGCTGCGCCGGCGGCTCGAACACAGTTTCGAGCGCAGCGCCGAAACCCAGGCCATGCTGGTCGAAACCATCAGTGGCATCGACACGGTCAAGTCGATGTCGGTCGAGCCGCAGTTCGCGCGTCGCTGGGACGAACGGCTGGCCGGATACGTTAGCGCTAACTTCCGGACCCAGAACCTGGCCAACATGGCCGGCGAATCGGTGTCCCTGGTCGGCAAGCTGGTCACGGTCGGCACGCTGTGGCTGGGGGCACGCCTGGTGATCGAAGGCGGCCTCAGCGTCGGCCAGCTGATCGCCTTCAACATGCTGGCTGGCCGCGTGGGCCAGCCGATCATGCGGCTGGCGCAGTCGTGGACGAACTTCCAGCAGACCGGCGTATCGATGCAGCGCCTGGGCGACATCCTCAACACGCGCCCCGAGAACGAACACGCTTCACGCACCCAGCTGACCGGGTTGCGCGGCAGCATCGACTTCCAGCAGGTGCGGTTCCGCTACGGTGTCGATGGCCTGGAGGTGCTTCGAGGGGTCGATCTGACGATCGAGGCGGGAGAGATGGTCGGCATCGTCGGGCACTCCGGGTCTGGCAAGAGCACATTGACCCGGCTGGTCCAGCGCCTGTACTCACCCGAGCGCGGCCGGGTCCTGATCGACGGCATCGATTTGTCGACGGTGGACGTGGCGTCGCTGCGTAGCCAGATCGGTGTCGTCCTGCAGGAAAACCTGCTGTTTCGCCGCAGCATCCGCGACAACATCGCCCTTTGCATGCCCGCAGCTTCGCTCGAACGCGTCATGCAGGCTGCGACCACCGCCGGCGCGCACGAGTTCATCGTCGCATTGCCACACGGCTACGACACGATGGTCGAGGAGCATGGCAGCTCCCTGTCCGGCGGACAGCGGCAACGCATCGCCATTGCGCGCGCCCTGATGGGCGATCCGCGCATCCTGATCCTCGACGAAGCCACCAGCGCACTCGACTACGAGTCCGAGCGCATCGTCCACGACAACATGCGGGCGATCCGCCGCGGCCGCACCGTGATCGTTATCGCCCACCGCCTCAGCGCCGTGCGCGAAGCCGATCGCATCGTGGTCATGGACAAAGGCGAGATCGTCGAGTCCGGGACCCACGCCGTCTTGCTGGCACGCCAGCAAGGCCACTACGCGCGCCTCCACCAACTGCAGCAGGGCTGACGATGAATCGCCTGGTTCACTTCTGCAAGCAAGCCGCGGCTGTCTGGCGAGACAGTTGGCAGGCGCGTCGCCAGATGGATGGCCCGCCGCGCCTACCGCATGAGATCGAATTCCTGCCGGCGGCCGAGGCACTGCGCGATACCCCCGTGCATCCAGCCCCGCGCGTCCTGCTCGTGGCCATTCTCTGCCTGTGTGGCCTGACCCTGGCGTGGGGATTCCTGGGTCGCATCGACGTAGTCTCGGCCGCCGAAGGCAAGGTGCTCGCCGTCGGACGCAGCAAGCCGATCCAGCCCGACAACCTGTCGGTGGTAAAGGCCATCCATGTACACGACGGCCAGCGCGTCCGCGCCGGGCAGCTGCTGGTCGAATTCGATCCCAGCCTCACCGAGACCGAGGTCACGCAGCTGCGTTCCCAACTGCTGGACGCGCAGATGGACCTGGCGCAGGCCGATGCCCTGCTGCTGGCATTGCGCGAACGTCGCGCGCCGGTCCTGCCCAGGCTGGCCGATGCCCCCGCGCCGGCGCTGGCCCGATTGCATACGCGTATTTCCACCCAGTACGAGGAATATCGCGCGCGGCTGGCCCAGGCTGACTCGGCCCTGGCCCAACGCGACGCCGAGGTCCAGGCCACCGTTGCGGCGATCGATTCGCTCAAGGCAACCACGCCGATCTCGCGTCAGATGGCCGACGATTATCGCGGCCTGCTGGAGGGCAAGTTCGTCTCGCGCCATGCCTGGCTCGAACGCGAGCAGGCCGCCGTGCAGCAGAAGCAACAGCTGGTCGCCCAGCAGGCTCGCCTTGGCCAGGCCCACGCCGCGCAGCGCCAGGCCAGCGACCTGCGCAGCAGCGCCGCCGCCGAACTCAGCCGCGGCTTGCTTGACCTGCAGCTGCAGGCCGGTCAGCGCATCGCCTCACTGACCCAGGAATTGCGCAAGGCGCAGCACCGCGACCGGCAAACCCGGCTGGTCGCGCCAGTGGCGGGCACGGTGCAGCAGCTGGCCGTCAGCGCGCCCGGCGCAGTGGTGACCGCAGCCCAGCCGGTGCTTCTGATCGTGCCCAACGACCAGCCGGTGGACATCGAGGCCTTCATCGCCAACCGCGATGTCGGCTTCGTCCATGTCGGCCAGGCGGTCCGTATCAAGGTCGACGCGTTTGACTTCACGCGCTTTGGGATGCTCGACGGCGAGGTCGTATCGGTGTCCTCCGACGCGATCGCCGATGCCAAGCGCGGAGCCGTCTATAGCGTGCGCGTGCGACTGAGACGCGGCCCAGGCCAACGCCCTCTGCCGTTGGCGCCCGGCATGTCGGTGCGCGCGGAAATCCATACCGGCCACCGCCGCCTCATCAGCTATTTCCTGTCGCCGCTGCAGCGGCGCACCAGCGAGAGCCTGCAGGAACGTTAAGCCAGGAACGCCTCTTCAATAAGGAGCATCACCACAGGATTTCGCCCTCAATGGATTCAACCGCGGCCACTCGGCCCGCAGCAATGAAGGTGTGTGTCCCTCCTGCTCATCGTGAGCCGGGAATCGCCACCACCTTCGTAACCTCGTAATTGCCTGTGCCCGCACAGGCAAAGAATAGGAAACACACTTTGAACAACAATCGCACTTCACAGTTCCGCGCCGTCAACGGCAATTTCTCACAGAACGGCTATATGCCCAGCATGTCGTTCGGCAACACCACCAACACCTGGAGCAGCTACGAATCGGACATGAAGGCGTTCGACGCCACCATGGCGAAGATGCGAGCCGAGCTCAGCCAGATGAGCGCCAACAACTGGGGCGCCACGGGCAGCTGGGCTCCCTCGGGCACCCCTGTTGGCCCGGTTGGCCCCGTCGGCCCTGTGGGCCCGGTCGTTGCCTTTACCCCGCCCGCTCCGGCCATCGCACCCGTTGCGGTAGTGCCGGAAGTCGCCAAGCCGGCGATCCCGGCCACTACCCCGTTCAAGGAAGTGCAGACTGCCACCACGCAGGCAGGCACCGCTACCGGTGCCGATCAGGCGTGGCGCCAGGACTTCCGCGGCGACGGCGTTGTCCGCACCGGCGGTATGGCCAACGACACCTTGCGCGGCACCGCGCGCAGCGACAAGTTGGACGGCGGCATGGGTGACGACACGCTCTATGGCGGCGCCGGCGACGATCGGCTGTTTGGCGGCATGGGCGCCGATACGCTGTACGGAGAGGCTGGCAACGACAAGCTGGAGGGCGGCATGGGCAACGACACGCTCCATGGCGGCGCCGGCGACGACTGGCTCGATGGCGGCATGGGCAACGATAAGCTGTACGGCGATGCCGGCAACGACACGCTCAACGGTGGCATGGGCAACGACCTGCTCGAGGGCGGCATCGGCAACGACCGCCTCGATGGCGGCATGGGCGACGATACCCTCAGGGGTGGCCTGGGCCACGACCGTCTCAACGGCGGCATGGGCAATGACCTCCTCGAAGGTGGCGCCGGCAACGATACCTATGTCTTCGACAAGCGCTTCGGCCAGGACGTGATCCGCAACGGCGATGCGGATGGTCACGATGAAATCGTGTTCAGCGCGGCCTCCGAAGCGAAAGCCAACCGCGTGTGGTTCAGCCGCAAGGGCAACGACCTGGAAGTCACCGTGCTGGACAGCAACAAGGTGGATGCCGAAGGCTTCAACTTCGATGGGACACCGATCAACAGCGGCAACAGCCAGCTGATGGGTGACCCGGACAAGATCACCGTCGCCAACTGGTACGGCGCCGCCGACGCCCGGGTGGACCTGTTCCGCGACGCCGCCGGCCAGACCCTGAAGGCCAACCAGGTCGACAACCTGGTCAACGCCATGGCTGCCTTCGGGGCGACCCCGGCCGGCTCGGAGAGCCTGACCCAGCAGCAGTGGAAGCAGCTGGACACGGTGATTGCGGCCAACTGGGCCTAAGCAGGGCAGCGGCCCGGGCGGACGGCAGCGACGATCCACCGCCCGCCCGGGCCACCTTGGCACCTTGCACGCCGCCGGATTTCGATCCGGCGGCGTTTATGTTTCAGACGACCGACACGTCGGTGCCGGGCACCTCGGCGCGCCCGCTCGCGCGCTTCACCAGCCGCGACACGCCGCTGCTGAGGTCATCGAGCATCGCGTAGATGGTCGGCAGGAACAGCAGGCTGACCACGGTCGAGAACGCCAGTCCGCCGGCGATCGCGCGCGCCATCGGGTAGTAAGGCGGGCCATCGCCGAACATGGTGGTGGTGGTCAGCGAGATCGGCACCATCGCCAGGATCGCCGTGCCCATGGTCATCATGATCGGGCGCAGGCGCTCGCGCGAGCCCTCCACCAGCGCGTCGGTGCGGCTCAGGCCACGCCGGCGCAGGTTGTTGATGTGCTCGATCATCACGATGCCATTGTTCACCACCACGCCCATCAGCACCAGAATGCCGATGAAGGACATGATGCCGAAGGTCGTACCGGTCAACGCGAACAGCCAGAACACGCCGAAGATCGAGAACAGCACTCCGCTCATGATCGCCGCCGGGAACAACAGCGATTCAAACACCGCGGCCATCACCACGTAGATCATCAGCAGTGCCAGCACCAGGTTGAACAGCATCTGCTTCATCGCCTCGCCGTCATCCTGGTAGTCGGCGCCGTCGAAGGTGAAGCTGTAGCCGGCCGGGAAGCTCATGTTCTTGAGCACTGCCTCCATGGCCTTGCGGCCTTCAGGCTGGGTCACCTTCTCGCCCAGGTTGGCCTTGATGGTCAGCGTGGTCTGGCGGTTGGTGCGGCCAATCTGGGTGGCCGAAGGGCGCATCTGCACCTCGACCAGGCTCAGCAACGGCACGGTACGGCCATCCTTGGTGCGCACGGTGAAGCTGTCCAGGTCTTCGGGCCGGGTGGTCTCGGCGCCGGCGAAACGCACCCAGACCGGCACCTCGTTGTCACCGCGGCGGAACTCGCGGATCGGCGAGCCACGCAGCGCCAGGCCGACGAAGCGTGCGACCTCGTCGGCGCTGAAGCCGAAGGCGGCCGCACGCTCGCGGTCGACGCGGATGGCCAGCTCGCTGGTACGGTCGCCGTTGTCGATGTGCACGTCGCGCAGTTCCTTGCGCTGGGCCAGCAACGGCAGTACTTCCTCGCCAATTTCCTGCAAGGCCTGGGTCGAGTCGCCCACCAGCTGCACCTGCACGCCCTTGCCGCCACCGCCGCCGTTGCCATCGCCCTGGTTGCCGATGCTGTAGTCCGCGCGCGCCGAACGCGGCATTTCCTTGCGCATGATCTCTAGGAAGGCCGCCGTGTCCTTGGCCTTCACCTTGCCCTCTTCGAACGTGATGATCGTGCTGCTGCCTTCCTGCTCGCTGAACCAGGAATAGATCTGGCTGATGTGGAAGCGTTCGCGGTTCTTGTCCAGGTAGGCCTCGACCCGGGCGACTTCCTCGCCCAGCTGTTCGCGGGTGTAGGAGCCCTTCCACTGATAGCCGATGAAGGCCTCCTTGCCGCCGTCACCACCGAACATGTCGACCTTGGTCAACTTGATCGGCACCAGGCTGACCAGGACCACCAGGACGATGCCCAGCACACTCCAGCCGCGATGCTCCAGGGTCCAGCGCAGCACCCGTGCGTAGCGCGCCTGCAGCCTGGCGATCACGCCCTTGTGCGACTTCACCATGGCCGGCGTCTTCATCCGCGCCGACAACATCGGGATCAGGCTGATGGCCACCAGCCACGACGCCAGCAACGACACCGAAATGGTGATGGCAATCTGCGCCATGAAGATGCTGATGTTGTTGGTTTCACCAAACAGGTTCGGCAGGAACACGATGCAGTGGCACAGGGTGCCGGCACTGAGCGCGATGGACACGTTGCGCGTGCCCACCAGCGAAGCCAGCTCCGGTTGATCGGGGAAACGTTCGCGCTCCTGGTAGATGCTCTCCACCACCACCACGGCGTTGTCCACCAGCATGCCCACCGCCAGCAGCAATCCCATCATGGTCAGGATATTCAGCGTCACCCCGACGAAGTACATGAAGCCCAGGGTGATCGCAAAGCAGATCGGGATCGCCAGCGTCACCATCAGAGTCGATGGCCAATGCCGCAGGAAGAAGAACAGCACGGTGATGGACAACAGCAGACCAACCGCCCCAGCCTCGGCCAGTTCGGTCAATGACGAAGTCACCGCGTCACCCTGGTTGGCGATGACCTTGATCTGCACGTCACTCATCGAAGGCTGCTTGCGGATCGCCTCGACCTCCTTGAGCGCCGCGCGCGAAACTTCCACCAGGTTGGCGTTGCGCTCCTTGTAGATGTCCAGGCCGATGGCGGGACGGCCATCGAGGCGGCGGCCGTAGGCCATGCGCGTCGGCTTGAGCCGGATATCGGCGATGTCGCCCAGGCGCAGGCCCTTGTTGTTGAGGACCAGGTCGCGCAACTCCTGCAGGTCGCGCAACTCGCCCACTGGCTGCACGCGGATGCGCTGGCCGTTGTCGTCGATCTGCCCGGCCGAGACCGAGAAGTTGAGCTTGCCCAGCTTCTCGCTCAGGTCGTTGAGGCTGAGCTCGTGCGCGGTCAGGCGGTCGGGCTTGATCGCGATCTCGACTTCGTTCGGCGGCGCGCCGGAGATTTCCACCCGCGCCACGCCGGCGATGCGCTCGATCCGCCGCTTGAACTCGCGGTCGAGCATGTCGTAGGCGCCGGTCAGGTCGCTCTGGCTGGCCAGGCGCACCTTGAGGATCGCCTCGTCGCTACTGGACCACTTGTAGACGTGGTAGCGCTGCAGATCCTCGGGCAGGTCATCGCGGATCGCATCGATGCGCTGGCGCGCATCCGAAGCAGCGATGGCGATATCGCGGTCCCAATCGGAGAACTCGATGTAGATGTTGGCGCCATCGGCGGTGGCCACCGAGCGCATGCGCTTGATGCCGGTCATCGTCGCCAGCGCTTCCTCGGCCGGACGCACCAGGTTGCGCTCCACTTCGTCCGGGGTGGAGCCGGTGTACGGCAGCTCCACGAACAGGAACGGTGCGGAGATGTCCGGCAGCGCCTCCAGCGGCAGCCGGAACGCGGCGATCAGGCCGACCACGACCAGCGACACGAAACACATGATCGTGGTGACCGGCCGGCGGATGGAGAACTCGGCGATGCTCATGCCGACTCCAGTGCGCCGCCAGCGCCGGTGCTGCCCTCGCCCGCCTCGACCCGGCCGTGGCGCGCGCGCATGCGGCGGCCGCGTTCGAGGTAGTAAGCGTCGGCGCGGCGATCCATCAGGTCATAGACCACCGGGATGACCAACAGGGTGAGCAAGGTCGACACCAGCAGGCCACCGATCACCGTGATCGCCATTGGCGCGCGCACCTCGGCACCTTCGCAGAAGGCCAGCGCCAACGGTGCGAAGCCGAACAGCGTGCACAGCGTGGTCATCACGATAGGACGCAGGCGCGAGCGCGCGCCCTCGATCAACGCGGTGTGCTTGGGCACGCCTTCCTCGCGCAACTGGTTGACCTTGTCGATCAGGATGATCGCGTTCTTGGTCACCAGTCCGACCAGCAGGATCAAGCCGATGAACACCACCACCGAAATGGGTTTTCCGGTGAGCAGCAAGGCCAGCACCGCGCCCACCAATGCCAGGGGGATGGTGAACAGGATCACGAACGGATGCAGCAGCGATTCGAACTGCGAGGCCATCACCAGGTAGACCAGGAAGATCGCCAGGCCGAAGGCGAACAGCAACGCCCGCACCGACTCGGCCAGCTCCTCGCCCTGCCCGCCGATGTGCATGCCCACGCCGGCGGCCAGCGGATCGGCCTTGACCATCTGCTCGACTTCGCGCACGGCACCGCCCAGGTCGATGTCGCGCAGGTTGGCCGAGACGATCGCCACGCGGGTCTGGTCGGCGCGGTGGATCTCGCTGGGGCCGGTGGTGGCCACGACCTCGGCCACCGAGGCCAGCGTCACCGGCCGGCTGCTGCCGGGGTTGACGATCAACCGGCGGATATCCTCGACGCTGGCGCGGTCGCTCTGCTGCGCCCGCACCAGCACGTCGATCTTGCGATCGCGAAAGCTGTAGCGGGTGGCGACATCGCCGCGCACCTTCTTCACCACCACGTCGGCGATCTGCCGCGTGGTCAGGCCCAGCGCACCGGCGCGTTCCTGGTCGAAGCGGATCTGGATTTCGGGGAAGCCCTCTTCCACGGTCGACTTGACGTCGGCGTAGTGCGGATTGGCGCGCAGCATCTTGGCCAGCTTCTGCCCGGCATGCTCCAGCTCGGCCAGGTCCTGGCCACGCAGCTCCACTTCCAGCGGCGTGGAGAAGGAGAACAGCGCCGGCCGCGCGAAATCGACCTGCACACCGGGATGCCCGGCCATACTGGCACGCAGCTTCTCGGTCTCGCTTGCTTCCAGCTTCTGGCTGCCGCCGTTGGCCATGACCACGGTCAGCTTGCCGATGTTCTCGCCGCTTTCGGTCGGGCTGGCATCCAGGCGGGTGCCACTGCCGGACACGCCGTAGAGCGCGGACAAACCCTCGTCCTTGCCGTGCTTGAGCTGCAGTTCGCGGACCAGGCCATCGGTCTGGGCCAGCGGCGTGCCAGCTGGCAGCTTGACCGTCATTTCGAAGCGGTCCTGGGCCAGCTGCGGGATCAGGTCCGCACCCAGCATCGGCACCGCGAACAGGGTCACCACGAAGATCGCCGTGGCCATGCCCAGCACCCGCCACGGACGCGCCAGCGCACCCGGCAATAGCCGCAGGTAGCCGCGCTCGGCGTATTCGTAGGGGCGCATCGACCAGTCGCTCAGTCGGCGCATCACCGGCCCGACCACGCGGCACAGCCCGCGCCACAGCCGCACCACCAGCCACGCCACGCCAAAGAAACCATGGCGGAAGGCCGCGCCCAGGCCGTTGCGCACCCAGGCCACCGGCTTGAGCCAGCGCCGGGTCGGCTGCCAGCGCGGGTGCGCCGGCTCGTCGGGGAATGCCAGCGGCGGGCGGCCCTTGAGCGAGCTCAGCATCGGGATCAAGGTCATCGACACCACCAGCGAGATCGCAATGGCGATCGCCACAGTCAGCGCCTGGTCGCGGAACAGCTGCCCGGCGATACCTTCGACGAACACCAGCGGCAGGAATACCGCGATCGTGGTGAGGGTCGATGCCATCACCGCCATGCTCACCTCGCGGGTGCCAACGATGGCCGCTTCCAGGACGCTGAGGCCGCGTTCGCGCGCCTTGGCGATGCTCTCCAGCACCACGATTGAATCGTCCACCACCAGGCCAGTGGCCAACGCCAGGCCGCCAAGCGACATCACGTTCAAGCTCAGGCCGAGCTGGCCCATGAAGAAGAACGTGGTGATGATCGACACCGGCAACGACAGGCTGATGACGAACGTGCTCCAGCCATCGCGCAGGAACAGGAAGATGATCAGGATCGCGAGCAGGCCGCCGATCACGCCGTCATGCTTGACCGAACTGATCGCCGCTTCGATGAAGTGCGACTGGTCTTCGATCGTGGTGATTTCCACATCACCCGGCACGGTCGACTTGATCTGCGCCAGGCGCGCGCGCAGCGAGTTCGCGGTCGAGACGGTATTGGCGTCGCCTTCCTTGTAGATCGCCAGCTCCACGGCTTCCTTGCCGCCCAGGCGAATGATCGCCTCGCGCTCCTTGTAGCCCTGGCGCACCTCGGCCACGTCCTTCAGGCGCACCGGCAGGCCGCCGGCGATCGAACTGCTGCTGCCCGCCGAGGCGTTCTGCACCTCGGCCGCCGCCGCCATCGTCGCCTGCGAACCGCTGGCCGCCGCAATGGCGAACATCTGCGCCATGGCCGCATCGGCACCACCACCACTGCTGCTGGTGGTGGTGACCAACAGGTTGCGGATCTCTTCCAGGTTGGCGAACTGGTTGACCGTGCGCACCAGGTAGCGCTGCGAGCCTTCCTCCAGCCGGCCGCCGGAGATATTGATGTTCTCTTCCTTGAGGCGGTTGATGACGTTGTCGATCGGCAGGTTCAACTGCGCCAGCTTCTGCTGGTCGATGTCGACCTGGATCTCGTCCTCCAGGCCGCCGCCCACCTTGACCGCGGCCACGCCGGCCACCGGTTCGAGCTTCTTCTTCAGGTCTTCGTCGGCGTAGCGGCGCAGCATCGTCAGCTGGCGGATCGCCTCGGCGTCGTCGCGCGCATCGGCCTTGGGCGACAGCACCAGGCGCATGATCGGCTCGGTCGAAGGATTGAAGCGCAACAGCACCGGGGCCTTGGCCTCCAGCGGCAGGTTCAGCGCCTCCATCTTGTCGCGCACTTCCAGCGTGGCCTGGTCCATGTCGGTGCCCCAGGCGAATTCCAGCACCACATCGCTCTGGCCGGTACGGGACACCGACTTGAGCTTGCGCAGGTTCTTGACCACGCCGACTGCTTCTTCGACCGGCTCGCTGACCAGCGTCTCGATCTCCGAAGGTGCTGCGCCGGTGTACTCGGTACGCACCGTCAACGTCGGATAGCTCAGGTCCGGCAGCAGGTTGACCTTCAAGCCGTTGAGCGCGATCGCGCCGAACAGCAGCATGGTCACGGTGATCATGGCGATGGTGACGCGGCGGCGGGTGGCGAACTCCACCAGGCCGCCGCCCATCGATGCGGTGGGGGCCGGTTGGTGGCCGTGCGCAGCGGGGTGTTCGGGGCCGGCGCTCATGAGCGCTTGCCCTCGTCTCCCTTGGCGATCGCCTGCGCCGCCTCGACCTTGGCCTGCGGCTCGCCGATGACCTGCACCGCGGTGCCATCGCGCAGCGCCACCTTGCCGGCGGTAACGACCCGGTCGCCTTCCTTCAGGCCATCACGGATCTCGACCCACTGGCCTTCGGCATAGCCGAGCTTGACCGGCACGCGCGTGACCTTGCCTTCGCGCACGACGAACACCGCCGGATCACCGTCCTCGAGCAATGCCAGGCGCGGCACCACCAGCGCGTCGGTGCGCTGGTCGTAATCGATACGGATACGGCCGAACATGCCCGGCTGCAGCGCTTCTGCCTCGGCATCGGCGAAGGCACAGATGACGCGGAACGTACCGCTACCGGAGTCCACAACCGGAGCCACGCGATCGACCACGCCAGTGAAGCGCTTGCCCGGCAGCGCATCGGCCATCAGGCTGACCGGCTGGCCGGCCTTGAGCGTGGCCAGTTCGCGCTCGGGCACGTTGAGCGTGGCTTCCAGGCGCGAATCGTCGACGATGCGAAAGATCGGCGTGTTGATCTGGACGAAGTTGCCGTCCTTGATCGAACGCGAGGCGATCACGCCGCTGATCGGCGCCACCACCGTGGTGTAGCTCATCTCCAGCGCCGCCATGCGGTACTGGGCGCGCGCATTTTCGACATCGAACTTGAGCTGGTCGACCTCGGCGGCGCTGACCAGCTGTTGGCCCACCAGGCGGTTGGCGCGCTGGTAGTTGTTCTCCAGCTTGCGCATCGCCGACTCGCTCTGCGCCATCGCCAGGCGCGCGCGGTCCGGATCCAGGCGCACCAATGGCTGCCCTGCACGCACCTTCTGCCCCTCCTCCACCAGCACCTGCAGCGCCACCCCGGAGGTCTTGGCGACCACCTGCGACTCGGCGCGCGGCTCCAGCGCGGCAGTGCCGGTATAGCTGGCGGCAACCGCACGGCGGGCCGCCTTGGCCACCTCGACCGGGACCGCGTCGGCGGCCTTGTCCTCCTTTTTGTCGCCTTCCTTGGCGGCCTGTTCGTTGGCGTCGCCGGACTTGCAGCCGGTCATCAGCATGGAGGTGGAGAGCAGCAGCGCGGCGGCACAAACTCCGGTGCGGCCGAGCGAAAAGGAGATTCGCGACATCGTCGTGTCCCTGGTGGATGCGGTGAACAGGTGTTGTAGGCAAGTAAATCACCAGATGACCAGAACGCCAATGGCCCAAAGGTCATGGTGACCTCCGCGCCTATTCACCCCCGTTCCCGCCGGCGCCATTCACAGGCATACTCGGAGCGTTCCGTGCCACCCCCACTCCGGAACGACTCCAAATCAGCCTTCCGGACAACGAAACCAATGCGCCCGCAGCCGCTCGCCGCTTGTCTCGCTCTGGTCGTTCTATTGCCATTCTGGGGCGCCCGAGCCAATCCGCAGTCCGCTACACCTGTTTCTCCTGCCGCAACGCCGGCAACCCCTGCCGCCGCCACCCCGGCGCCGGCCCCCGCCCCCGCTCTGCCCACCGGCAGCCCGGACAAGGGCAAGGTCCTCACGTACACCTGCCAGGGTTGCCACGGCATCCCCGGGTACAAGAACGCCTACCCGAGCTTCCGTGTTCCGAAGATCGGCGGGCAATCGTCGCAGTACCTGACCCAGGCCCTGGTGGAATACCGGCAAGGCAAGCGCAAGCATCCGACGATGCAGGCCCAGGCCCAGAGCTTCTCGGACCAGGACATCGCCGATATCGCCGCCTTCCTTTCCACCCTCAAGTAAGCGCAACCATGCCGAAAGCCCAGAACGCCCAGAACGCCCAGCGTTTCGCCATCGTCCTGTTTGCTGCCCTGGCCTTGGGGGCGTGCACCCAGTCCCAGGTGGAGTCCAAGGACACCTCCGCCGCCGATCCTGGCCACGCCAGCGGCGAGCACGGTTCCGGCTCGTCCGCCGGCCTGCCTTCCGGGCACGTTGAAGCGGGTGACAAGCTTGCCCATGCCAAGGGCAAGGCCACCGGCCAGAGCTGCGTGGACTGCCATGGCCCGGACGGCAACACGCCGATCGATGCCACCTACCCCAAGCTCGGCGGCCAATATGGCGACTACCTCGCCCACGCACTGCAAGCCTATCGTGACGGCGACCGCCAGCACCCGCTGATGTCGCCACAGGCCGCCAACCTGAGCGACCAGGACATCGCCGACCTTGCCGCCTACTTCGGTTCGCGCGGTACCCAGTTGCGCGATCTGCAAGGCGTGCACTGACGCAGGAAGAAAAAAACCCCGGGCCTGCGCCCGGGGTTTTTCGTTGACGGTGATCCGCCAGACCGCCGCGCGTCTTACCAGCGCCAACCTGCCGAGACCGAGAACCCGAAGTCGTTACGGGTATTGCGGCTGGCTTGGGCCTTGTACAGGTACTTGCCGTCGTCGGTGACGCCGGACAGGCCCATGGCCATGCTGTATTCGCCCTGGAAGCCACCCACGCCCACCGAGATCAAACTGTCGCCGGCCTCGTAGGCCTGCACCAGGCCCGCCATGGCGATCGCCGAGGCAGTGCCGGCCCGGCTTTCGCGCTGCAGCTGCCACATGTCATTGCCCAGCGCCTGCACCTGCGCATCGGTGTAGGAACGTGACTGGCTCACCGCCTGCTCCATGCCGGCATTCAACTGCGCCACGTTGACCGCATCGGTCGGCGCAACGCCCTGGCTAACGTTATGCACGCGCGTCGTGCCTGCGCCGCCTGGCCCACCCAGGCTCAGGCTGCTGTAGTCCGGCGCACCGCCCGGCCCGCGTCGGTCGTACTGCGCGGAGCCCTGTTGGCTGCTGCGCAACTGGCTGACGTTGACCGCGTCGGTGTCGGCACTGC
The DNA here is from genome assembly GCA_035539015.1 of Stenotrophomonas sp. Taxonomy (GTDB): domain Bacteria; phylum Pseudomonadota; class Gammaproteobacteria; order Xanthomonadales; family Xanthomonadaceae; genus Stenotrophomonas_A. The sequence goes on along the minus strand of DATLJF010000275.1, from coordinate 1,664 downwards.
CGGCGGCGACATGGGTGATGGCGCGCTCCTGGCCGGCGCGACCCACCGACACGCTATTGGCGCGGTCGGCCACAGCGCCCGTACCAATGGCCACGCTGTTGTCGGCCGTGGCCTGCGCGCCATGGCCGACCGCCACGGTGGCGGCACCGCTGGCGACCGATTCGGGCCCGGCGGCAACTGCGTTGGCGCCAGTGGCCTGAGCGCCGGCGGCGGTGGAGTTGGCACGGAAATACTTCACCCCGCCACTGCCCACGATGTTTTGAATCGCCTGGGTGTTGTGGGTGACGCGCCCGTCCACGTTGGTGATCGCCTCGCCGACACTGCTGACAGGCTTGCCGTCGACGGTATAGGTGGGCGCACTGATCGTGCCATCCGGATTGACCTTGGCCCCACCGCCCAGCGAATCAGCCACCGACTTGCCGGCGGCGTGCAACTGCGACCCGTTGATCGCTTGCACCGAGGCGGCATCCACCGCGCCCTTGGCCACGCCTGTCAGCACGCGTTCGCCCTGGATGCCGGCGAAGGACACCTGCTTGCCGTCCTTGTCACTGGCCACGGTGATCTCACGGCTGGTGGCATCCTGTTTCACCAGGCCGACGCTGCCATTGTTGATCTGATCGCCGAGCTGGGTGATCGCGGTGGTGTTGCGGGTGGTGCGACCGTCGATGTTGGTGATCGCATCGCCGACACTGCTCACCGGCTTGCCATCAACCGTGTAAGTTGGCGCGCCGAGGGTCCCGTCCGGGTTCACCTTGGCACCGCCCCCCAGCGCATCGGCCACTGCCTTGTGGGTAGCGTGCAACTGCGAGCCGTTGATCGCCTCGGCCGAGGTCTCATTGACCGCGCCCGGAGCCACGCCCCCGAGTACCCGATTGCCCTGGCTGCCGGCGAAGGACACCCGGGTGCCGTCCTTGTCCCTGGCCACGGTGATGACGCGCGTGGTCGCATCCTGCTGCACCAGGCCCGTGGTGCCGCTGTTGAGCTGGTCGCCCAGTCGAGTAATGGCGGTGGTGTTGTTGGTGATACCCGTCGTGTTGCGGGTGGTGCGGCCATCGATATTGCTGATTGCATCGCCGACGTTGGTCACTGGCTTGCCGTCGACTGTGTAGGTTGGCGCGCTGACCGTGCCGTCCGGGTTGACCTTGGAGCCGCCGCCCAGGCTATCGGCTACCGACTTGCTGGTTCCGAACAGCTGCGAGCCATTGACGGCCTCGGCAGAGGTCTCGCTTACCGCGCCCTTGGCCACGTTGGTCAGCACGCGATCGCCTTCGGTACCGGCGAAGGACACCTGCTTGCCATCCTTGTCCTTGGCCACCGTGATGTTCTTGGTGGTTGCGTCCTGCTGGACCAAGCCTACGGTGCCGCTGTTGAGTTGGTCGCCCAGGTTGGTGACGCGACCATCGACGTTGGTGATCGCATCGCCGACGTTGTTCACCGGCTTGCCGTCAACCGTATAGGTCGGGGCACTGACCGTGCCATCCGGATTGACCTTGGAACCGCCACCCAGGCTATCGGCTACCGACTTGCTGGTGCCAAACAGCTGCGAGCCGTTCACGGCCTCGACAGAGGTCTCGTTGACCGCGCCCTTGGCCACATTGGTCAGCACGCGGTCGCCTTCGGTACCGGCGAAGGACACCTGCTTGCCGTCCTTGTCCTTGGCTACC
>DATLJF010000274.1:0-8679 GCA_035539015.1 Stenotrophomonas sp. | reverse complement strand
GGTCTGGTCGGCGAACTGCACGGGCGCTTCGGGCGTACCGTCCTTGCGGTCGGGCGCGGGCGAGGCGGTCCAGGCCGGAACCCAGACCTGCGCGTGCAGCGGTGCCGCCGCGCTGCCGACGATGAGTGCAAGAGCAAGGATCCAACGCTGCATGACCGCCTCCGCGTGCAATCAGGAAAAGTAGGTGCCGCCGTTGACGTCGACGTTGGCGCCGGTCACGAACGCAGCCGCATCCGACGCCAGGAACAGCGCCGCCTCGGCCGCCTCGGACGCGTCGCCCTGGCGCCGCAGCGGGGTGGCGCCGGCCACCGCCGTGCGCACTTCCGGCTTGGTGAACTCGTCGTGGAAGCGGGTGGCGATCATGCCGCAGCACAAACCATTGACGCGGATGCCACGCGGACCCAGTTCCTTGGCCATCGCCCGGGTGAAGGTCATCACGCCGGCCTTGGCAGTGGCGTAGATCGCCGCGCCCGGGCCACCGCCATCGCGCCCGGCCTGCGAGGCGAAGTTGACGATCGCCGCGCCTGCCGGCATGTGCGGCACCACCGCGCGCGTGACCAGGTAGGTCGAGGTCAGGTTGAGGTCGATCACCTTGTGGAAGAACGCCTCGTCGATATCGGCCAGCGGCCGGCGCTCGACCATGCCGCCGGCCACATTCACCAGCACATCGATGCGCTCGCCGAAGGCAGCCTGGGTCGCGGCCACCAGGCCGGCCACGGCGGCCGCGTCGGTGACATCGGCGCGATGCACGATCGCGCTGCCGCCGGCCGCGGTGATCTGCGCCAGGGTGTCCTGTGCGCTGGCCTCGTCGTTGGCGTAGTTGATGCACACCTTGGCGCCGGCGGCAGCGAGCTTGAGCGAGATCTCGCGGCCGATATCACGGCCACCGCCGGTCACGATCGCGATCTTGTCATTGAATTGCATGTGGAATCCTTGCAGAGGGGGAAAGAGGAAGAGAGGCCGGTCAATCGCGCTGGTCGTGCGCTTCGAGCTTGTGGATCGGCCCGGTGATCCACCACAGCGCCGCCAGCGACAGCGGCACCAAGGCGGCCACCAGGACGAATACCGGCGCGTAGGAGCGCGTGGTCATGACCGGCACCAGCCAGGTCGTGATCAAGGTGCCGGCGACCGCGGCCATGCCACCGATACCGGCCATCGAGCCGACCGATTTGCCGCTGAACAGATCGCCCGGCAGGGTCTGGATATTGCCGATGGCCACCTGGAAGCCGAACAGCACCGCGGCGATGGTCAGCACCGCCCACAGCGGGTCGGTGGCCAGCACCGCGCCCAACAGTGCCGGCGCCATCACCACGCAACCGAGCGTGATCGCCCCCTTGCGCGCACGGTCCACGCTCCAGCCCCGTGCGATCAAGCGCCCGGACAGCCAGCCACCGAGCAGGCTGCCCAACGCGGCGCCGACGTAGGGCACCCAGGCGAAGATGCCGATCTGCTTGATGTCGAAGTGGAAGGTCTCGGCCAGGTAGATCGGCAGCCAGGACACGAACAGCCACCAGATCGGATCGAGCAGGAAGCGAACGACCACGATGCCCCAGCTCTGCCGATGCGACATCAGCTGGCGCACGGTGGGCAGGTATTCCGGCAGTGACGCGTGCGCGGCCTGGCCGGCGCGGTCCTGGATCAGCAGGCGCTCGGCCTCGCTCACCCACGGGTGCTTGTCCGGGCCGGCGCGATAGATCACCAGCCACGGCAACAGCCAGACGAAGCCGAAGCCGCCAATCAGCACGAAGGTGCCGCGCCAGCCCAGCCACAGGTAAAGCACCGCGATCAACGGTGCGGAGACGATCGCGCCGACCGAGGCGCCAGCATTGAAGATGCCCTGCGCCAGTGCACGCTCATGCGCGGGAAACCACTCGGCATTGGCCTTCACTGCGCCGGGCCAGGCGCCTGCCTCGCTGACGCCGAGCAGCGCGCGCACCAGGCTGAAGGACAACATCGAATGGGTGATCGAATGCAGTGCGATCGAGATCGACCACACGCCAATCGACAGCGCAAAGCCGAGCCGGGTGCCGATGCGATCGAACAGGCGCCCGAACACGAATTGGCCCAGCGCATAGAACACCATGAACACGGTCACCAGCAGCGCATAGTCCTGCTTGGTGGCGCCGACATCGGCAGCGATCTCAGGCCACATCACCGCCAGTGCATTACGGTCGATGTAGTTGATCACCGTGGCCACGGCGATCATCGCCACGATCAGCCAACGTACCGCCGAGCGCGCCCGGCTCATGGCTGTTTCCCGGTTTGCGCGGCCGCTGCTGCGGAGCCGGACCTGGCATCGAAGCGCGCCCAGCCTCCCCGCCAGCGGTAGTCATAGCCATTGGCCTGGACGTGATGCTCGGCCTGTGCGTGCGAAGGGTCCGCAGCCACGGCCAGTGCCAGGGTCTTGCCGCCGGCCAGGGTCAGCACCACCACGTCGGCGCCGTCGCCCTGTAGGTGTTCGATCTTGTCGATGTGGCTGTTGGCGCCACGCACGTACTCGGCGGTGCCGTTGTATTCGCCATGCGGCTCCAGCACGCCGAAGAAGGTCGCATTGCGCTGGCCGTCCATGCGTTGCAACAGCATGGGTTCACGGCGCAGATTGAACTCCGGATCGTTGGCGCCGCTTTCGGCCAGGATCGCGCGGGTCGGCGCGCTGGCGGCGAAGCGGTAGGTGTAGAAGCGGCCATCCTGCAGCCATTCCAGCGTGCGCTGGTCGGCTGCTGGCTTGGACTGCGCATCCACCCACAGGTGCTGGTAGCCATTGGCCTTGCCCAGCACCGGGCGCTCGGCGACCGCATGCTCGGCCTCGAAGCCCACCTGCATGATGTGGCCACCGAAATGCAGCGGCAGGTCGAAGCGGGCCGGCTTGTCGCTGCGGGCGCGCAGCAGGTCGATCACCACCGGGTACGCCAGGTCCGGATGCGAGAGCAATGCCAGCGTACGGTCGAAATCGGTGCCCTCGTAGGCGCCGTGCATGCGCGCCGAGGCAATCTGGGTGTCCTCGCCGACCGCGAACAGCAGCGGCGTCGGCGCGCGTTGTTCACCCAGCTTCCAGTCGCCACCGAAATGGCTGGCCTCGTTCACCACCAGCGTGTTGTGGGCGATGGTCTGCTTGGCCCAGCTGTTGTTCTCCGGCAGGTAGGTGCCGCCGCGCTTGGCTTCCACGTTGAGGAAACGTGCTGCGCCGTAGTCGGTGACCACCCGCTGGCCGTTGTCGTAGAACACCCAGCCGAGCTTGTCGAAGTGGCCGTGGCCCATGCCCTGCTGGGTATTCTTCATCACCAGGGCCTGGCCGTCGGCGCCGTTCATGCGCAGAATCGCCAGTGCCCCCTGCTTGCCGTCGGCGCCATCACGCAGCAGCGTGGGCGTGAAAGCGAATGGCTTGGCCTTGCCGGCGGCCAGCGCCTGCGCGACCGCGAACCCTTCCGGCCCGAGCATCACGCGCTTCTGTTCGCGCGCGATCGACAACAAGCGTGGGTCGGCGGTCTGCGCGTAGACAATGTCGATGCCGGCGACCAATTCCTCGGTATCCAGCCCCTTGTCGAGGATGGCGTCGTTGATCGGGAAGAAATAGCCACCGTAGCTGCTCTGCACCAGCGCATCGACCGCCTTCAGCAGCACGCCATTGCGGTACTGGAAGATATGGCGCTGCGGCTCGTTGCGCTCGATCGCGTCGGCGAACAGGATGAAGGGCGCCAACGCATAGCGCTGGTAGTAAGGGCCTTCCTCGTAGTAGCCATCAGGCGAGAACAGCTGGTCGATCTGCTTGAGGAAGCCGGCGCTGCCATCCAGGCGCGTGCCCTTCAGCGCCTTTTCCACCAGTGCAGGGTCGCGCAGCACGTAGCCAGTCATGCCGACCGCAGCTACCGCCCAGGTGGCGTGGTTGTGGATCTTGTTGAAGTTGTCAGGCGACTGGTCGGACATGAAGCGCGCCATCGCCCGGAACACGTTGTCGTCGATCCGCTGGCGGTCTGCCGGGTCGAGCGTGTCGCGGATGGCGTCGTACCCGGCCACTGCGTGCACCACCCAGACCGAGTCGTTCAAGGTCTGCCAGAACAGCCGCCCCGGTATCTCGCCGCGCCCTGCCGGGTGCGGCCCGAGCTTCGGGTACAGGTCGGCATAGCGCAGCAGCAGCTCGCGCGCGTAGTCGGCGTAGCGCCGCTCGCCGGTCAGGCGGTACAGGATGCCGGCCGCTTCGATCGCCTGGTAATTGCGCTTGTGCTGTTCATGGGTATAGCCGCCGCCGGGATCCTTGGGCACCGGCACGTCGATGCCGCGCTTGATCATCGCCTCCAGCATGCGCGTGGTGTCGGCCTGCTCCTTGGCGAAGACCGGTGCTGACTTGCCGCGCGCGGCCAGTGTCTGCCATTCCTGCGCCGTGACCAGGACCGGGGCCGCATCACGCGCGGGCGCCGAGGTCGCGGCTTCGGCGCAAGCGACCCCTGCGGGGCCGGCGAAGCACAGCGCACCGCCGATGAGCGCACTGGAGAGGACAACGGATCGAATCATGGAATGGCCTCGGCCGTAATATCGGAGACTAGGAACGTCGAGCGGTCGGACTGATTGCCCGCGCTCAACAAGACCGGCGTCCCTACCGAATGGGTGAAGCGCACTGGCGCGCTGCCACGAAACTGGTTGTTGGCCAGCTTGGCGTACTGCACGCCGTGCAGGCGCAGCGCGGCATCGTCATTGCGCCCCACCTGCTCGAACTGCGAGCCGCTGACCTCGATGGCCGGCCCGAACGTGCTTTCGTCGTTGCCGCCGCGGTACAGGTCCACCACCGCACCGCCAACCCGCATGAAATGCGAATCGAGGACCTGCACTTGTTCGGCGTTGTAGGTGCCGCCGTCATCGGTCTCGGCGGCCGCGGCGACGATGTGGCCGCTGACATCGCGCACCTGCACCCGCCGCAGCGCGATCACATCGGCCAGGGTGCCCTTGCCGGTGTTGATGACATCGAAGCGGCGGTTGCCGTCCAGGTGCTGCACCTGGCTATCTTCGATGACGATCGCGTAATTGACCGCCGCGCTGCCGGGCGCGACACGGATCAGCGCGTTGCCGACCTCGTCGGGCGCGCGGCTGCCGTCCAGGGTCAGGTGCGACAGGCGCAGCGCGCCACCGGCGCGCAGGTCGAACAGGACCGGGCGGGTGGACTGCACGAGCGCGACGCCGCCGGCGGGCCCTTCGATGCTCAGCGGCTGCATCACCGGCAGCACCTCGTTGACGATGTAGCGCCCGGCACGCAGGCGCAGCCGGGTGGCAGCGGCCGCACCCTGCATGGCGTGGGTCAGAGTGTCTTCGCCTGGGGCGACATCCTGCACCGCACCGGCAGGCACCGGTGTTTCCGCCGACACTTTCGGATACCAGTCCACGCCTACGTCCTGGCGCGAGATCGGCTGCAGGTCGATCGGCGCGCCGACGCCTTGGAGCGGTGCTGCGGGTACCAGGAGGCCGGTATCGGCACGGCGCATCCGCACCTCGCGCGCCGCCACGCCCTGCGCAAAGCCGGGCGAGCGCACCGGGCTCTGCACATTGCCGGTGAACGCAATACCGGAAATATCGCCCTGCACCAGCAGCGGATCACCCGCCCCATTGACGATCAGGTTCGAAGCGAAGCGGCTGTTGCTTGGGGCCGCGTTGCGCTCCCCATCCTTGCCGGCGCCCAGCAGCAGCTGCTTCGGCGCAATCCAGGTGTTGCGCTCGATCAGCGCATGCTCGACCGGGGAATAGCGATTCTTCGGCGCATTGGCGGCGCCGTACATCACGCTCAGCGCGGCGGCGAAGTTTTCGCCGGCCAGATCCTCGAAATAGTTGTCGCGAATGGTCTGGTGGCCATTGATGACGCGCACGCCGCCGCTGTGCGGCTTGCCGCCGCCGAGGAAGACATTGCGCTCGACAAGGTTGCCGCTGCCATGGCGCAGCACCATCGATCCGCGCGAATGGAAGAACACGTTGCCGCGGTAGATATTGCCACCGGACTTGTTGGAGACGATCTCCACCTCGCCGTCGCAGCCTTCGAACCAGTTGTTCTCCACCCGCGTGTGCGAATCGCTCAGCGAGTCGTGGCTGGTGCCCACGCGGATGGTCTCGCCACCATTGGCGCCCAGGCTCGGCCGCGGGCCGAACCAGTTGTGGTCGATGAGGTGGCGGTTGTCCAGGCCCTGCTCGGCATCGCGAATCACCACCAGCGTCGCGCCGCGGTTGGTCTTGCCCAGTAGCTGCGCGTGGTCGAAGCGATTGTCGTGGCCATACAAGGCCACCCAATGATCGGCCTCGTCGCGGTCGGGCTTGTTGTAGTGGTCGATGACCACGCCGGTGACGCGGCTATGGTGGGCGCGCTCACGGCTCGACGCACGGAACGAGACCACTTCGCCGCCCGGCGCCCAGCCGTCGCGGAACACCAATTGCGAGACTTCCAGGTATTCGCCAGCCAGGCGCAGGTCCGACTGCCCGCTCAGCACGACCCGACCTGGGATTTGCGCGGTCAGCCGGATCGGCCGGCCGCTTTGGCCCTTGCCTTTGAACAGCAGCCGCGCATCGCGCCAGATGCCGTCGGCCAGCACCACGGTGTCACCCGGCTGCAAGGCTGCGGTGGCCTGCGTGAACTGCGCCATGTCGCGCACCAGCACCGAGCGGCTCTCAGCCTCGGCGTTGGCGGCGGTGAGCCAGCAAAAACCCGCGATCAGAAGAATGGCCCGCAAACGCATGAGAGACCTCATTACGACTACCCCTCCCGAGGCGGCCAGCGGCAGGATGGTAGCAGAGGCAAGTGACCCGTCAACCACTTCCTTAGTCCAATACGCATCGCTCTGGTTTGTTGCTCCGGCGCATTTCCGTGCTGCACCTGCAACATGATTTCTACGATTTCTGGCCATACCAATCCCATTTATCGATGTTCGGACCAATTGGTTGACACAGCGCATCTACGCATGAAACCTGCCCACCGGCCCGGCCTAGACCGGACAACATTCGGGAGAAGCAGCATGCGTCGTCATCTTCAGGTCCCCACTCGCGGGCGCGTTCGCCCCACCGCGTTGCGTAACGCGCTCTTGGTGGCGATGTTTGCCAGCGCTTCTGGTCCGGCACTGGCCCAGACCAGCCCGCCGGCCGCGGATGCGCCTGCGCCCGCGTCCCCACCGGCCAGCACTGGCGGGGACGTGAATACGCTCGACCAGATCCAGGTCACCGGCATCCGCGCCTCGATCCAGTCTTCGATCGACAAGAAGCGCGACGACACGGTGATTTCCGACGTGCTCTCGTCCAAGGACATCGGCGACCTGCCCGCCGCTTCGGTGGCAGACGCGATCGAAACCCTGACCGGCGCCGCCTCCACCCGCGACAAGACCGGCGCATCGGAGATCTCCATCCGCGGCCTTGGCGCGTTCCTCAGCAGCACCAACTTCAACGGCCGCGAGATCACCAACGGCAGCGGCGACCGCTCGGTGAACTTCAACATGTTCCCCGGCGAGCTCATCAATACCGTCGCCATCTACAAGACCCAGCGCGCCGACCTGATCGAAGGCGGCGTTGCCGGCACGATCGGCCTGGAGACGCTCAAGCCGCTGGCCTACGGCAAGCGCGCGGTGCAACTGGAGGCCAAGGGCTCCTGGGCCGAGTACGACGACAAATACCGCGACAAGGCCGGTATCGGCTGGCGCGGCACCGGCAGCTATATCGACCAGTTCGAGTTCGAGAACGGCGGCAGGCTCGGCGTTTCGCTCGGCGTGCAGAAGCTCGACGGCACCGACCCCGAGGAAAGCATGACCAGCGGCTCGACCTGGTACGCCTGCGACGGCAACCAGGTGAACTACAGCGGCAATTGCGCCGAGGTCAATGGCAACCAGGTCGCGGCCGGCAATCCGTTCTACCTGGTGCCAAGCAGCCGCATCTACCGCTTCAAGCAGGAGCGCAACGACCGCCAGTCCGAGTTCGCCGCCATCCAGTGGCAGCCCAACGAGGTAGTCGAGCTCAACCTGGACTACCAGCACACCGACCGCAACTGGCACGAGAAGCGTTCGGACCTGAGCCTGTCGGCGGCGCGCCGCTCGATCAACGACCGCGTCGTCGACGACCACGGCGTGCTCAGCAGCTTCACCGGCGAAACCTCGATCGACTCCTCCTCCACCCTGTACGACCGCAACGAGGAATACACCGGTGGTGGCCTCAACCTGATCCTGCGGCCCTCGGCGGCGTGGGAAATCTCCACCGACCTGTCCTACTCGCACACGCTGCGCCAGGACACCCAGCGGGTCACCCGTCTGCGCGCCAACGCCACCGACATCAACGGCAAGCGCGTGGCCGGCATCAGCACCGGCACCACCGGCTATGTCGACTACGCCTGGGCCAAGCAGGGCGACATCCCCGGCATCACCCTGGACCCGGCCTTCGACGTCAACAACTGGGACGCCTACTCCGGCGCCGCCCGCGTGAGTTCGGAAGAAGAAGCCAACGAGCACCGCATCCGTGCCGGCCGCTTCGATGTCAGCTTCATGCCCGAAGACGGCTTCTTCACCCGGATCAAGGCCGGCCTACGCGCCAGCCAGGCCGACTACACCTACTTCGATGCCACCAACATCACCGACTACGACCAGCGCGTAGCCGCGGACAAGGCGAAGATCATCGCCGCCAACCAATCCTGCCGCACCCCGTTCCCGCAGGACGATTTCCTCGAAGACGGCG
>DATLJF010000273.1:0-7173 GCA_035539015.1 Stenotrophomonas sp. | reverse complement strand
GATCGCGGTGCGCGTCATCTCGGTCAGGCTGGGCTCGCCCTGGGGGCCGCGGTCGCGGTCGTGGTCATACTGCATGTGGTCCGGCTCGAACAGGCCCAGCAGCGCGGGCGCGCCGGCGGCGGCCTGTAGCTGGCTCTCGTTCCAGACATAGGCGCCTTGCGGATGGGCCTGTTTCCACTCGGCGATCAGGTCGCGGCCATCCAGGCGCAGGCCGACCTTGTCGTCGTACTCCGGGTCGCGCTCGCCGGCCGGCATCATTTCACCGCGGCCGCCGCCCATCACCACTTGCGGCCCGCGGCCGAAGCGTTGCGCGGCGAGCAATTGCTGGGCGATGTCGCGGCAGCCGGCGGCGCGCGCGCTGTCGGGCAGGTCGGCATCGTTTTCCCAGTTGCGTTCGGGCGTATGGGCGTAGGTCGCCGCCGGGGTGGCATGGGTAATGCGGGTGGTGGTGACCACGCCGGTGGCCATGCCGGCGCTGTCGGCCAGGGTCAGCCAGCTCAGCAGGCCCTTGCCGAGGCTGTCGGCGCAGCCCTCGCGAGTGCCGGCGCTGACGCCGATCGCGCCCATGTGGGTCTTCACCCCGGTGGCAATCGCGGTCATGGTGCCGGCCGAATCGGGCGTCTGCGAGTCGGTGTTGTAGGTCTTGCTGAAAGCCGTCGCCGGGAACTGCTCCCACGACAGCAGGTTCTCCTCGCCCGGGCCGCCCTTGCGCTGGCCATCGAGGATGCGCGCGGCGGCCACCGTGGTCAGGCTCATGCCATCGCCCAGGAACAGGATCACGTTCTTCGCCTTGCCGGCCATCGCGCCATTGGCGGCCGCGCGCGCGGCGCCGCTGCGGTACCACCACTGCGGGGTTTCCTGCTGGGGGTGCTGCACGCTGGGCACCTCGACCGGCGCTACTGCGGCGGTGGAAGGCCCGGCCGAAGTGGCGCAGGCGGCAAGCAGGAGCGGGCAGAGCAGGCCGAGCGTGGGCAGGCGCAGGTCGAAGGCGGATCGAGTCATGGAAAGCAGTAGGTCGGGGAGCCAGTGGTCATTATGAACGGGCAAGCGCTGCAGCCGGGTGACACTCATGGCGGCAAGCCGGTGTTCTAGCCATGGCGTTTTGCCGGCGCGGCAGATCGGCTATGGTTCCCACGCTTCTCGGTCAGCTCGCCTGGCACCCCCACTCCTTCGCGACGAACCCCCATGAAACTGGTCTCTGCCTGGTTCCGTATTCCCTTCTGGCAGCGCGTGGTCGCCGGCTTCGTGCTCGGCGCACTGGCTGGCTGGGCATTCGGGCCGGCCGCCAAGACCTGGTTCGAGCCGCTGGGCGACCTCTATGTCACCTTGATCAAGATGATCGCGGTGCCGCTGGTGTTCTTCGCCGTTATCAACGCGATCTCCGCGCTGCATGGACAAAAGTCGGTGGCCGCGCTGGGCGGGCGCACGTTCCTGTGGTTCGTGGTGACTGCCGCATTGGCAGTGTGTATTGGCCTGGCGGTGGGTACGTTGATGCAGCCGGGCGCCGGCCACTTCGGCCTGAGCGTGGACTCGGCCTGGACGCCGCGCGATGTGCCCAGCCCAATCAAGGTCCTGCTCGATGTCGTTCCGTCCAACCCGTTCTACGCCTTGACCGGCATCGGTACGCGCACCAACGCCGCCGGTGAAACTGTGCTGGCGGCCGGGCGTGGTTCGATCCTGCCGGTGATCTTCTTCGCCGCCTTGCTCGGCTTTGCGATGGTGAAGCTGGGCGAGCGCGTGGCCGAAGCGCGCAAGCTCACCGCGCAGATGAGCGAAGTCATGATCCAGGTCACCCGCTTCGTGCTCGAGGTCACGCCGATCGGCACGTTCGGCCTGATCGCCGGCCTGGTGGGTGCCTACGGCTTCGAGAAGCTGTTGCCGTTCGGTAACTTCGTGCTGGCGCTGTACATCGCCTGCGCGCTCCACATCGTGCTGGTCTACGGCAGCCTGCTGCTGATCCATGGCCTGAACCCGCTGAAGTTCTTCCGCGGCGCCGCACCGGGCATGCAGGTGGCGTTCGTGTCGTCATCGAGTTTTGCCGCGATGCCGGTGGCGATGCGTTCGATCACCCACAACCTTGGCGTCAACAAGGACTACGCGGCATTCGCGGTGCCGCTGGGCGCAAGCATCAAGATGGACGGCTGCGGGGCGATCTACCCGGCGTTGTGCGCGGTCTTCATTGCCCAGTACACCGGCGTGCCGCTCAGCGCAGACCAGTACTTCATCGTGCTGGTCGCCTCGGTCCTGGGCAGCTTCGGCACGGCCGGCGTGCCCGGTACGGCGGTGGTGATGGCCACCGTGGTGTTGAGCGCGGCCAACCTGCCGCTGGAAGTGATCGGCTATCTGTATGCGATCGACCGCGTGCTCGACATGATGCGCACCATGACCAACGTCACCGGGCAGATGCTGGTGCCGGTGCTGGTGGCCAAGGAGACCGGCCTGCTCGATCGCCAGGCGTACGAACGGGCCTCCAGCAATGTCGGGGTCGAAGAACCCGGCGAGCCGATGGAGCGGTTGTAAAGGTGTACGCCGGCCTGTAACGACATCTGTACAGCGCCCGCCGAGCCAGCCGCGACAAGGGCCGCAGCCGCATGAACGCGCGTCGTGCCCGATGCGGCAAGCGTGACCTGTCACAGGCGTGCACCCGCTGCCGACCCGGCCGTATTTTTCAAGTGATTGAAAAGCCAGGAAAATCGCACCTGGCACGATAGCTGCTCTGCCTCCTTCCGCTTGCACAGTGGGGGAGGTCCCATGGAAAGCCCGACTTCGCGGCGGATGCCGCCGCTCCTGATCCTGGTGATTCTTTTCGCCAGCGCGCCATGCCTGGCCGAACCGCCCTATAGCAAGCAGGCCCAGGACTTGGGCAAGCCGATCGGCGCCGGTGCGCGCCAAGGCGTGGATCCGGTGGCCGGCGAAATGGTCCTGATCCGCGATGTCGCCACGCGCCCGGCCTATCGTCCGGCTCCCCCCGGTGAAGCGCTGATCGCCAACCCCTCGCCGCAGCGCGAGATCGGCCGCACCCTGGGCACCGATGACGGCTTTGCCGAGTTGTCCGACGACGACTACGCCAGCATGGGCGCCACCGCCAACCTGCAAGGCGCGGTCGACCACAGTGGCCGTCCCGCCACCACGGTCGAACGCATGACCGGCAGCGCGGTGACCGGCACGCTCGGACGGGTCGCCGGCACCGACGGCCTGCTCAACGGCAACAACCTCAGCCACACCATCAATGGGTCGGTCGGCGCGGTGGGCAATGCCACGCGCGGCATCGGCGACCAGGTGATGGGCGCCTTGTCGCAATTCCCCATGGGTACCCCGGCCGCGGCCGGCGGACCGGGGCACTGACCATGACCGCGCTCCGGCTCCTGACGGGTTTGCTGTTGCTGGCCCTGCTGCCCACCACCGCAGCGGCGCAAGCAGCGGACGATTACGCACAGATGCTCGGCTACCTGGCCGACAGCCGTATTGATGGCCGCGCGCTTTCCGGCGCCAGCGGCGCCATCGCGGTCAACCAGGCCGCCGGCGACCTCAACCTGCAAGCCAACCTGCGCGCGCTGGCCAATGGCGGCCGTGCGCGGGCTTCGGTGCAGTCCAACCAGATCTACGCAAGCGACCGCTATGACTCCCCGCGCGCAGCCTCGGCCACCGTGGCCGGCGAGGCGCTCTCCGGCGCCAGCGGCATCGCTTCCATCAATCAGGCCAGCGGCAGTGGCAACGCCGAATTGAACGTCGTCACCGCGACGCTGGCCGACCAGGGCATACGCGAAACGAACGACGACACGCTCGCCTCGTTCGCGTCGGCAGGGGGGCAGGGTCAGGTCGAAAAGGACCAGCCCGGCGGTACCCGCAACGTCGCCGTCGAATCGACGGCGTTGCGGGGATTCGGCGGTGTCCTGCAACTCAATCAGATCGCGGGTTCCGGAAACGCGACAGGCAACCAGTTGAGCCTGTCCGTACAGGGTCCGTGAGACGTACCACCACCCGATAGTCAGCACATACGAAGAGGGCACCATGAACGCGAATCACAAATGGACAGTACTCGCCATGGCGGTTTCCGCGCTGGTTTTCAGCTCGGCAGCCAGTGCGCAGGACGACCAGAACGCAAGCGCCAACATCAACCACCTGCACAACGTGGTCGAGTCGCGCACCTGGTTGAACACGACTGACAACGACACCACCAATACCAACACCGATACCGATACCACCACGACCACCAACACCACGACCAACACGAACACCAATACCAATACGAATACCAACACCAACACCAACACCAACGTCGACACCGACGTTGACCTGGCCCTCGACGCTTCGGCGCGCCTGCGCCTGGATGCCGCCGCGCGCCTGCGCTATGACGGCACCCGCACCGACGAAGACACCAACATCTCCTATGACGAGACGCGCAATGTCACCGTCAACGAGAGCTATACGGTCGGTGGCGATGAGAATCGCGACAAGAACAACCATGGCATGGACGTGAACCTGGAGAAGGACCTGCGCCTGAGCAGTGACATCAACTTCAGTGGCGACCCGACCATCACCGGCAACATCGACCTGGACTCGGCGGCCATCTCGGTCATCGACAACCGCCAGTCGATCAGCGGCAACAGCGGCGAGAACGAGTCGCTGACCAATGACGCCTCGATCGCCGATGACGTGGCCTCCGAAGCATCCGGCAACCTGGGCTTCAACGTCGCCGCCGGCGACAACAATGCCCAGGACAACGCCGCCGCGCTCTCGGCCGCCGACAGCAGCTTCGCCTTCGGCATGGCCGATGCGGAAGTGTTCGTCAACCAGGCGGGCATGGACAACACCACCATCAACGAAGGCGTGACCAACGCTGCTTCGCTGGGTGGCAACGCGTTCAGCGCCGCGTCCGGCAACATCGGTGCCAACGTCGCCTCGGGCAACAACAACGCGCAGAAGAACGCGCTGTCGGCTTCGGTCGCCACCAGCGCGATGGCGCAGGCGTCGATCTCGTCGAACCAGGTGTCCAGCGGCAATGCCACCAGCAACGCCGGCTATGTCGAGCGCTTCACCGACAGCGTCGACGTCACCCTGCGCGGCAACGTGCGTGGCTATACCGCCGCTGTAGGCGTGGGTGGCTACGAAGGTACCGCTTCGGGCGAGACCGCCAGCACCGGCAACTCGTACCAGCAGGGCAATTTCTACCTCGACAGCTGGGACGGCGCGCTGCCGCATCCGAACGGCAGTGAAACCGGCCATCTCGATATGGACAACGAGATTGGCGGCGCGATCGCCAACCCGAATCGCGACGGCGTGGGCGGCATCGCATTCGACAACGACAGCGAAGGCACCTACGAGGGCACCGAGGAAGGCGATCTGGGCTTCGTGGAGCTCGGCGTAGCCGACCTGTATGCCTCGCTCAGCGGCACCGTGCGCAGCACCCAGTGGGTAGTGGTCGATGCGACCAACACCGCTTCGCTGTCGGGCTCGGCGTTCTCCGGTGCGTCCGGCAACATCGGCGTCAACGTCGCGTCGGGCACCGGCAACCTGCAGGCCAACAGCCTGGCGTTGGCCGTGGCGCAGCCGTCGACCGCCGGTCCGACCGGTCCTGGCGGCGGCGAGTAACACGCCTGGCCGGCGCCGCCGGCATCTGGCGTTAGGAGCAACAAACCCGGCCATCCGCCAATGGCCGGGCCACCCCGGAAGCCCCCGTTCCTAGTCCCCCTGGGACGGGGGCTTCCAACCCCGGAAGCCTGCGCGATGAAGTCTTCGATCCTGCTGTGCCTGCTGCTGTTGCTATGCCCCCGGGCATGGGCCGGTGAAATTTCGTTTGCCGGCGTGCTGCCCAATGGCGCGCTCTACAACGGGCAGGTGGAGAGCATGCACGAGGGGCGCTACCGCTACCTGGTGCGCCAGCAGACCGACTACAGCTGCGGCGCGGCGGCCCTGGCCACCATTCTCAAGTATGGCTACAACGTCGATGTCGACGAGCATGCGGTGATCGAAGGCATGATGGGGGTGTCCGACCCGCAGATCGTCCAGGAGCGTGGTTTCTCCCTGCTGGACATCAAGCGCTACGTCGAATCGCTCGGCATGCGCGGGCGCGGCTACCGCATCAATGAAGATCGCCTGCGCAACCTGCGCGTGCCCGGCCTGGTGCTGATGGACGTGCGTGGGTTCCGCCATTTCGTGGTGCTCAAGCAGGTCATCGACGATCGCGTCGAGCTGGCCGACCCGATCCTGGGCAACCGCAACATTCCTGTTTCCGAATTCCTCGAAGCGTGGCCCTCGCGTGCGGTGTTCGTGGTCATCGGCAGCGACTTCGACCGCAATACCGTCCTGCTGCAACCCAGCAGCCGACCCAGTGCCCGCGCCCTGTATGCGCGGCAGGGGCCGATCACCGAAGCGGAGCTGGTCGACTTCGGCTTCACCCATGCCGACCTGTTCTGAAGGAGTAATGCAATGAACAAGCCCAATCCCCTGTTGCTGGCCCTTGGAGCGGCCATGCTGCAGCCCGCGTTCAATGCTTGCGCGCAGCAAGGCGCAGAGCAGGCACCGGCGGCGACCGGCAGCGGCATCAGTGAAATCTCCGACGACGAACTGGCTGGCATGCGCGGCCGCTATACCGTGGGCGACAACTCGGTGGCGTGGTTCGGCGTATCGATGATCTCCACCTGGCAGACCGCGACCGGGCAGGTGCTGGAAAGCACCATGAAGGTGGCGATGGATTTCAGCCACGGCGGCAACGTGCCGAAAGTGACTTTCACCCCGACAGTGAACATCACCCCCGCCGATGCGCCGATGCCGCAGGCGAGCACGGCCCAGGTGGCGGCCGCCACAGCGAACCCGGCGCCGGCACCGGTAGCGAGCGCGCAAGCGGCGACACCGGCACCCGCCAACGCCGCGCCCGAGCGCAGCGTCGATGCCAGTGGCCTGCAGAACGTGGCCGGCCTGGTGCAAAGCGTGCAAGTGGCCGGCCATGGCAATGCCGCCACCAACAACACCCAGCTCACGGTGCGTGATGGCAGCGCGCCGCCGACCCCGGCGGCCACCCTGGCCAATCCGGCGACCACCAGCGTCACCGATGGCGCGGCCACTGCGACAGCCAACTATGGCAACGGCGCGGCTGGCGTGCTCCTGCTGATCGCAGGCCAAGGCGAAGTGCAGCAGTGGATCCGCAATGGCAGCGTCGGCCAGAGCATCCAG
>DATLJF010000272.1:0-5993 GCA_035539015.1 Stenotrophomonas sp. | reverse complement strand
CCCTCGCGACGCTAGGTCGAAAATCCCGCCAGGGCCGGAAGGCAGCAACGGTATCGATCGACGCGGGCGCCGAGGTCAGCCGGCGGGGTTACCGCCCGCGGCACATCCCGCTGCGCGGGCTGTGCCCCCAAAGTTTGCGTAGCAAACTTCGGGCCCCGGCTCCGTTGCTCCCAATCCCCCGCGGCTGTCGCCGCGCCCCCCTTACTAATGGGGGCTATTTCTCCAGATAGATTTTTTGCGCTGCGCTAGCTACGGCTGCGGGTGCAGCCAGGTGGCGTCGCCTTCGGCGTAGCGTTCGTGTTTCCAGATGGGGACGCGGGTCTTTATTTCGTCTATGACGTGGCGGCAGGCGGCGAAGGCGGCGTCGCGGTGGGCGGCGGTGACGCCTACCCAGACGGCCAGGTCGCCGATGGCGAGGTCGCCAGTGCGATGGGCACAGCGCAGGTCAATGATGTCGAAGCGTGCGCGCGCTTCGGCCAATACTTTCTCGCCTTCGGCTTGGGCCAGGGCGGCATACGCTTCGTAGTGCAGGCCGGTGACGCTGCGGCCGCCGTGGTGGTCGCGTACCCAGCCTTCGAAGCTGGCGTAGGCGCCGGCCTGGGCATGTGCAAGCGGGGCGCGCAGGGCGGCGATGTCCAATGCGGTTTCGTGCAGGCTGAAGTCCATGTTCAACCGCCCGATACGGGGGGGATGAAGACGATCTCGCTGCCTTCGCGCAGGGGTTGCTGCCAGTCGACGAAGGCGCCGTCCATGGCTACCCGCAACTGCGTGCGCGGCCAGCCGAGGTGGTGGTGTGCGAGCAGTTCGTCGTACAGGCCGGCGAGGTCGGCGGCGGTGGTGCGCCGGGTTTCCTGCGCGGTGCCGGTGCGTTCGCGCAGGCTGGCGAAGTACAGCACGGTGACGGTCACGCTCATGGTGCGCGGCCTACGTCGCGGCGGCCACCGCGCTTGCCGAGCAGGCGCGTGGGGCCGATCGTCATCTGGTGCGAGAGCGCTTTGCACATGTCATAGACCGTCAGTGCGGCGACGCTGGCGCCGGTCAGGGCTTCCATCTCCACGCCCGTTCTATGCGTGCTGCGCACGCTGCATTCGATCCGCAGGACCTGTTCGCCGGCCCAGGTGATCGACAGCTTGCAGCCGTCGATCGGCAAGGGATGGCAAAAGGGAATCAACTCATGCGTGCGCTTGACCGCCATCGTGCCGGCGATCACCGCGGTATCGACGATGCCGCCCTTGGCACTGCGCAAGGCGTCGGCGCGCAACTGGCGCGCGACTTCGGCGGGGAAACGTACGTGCGATTCGGCCACTGCTGCGCGCGCGGTGACGGCTTTGTCGGTGACGTCGACCATGGCCGGTTGGCCCGCGGCGTCGAGATGGGTGAGGCTGCGCCCCGATTTTTTCACCGCCACCCTCAGCCTCCCACCAGGAACATCTCCACGCGCCGGCGATCGCCGCGCGCATCGTTGCGCAGTGCGCCGCGCAATTCGCTGTAGCGGTCTTCGCGCGCGGCCCACAGCGTAGCGATGGTCTCGCCCAGCGCGTCCTGCCCTTGCGCCAAGGCCGGCTTGAGGTCACTACCGGTATCGGCGAACAGGCAGGTGTAGAGGTGGCCATCGGCCGAGACGCGGGCGCGGTGGCAATCGCCGCAGAACGGCTCGCTGATCGAACTGACGAAACCTACTTCGCCAGCACCGTCGGCGAAGGCGTGGCGCTGCGCCACTTCGCCCTGGTATTGCGGATCCAGCGGACGCAGCGGCCAGCGCGCGTGGATGCGCTCACGCAGCTCGGCCGAGCTCACCACCTCGCCGGCACGCCAGCCATTGCAACTGCCCACGTCCATGTACTCGATGAAGCGCAGTACGTGGCCACTGCCGCGGAAATGCCCGACCAGCGGCAACACCTGGTCTTCGTTGACGCCGCGCTGGATGACGCAGTTGAGCTTGACCGGCAGGCCGACGGCGGTGGCGGCATCGATGCCGGCCAACACGTCCTCGATGCGGCCGCGGTCGCCGGACAAGCGCGCGAACAACGCCGGTTCCAGCGCGTCGAGGCTGATCGTCACCCGATGCAACCCGGCCTGCTGCAAGGCCGCGGCATGCCGCGCCAGCAAGGTGCCATTGGTAGTCATGGCGATGTCGTCGATGCCTTCGATCGCCGCAAGGCGTGCCACCAACGCCGGCAGGCCACGCCGCAGCAGCGGCTCGCCCCCGGTCAGGCGCAACTTGGAGACGCCCTGCTGGACGAAGGCGCGCACCAGGGTTTCGATCTGGTCGACATCCAGGCGCTGGCTCGAATCCAGGCCGTGGTCGTCGGCCACGCGGTCGGCCGGCATGCAATAGCCGCAGCGAAAGTTGCAGGCATCGATGACCGACAGGCGCAGGTCGCGCAACGGCCGCCCCAGGCGGTCGCGCAGCGGCGCGCCGGGGCTGGTCGCAGGCTGAAGGCGGGCGTTCATGCCGGTTGCCGGCGCTCGGCGCCGGGCTCGGCCAGCAGCACGCGTTCGCCGGGGCGCGCGACGCGGTGGCCGCGTGCGCGCAGCTGGTCGGCGTCGGCTTGGCTGGCGTAGTGGTAGAGCATCATGCGTTGGCGCAGGGCGGCCGGATATTCGCGCTCCAGGTCATCCACGCCAGTATGCGACGGATTGCCGTGAAGGCCGCAGTCATGGGCGATGAGCTCATCCTGGTCGGCATAACGCGCCAGCATTTCGGGAATCGGCCGGGTGTCGCCGGTCCAGGCCAGCGCGCCCTTCAGGCGCAGGCCGAAGGCGGTATCGGGCCAGTGGTGGCGGGCGGCGAACACTTCCAGGCGCACGTCTTCGTGCCAGAACGCCTCGCCCACCGGGATCAGCTGGAAGGCGTCCCAGAAATTGGCGCCGCCCTCGGCCAGCACGTTGGGGTAGTCGGCCACGCGCCGGTGCAGCAGCGGCACTACCGCAGCCGGCACGTACAGGCGGGTCTGGCCACGGCGCTCGGAAAAATAGCTGCCCACGAACAACCGTTCAAAGCCGCCGACGTGGTCCAGGTGCACGTGGGTGATGAATATCGCCCGCGGCATGTGGCCGTACTCGGCCTCGAAGGCGGTCAGGCCTTCGGCGCCGCAATCGATGGTGAGCCAGGGCGCGCCATCGCGCTCGATCGTCGCCATTGGCGAGCCCAGCGACACTGCCGAGGCGTTGCCGACTCCCTGGAAGCGCAGCGACCAACCCATCTCAGTACCCTCGGTTCCAGGCCAGGTCGTAGGCGCGGCGCAGGCGCGCGAAATCCTTGTCCACTTCTTCGCGGCTGCGCTCGCCGCGCAGTTTGTGCAACGAACGCTGCAGCCGCGCCAGGTTGGCTTCGCGCCAGGCGGTGGCGGGAATGCGCAGCACGCCGCGGTCGAAGTCGATCAGCCAACCGTGGCCGTTGCCATCGAACAGGATGTTGTGGGCGTTGAGGTCGGCGTGGTCGAGCCCGGCGCGATGGAACCGCGCGATCAGCCGGCCGGCCTCTTCCCAGGGCGCGCCGTGTTCGGCCACCAGCGCGCGGTCGGCGAGCGAGCGCACACCTTCGAGCCGCTCCATCAGGATCGCCGCGCGGTAGCGCAGGCCCTCGCGCATATAGAAAGCGGCCAGAGGCCGCGGTACCGGCAGCTTGCGCGCGATCAGCGCGCGCATCAGCCGGAACTCGGCGAAGCTGCGGGTGCGGTTGGCGCCTTGCCAGATGTAGCGGTCGCGACTGAAACGGGCCACCACGCCGCCACGCAGGTACTGCCGCAGGACGCAGTGGCCGAAGGGCGCATCGACGAGCCAGGCGCCGCCGCGGCCGCCGTCACCGACCGGCCGCGCCTTGTCGCCCCAGCGCGCCGGTGAGAACAACGCCGGATCGGCTTGCCGCAGGCGCTGGCGGTCGAACAGAATGGCACCGTATCCACGGCCCTCGCGGCACGGCGTCAGCGCTTCAGTGGCGTCGAAGGCAACCATTCCATCGAGTCTAACAACACCATGGCGCCAGCGTCCCCTACCCTGTGTCTGCTGCGCCTGTCGGCCCTGGGCGACGTCACCCACGTGGTCCCGCTGGTGCGCACGCTGCAGCGCGCCTGGCCCGATGCGGTGCTGCACTGGGTGATCGATCCGGCCGGGCGCAAGCTGCTCGATGGCCTGGAAGGGGTGACCTTCCACGCCTACGACAAACGCAGTGGCCTGGGTGGCATGCGCGCACTCGGCCGCGAGCTGGCGCCACTGGGCCGCTTCGATGCGCTGCTGCAGATGCAGGTGGCGTTCCGCGCCAACGTGCTCTCGGCCTTCATCGGTGCGCGCCGCCGCATTGGCTACGACCGCAGCCGCTCGAAGGATCTGCACGGCCTGTTCGTCTCCGAGCGCATTCCCGACCGGCCCGGCATCCACGTGCTCGATGCCATCGGCAGCTTCTGCGAACCCCTGGGCCTGCGCCAGGACTCAGTGTGCTGGGACCTGCCGGTGCCGGCCGAGGCGTGGGACTGGGCCGCGGCGCAATGGCCCGAGGATGGCCGGCCGGTGCTGATGATTTCGCCGTGCTCCAGCCATGTCCGCCGCAACTGGTATCCCGAACGCCACGCTGCACTGGCCAACCACGCCGCGCGCCAAGGCTGGCGCGTGGTGCTGTGCGGCGGCCGCAGCACGCTGGAGCGCGAAACCGCCGACGCGATCCAGGCGCAACTCGAAGTCCCGGCGCTGGACCTGGTCGGCAAGGACACGCTCAAGCAACTGCCGGCCCTGCTCGCGCGCGCGCAACTGCTGGTGACCCCGGACTCGGGCCCGATGCACATCGGCAACGCCATGGGCACCAAGATCCTGGGCCTGCACGCGGCCAGCAACCCGCACCGCAGCGGCCCGTATTCGGACCGCCGCTATTGCGTGGACCGCTATGACGACGCTGCGCGCAAGTTCCTTGGCAAACCGGCCGACGCCCTGGCCTGGGGCACCAAGATCGAATTCGACGATGTAATGGCGTTGATCACCGTCGAAGACGCAATCGCCGCGTTCGAGCGCTACCGCGCCGACCACGGCTGAGGGGGCGCCTACGCACGTGGGCTACTGCGCGCGGTAGTCCTCGTAGGACTTCTCTTCGACGTAGCTGGAACCCAGTGCCAGGTTGATGTCCTTCTTGATCCGCGCGCGCTCGTCGTTCTCGAAGTACACGCTGCGCGCCAGGCGCACGAATTCCTCGTCGAAGGCCTGCGCCTTTTCCTTGACGCGGATGTCGTCCTCGATCACCCACAAACGCTCGTTGACTGCCTTGAGCTCGGCACGCAGGCGGGCGATGTCGTGCCCGGCGGCCGGATGCGCCATCCACGTGGTTTCCAGGGCCGACAGCTCGTTGCGCACATTGGCCAGCTTGGCCTGATCGCTCATGCGCTCGGACTTGATCTGCAGGATCGAGATCTTGTCGAGCAATTCGCCGAAGGAAACAGGCACCAGGATTTCGGACATGACGATTACCGGTTGAGCGGAAAGGCGAATAGTCTAGCGCCGCCCGACTGACCGGCCAAAACAAAAGCCCCCTTGCGGAGGCCTTGTTTGAAACTGGCGGGAAGGGGGGATTCACTCGGCACCTTCGGTGCCTCGCCCTTCGGGCGGCTTCGCCGTGCCGATGGCTGCGCCATCGGTCGAACCCGGGGCTCTCACCCCCCCTCAAAGCGCCGGCGAAACTGCGCGCGATTGAAGTGCCACTTCGCTGCTCATTTTGGCGGGAAGGGGGGGATTCGAACCCCCGAGGCGCTATAAACGCCTGCCTGATTTCGAGTCAGGTACATTCAACCGCTCTGCCACCTTCCCGGGTGGGCCGTGAATGATACGGGGCATTGCGCGCGCGGACAAGCTGGCCGTTCGTCCGCGCATCGGCGCAGGCCGCCGTCGGCAAAGGCCAAGTTGCCGGATGTCCTGCCGACCGCGATGATGGCGTTCACTATCGCAGCCACGACCTGACTTCTCCGGACCATGCTCGAATTCGGACACCTGACCCACGCCGGTCTGCGCCG
>DATLJF010000271.1:0-19015 GCA_035539015.1 Stenotrophomonas sp. | reverse complement strand
AATCGGCGACATGGATGTCGCCGATTGGCCCCCCATGGATGGTTCACGGCGTGTCCCGAACTGGCCTAGCCCCCGGATGCCGCACGTAGAACAAAAACAGCCAAAACCAAAAGCATCGCCAACCCAACACCCCCCTATACTTGCGCCAGCATTTCAAGGAGCGAAGTAGATGGCGGTCACCCTGGGGAAAGGACGGAGCCCAAAGCTCCTGCAAGTATTGCTGCTGATCACCGTCATGCTGCTCGCGCTAGGCGCCTGCAAGCGCAATGAGAGTGGGCAGCTCCCCGCCGCCAGCGGCGAGCCCATCCAGGGCCAGGCTGCCCCGGTCACGGGCTTCGGCGTGCTGCGTGCGTATGCCGATGACAACGAGGACGGGCTCGCGCTGGCGCTGGAATTTACCCAGCCGCTGGTGGGTACCCAGGATTTCGACAAGCTGATCCAGCTCAAGGAAAAGGTCGGCGATGAGGACAGCAGTTGGTCGCTGTCCGATGACGGCAAGACCTTGCGCTATCCCTATATCGAGGCGGGGAAGGATTACACCCTCACTATTTCGGGCGACCTGCTCGCGGCCGATGGCACCCGCCTCGGCAAGCCGGTCACGCAGGCGGTGTTCGCTTCGGACCTCAAGCCCGCTGCCGGTTTCGCTTCGCAGGGCAGTGTGCTGCCGGCCAAGGAGAACCGCGGCTTGCCGGTGGTGTCGGTGAATGTCTCCGATGTCGACGTGGAATTCATGCGCGTGCGCGAGGCGTCGCTGCCGACTTTCTTCGCCCAGTTCCAGCGCGGTGGCCACCGCAGTGGCTGGGAGCTGGACCGCGAGTACGGCGATAACACGCCGATGTCCAAGCTCGCCGAGCCGGTGTATCTCAATCGATTCGTGCTGGCGGGCAAGAAGAACCAGCGTGCGCTCACTTATCTGCCGATCCAGGACATCAAGGAGCTGCAGGCGCCGGGGCTGTATTTCGCGGTGATGCGCCGCCCTGGAAATTTCGCCGAAAGCTATGACACGGCGTTCTTCACTGTCAGTGATATCGGCCTGCATGCGCGCGCCTACAAGTCGCAGCTGTTCGTGCATACCGCTTCGCTGGCCAGTGGGGCGGCGCTGGGCAAGGTCGAGTTGCGTGTGCTCGATGCCAAGGGCGAGACGCTGCTCAAGGGCGCGACTGATGCCAATGGTAATGCGCTGCTCAATTACACCCTCGATGCCGGGCAGGTGCTGGTGGCGCGCAGCGGCTCGGATCTGTCGCTGCTGCCGTTCAACCAGCCGGCGCTGGACCTGAGCGAGTTCGCGGTGGCCGGGCGCGAGAATGCCTGGTTCGATGTGTTCGCCTGGTCTGGCCGCGATCTGTATCGCCCGGGCGAGACGGTGCGGGTGTCGGCGTTGTTGCGCGATAACGATGGTCGGCCGGTCAAGGCGACGGGCAAGGGCGCGCAGCCGCTGTTCCTGCGCTTGAAGCAGCCCGATGGCAAGACCTTCCGCGAGGCGCGCCTGCAACCGGGCGAGCAGGGCTATGTGGAGTTCACCCAGCGCATTCCCGACGACGCGCCGACGGGCCGCTGGCAGGTCGAGTTCCGCACCGACCCAGGCAGTGCCGAGGCGGTGCAGGGGATGACGTTGCGGGTGGAGGAGTTCCTGCCCGAGCGCATGAAGTTGACCCTGGACAGCGCGCAGGCGGTGATCAAGCCGGGTGAGCCGTTGCGCCTGCAGGCCGATGCCGCGTATCTGTACGGCGCGCCGGCGGCCGGCAACCGCTTCACTGCCAAGCTCGCGGTGACGGTGGAGCAGCATCCGCTCGAGGCGATGCCGGGCTGGTTCTTCGGCGACCCGACGGTGGAGCTGCCGAAGGAAGCCACGG
This sequence comes from Stenotrophomonas sp., assembly GCA_035539015.1. Lineage (GTDB taxonomy): Bacteria > Pseudomonadota > Gammaproteobacteria > Xanthomonadales > Xanthomonadaceae > Stenotrophomonas_A. The sequence continues at coordinate 17,162 of DATLJF010000271.1, read as the reverse complement.
ACGTCATCGATACCGAACTGCCGGCCGATGGCCACCTCGCCGAGGACATCGCGCTGCCGGCCGAAGCCAAGCCGGTGACGACGATCGCCGCGGTGGTCTCGGGCAGCGTGTATGAAACCGGCGGACGCACGGTCACGCGCACGCTCAAGCGGGTGCTGTGGCCGGCCGAGGCGCTGGTGGCGGTACGGCCGTTGTTCGACGACAAGGAGGGGGCAGACGCCAACGCCAATGCGCGCTTCGAGCTGACCCGCGTCGGTGCCGATGGCAAGGCGCGCCCGGCCAAGGGGCTCAAGGTCACGCTGGTACGCGAGCTGCGCGACTACCACTGGCAGTTCCGCGACGAGCGCTGGGACTACGACTTCACCCGCCGCTACGAGAACAAGGAAACGCGCCAGATCGATATTGGCGCGGCTTCCAGCAAGATCGATTTCCCGGTCGAGTGGGGCGAGTACCGCCTGGACGTGTTCGACCCGGCTACTGGCTTGACCACGCGCTATCCGTTCCGCGCCGGCTGGAGCTGGAACGATGACAACCGGGGCCTGGATGCACGCCCGGACAAGGTCAAGCTGGCGCTGGACAAAACCGCTTATCGCGCCGGCGACACGCTCAAGGTGACGCTGACGCCGCCGCACCCGGGGCAAGGCTTGCTGATCGTGGAGAGCGACAAGCCGCTGTACGTGCAGGCCATCGACGTCAAGCCGGGCAGCAGCTTCGAGATTCCCGTCACTGCCGAGTGGGAGCGCCACGATGTCTACGTGACCGCGCTGGTGTTCCGTGGCGGCAGCGCGGCGAGCAAGATCACTCCGGCGCGCGCGGTGGGCGTGGCGCACGTGCCAATGGACCGCAAGGCGCGGCGCGTGGCCGTAGGCCTGGTCGTGCCCAAGCAGATGCGCCCCGAGCAGCCGCTGCCGGTGACCGTGAGCGTGCCCGAACTGGCCGGGCGCCAGGCGCACGTGACGATCTCCGCGGTGGACGTCGGCATCCTCAATATCACCCGCTTCGCGGTGCCCGATGCCAACGCGCACTTCTTCGCCCAGCGCCGCTTCGGCGTGGATGCGTACGACGTGTACGGACGGGTGATCGAGAGCTTCGACGGCAGCACCGGGCGCCTGCGCTTCGGTGGCGACATGGCGCTGGAGGCCTTGCCGCAGGCGCGGCGGCCGACCGCGCGGGTGCAGACGGTGGACCTGTTCTCCGGTGCGCTGCAGCTCGATGCCAAGGGCAATGCGCGGGTGCAGTTGCCGGTGCCGGATTTCAACGGCACCTTGCGCGTGTCCGCGCTCGTCTATGCCGACGACCGCTACGGCAACCGCGATGCCGAAACCCTGGTGCGCGCGCCGATCCTGGCCGAAGCCTCGATGCCGCGGGTGATGGCGCCGGGCGACCGCAGCACCGTCACCGTGGACGTGCAGAACTTCAGCGGCAAGGCTGGCGAGTTCGACGTGCGGGTGGAGAGTGAAGGGCCATTGTCGATCGGCGAGGGCAAGCGCCGCCTGGCCCTGCAACCGGACGCCAAGCAGACCCTGAGCTTCCCGCTCACCGCGCGCGAAGGCCACAGCGTGGCCAAGGTGCGGGTGCGGGTGGAGGGCAACGGCTTCAAGGTCGATCGCCATTACGACTTGCCGGTACGCGCGGCGTGGCCGGCGGTATTGCGTTCGCGCACGCTGGTGCTCGACCCGCTCGGGCCGGTGACCCTGGGCAATGGCGATATCGACGGTTTGATGGCCGAATCGGTCAACGCGCGCATGGTGGTCAGCGCCTTGCCGCCGATTCCCTTCGCCGCGGCACTGCAGGGCGCGCTCGAATATCCCTACGGCTGCGCCGAGCAGACCACCAGTAAGGGCTACGCCGCCTTGATGCTCGATGAGCCAACCGCGGCCATGCTCGGCGTGCGCGGGCTGGACGCGGGCAAGCGCCGCGAACGCATGGAAGGTGCGCTTGGCCGCCTGGCTTCGATGCAGGTGTCCAGCGGCCACTTCTCGATGTGGGGCGACGACGATTACGTCAATCCGTGGCTGACCCCGTACATCAGCGAGTTCCTGCTCGATGCCAAGGACGCCGGCTTCGCGGTGCCCGACACCGTCTTGCAGAAGGCACTCAACCGCCTGAGCGAGGACCTGCTTTCCGGTGGCAACGCGTTCTACGGCTATGACCGCCGCGAGAGCCTGCGTTTCGCCAACCAGGCCTGGTCGGGCTACGTGCTGGCACGAGTGAACCGGGCCCCGCTGGGCACGCTGCGCGCGCTCTACGACAACGATCGCGACAAAGCGCTGACCGGCCTGTCGCTGGTGCACCTGGGCGTGGCGTTGTCGCTGCAGGGCGACAAGAAGCGTGGCGAAGCGGCCATCGCCGCCGGCTTTGCCAAGGGCGGCACCGACCGCCCCGGCTACTTCGGCGACTACGGCACCGCCATTCGCGACGAAGCGCTGATGATGGCGCTGCTACACGAACGTGGCCTGTCCAAGCCCGAATACGACGCGCGCACGGTTCCGCTCGGCCAGGCATTGGAAGCGCGCCGCAGTGGTGGCAGCGGTTCGCTGTGGCTGAGTACCCAGGAGCAGGTGGCGTTGGCGCGGCTGGGCAAGGCGCTGGCGGCCGATAACGAGCGTCGAGTGAGCGGCACGCTCGAGGTCGGCAGCGCAAGCGAGGCCATCGCGCCGGCGCGGCTGTTCGGACGCGGCTTCGACAGCGAGGCACTGGCGCAGGGCGTGCGCTTCCTGCCGCAGGGCGAGGCGCCGATGTACGCCAGCGTCGAGATTGCCGGCATCCCGCGCAAGGCGCCGGCAGCGGACGACAGTGAGATCCATATCCAGCGGGATTGGTACGGCACCGACGGCAAGCCGTGGAAACCGGCGCCGCTGAAGGAGGGCGAGGCACTGGTGGTCCGATTGTCGATCACCGCGCGCGCGAATATCCCCGACGCCCTGCTGACCGACCTGCTGCCGGCCGGCCTGGAGATCGAGAACTTCAACCTGGGCGATGCCGAGCAGTGGGCCGAAGTGGTCGTTGACGGCATCACCCTCAGCGATCGCGGCGACGCGGCCGAAGTGCAGCACGAAGAGTTCCGCGACGATCGCTACGTGGCCGCGCTCAAGCTCTCCGCCGGCGACACCGCGCACGTGTTCTACCTGGTGCGCGCGGTCACGCCAGGCACCTATGGGGTGCCGCCGCCGCTGGTGGAGGACATGTACCGGCCTGCATTGCGCGGCATCGGCCGCAGCCAGCCGGAGACCATCACCGTGGTGCAACCGTAACCGACAGGCGGGCGCCGGCTACCGGCGCCCGCCGCATGCGTCATGGCCGAACCTTCCGCCGCACCGCCGTTGCTGTTTCGTCGTTGCCGTCGCTGGCTGTGGTCGCATCGGCGCTGGCTGCGTTGGGGGGCGGCGGCCGTGCTGGCGCTGTTGTTGTTGCTCGACCAACTGTCGCCGCCGCCCCTACCCAGCGCGCACGATACCTCCACCCTGGTGGTCGCCGCCGATGGCACGCCGCTGCGCGCCTTTGCCGATCGCGACGGCATCTGGCGCTATCCGGCTTCGGCCCAGAGCGTCTCGCCGCTGTACCTGCAAGCGCTGTTGAACTACGAAGACCGCGCGTTCGCCTATCACCCGGGCATCAATCCCTGGGCATTGCTGCGCGCCGGAGGGCAGTGGCTGCGCCATGGCCGCATCGTCTCCGGCGGGTCGACCCTGACCATGCAGGTGGCACGCATCCTCGACCCGCACACGCGCACGCCATGGGGCAAGCTCAAGCAGATGCTGCGCGCACTGCAGCTGGAAGCACGCCTGGACAAGGCACAGATCCTGCAGCTGTACCTGGAACGCGCGCCCTATGGCGGCACCATCGAAGGCGTGGAGGCCGCCAGCTGGGCCTACCTGGGCAAGCCAGCGGCGCAGCTGTCGCACGCCGAGGCGGCGTTGCTGGCAGTGTTGCCGCAATCGCCGAGCGCGCTGCGCCCGGACCGCCATCCCGAACGCGCGCGCGCCGCCCGCGACAAGGTGCTCGACCGCATGGCCACACTGCACGTGTGGACCCCCGCCGAAGTGGCCGACGCCCGGATCGAACCGGTGGTCGCGCGGGCATTGCAGCCACCGCTGCACGCCGCGCTGCTGGCCGAACGCCTGCACGCCGCCGAACCGAACGCGACGCGCATCGTCAGTACCCTCGACGCGCAATTGCAGCGCACCCTGGAAGAGCGTGTCTCGGCCTATTTCTCGCAGTTGCCCGAACGCACCTCGGCCGCGCTGCTGGTGGTCGACAACCAGACCCTGGAAGCGCGCGCCTACGTTGGCTCGGTCGCTTTCAGCGACACTCGCCGCCAGGGCTACGTCGACATGGTCAGAGCCTGGCGCTCGCCCGGCTCCACGCTGAAGCCGTTTCTCTACGCCATGGCCCTGGACGATGGCCTGATCCACTCCGAGAGCCTGCTGGTGGACGCACCGCAAAGCTTCGGCGGCTACCGCCCGGGCAATTTCGACGCCGCCTTCAACGGCCCGATCGGCGCCGCCAGCGCACTGCGCCTGTCGCTCAACGTCCCGGCCGTGGACCTGCTCGACCGCGTCGGCCCGGCCCGCTTCGCCGCACGCCTGGACAACGCCGGCATCGGCTTGCGCTTCCCGCGCGGCAGCGCGCCGAACCTGGCGCTGATCCTCGGCGGCACCGGCGCACGCCTGGAAGACCTGGTGGGCGCCTTCTCCGCACTGAACCGCGACGGCATCGCCGGCCACGTGCGCTATCGCCGCGAAGACCCCACCTTGGACCGCCGCCTGGTATCGCCTGGCGCGGCCTGGATCGTGCGCGAAATCCTCGAGAGCAACCCACGTCCCGGTTACAGCGCCGGCATGTTCGACACCGCGCGGCGCCCGCGCGTGGCCTGGAAGACCGGTACCAGCTACGGCTACCGCGATGCCTGGGCCCTGGGCAGCACCCGCCGCTACACCGTCGGCGTCTGGGTAGGGCGCCCCGACGGCACCCCGCTGCCGGGCCAATACGGCGCCATCACCGCGTTGCCGCTGATGTTCGAAGTCATCGACGCCCTACCACGGCAACGCAGCGACGCCGCCCCCGCCCCCATGCCCGCCAGCGTGAGCAAACTGGACATCTGCTGGCCCAGCGGCGAAGCCGCCTACCTCACCCCCGCAACCCTGTGCGCCCGCCGCCACGAAGCCTATGCCCTCGACGGCAACCTGCCGCCAACCTTCCACGAACGCGACGCCCGCCTCTGGCGGCCTGGACGCCAACGCTTCATCGTCGACGCCCGCAGCGGCCAGCGCCTGACCGCCCAATGTCGGCAACCGCACATCGAAACCCCCCATGACATTGCCCGCTGGCCGGCCCTGGCATCCCCCTGGCTGAGCGAAAGCGAACGTCGTAACGCCCGTCCACCGTCCCTAGCCAACGACTGCATCCCCGACGGCATCCCGACCGGCGGCGAACTACATATCCAGGGCCTCACCGACAACGCCGTCCTCGCCGCCGCCCCCGGCGGCCAGCACCGCGTGCACCTGCAACTGCGCGCACTCGGCACCGACACCCCCATCGACTGGCTGCTCGACGGCCGCACCATCGGCCGCAGCACAGGCAGCGCGACATTCGCCCACGACTTCTCCCAACCCGGCGAACACACCCTCACCGCCCTAGCCGAAGACGGCGCCTGGACCCGAATAAAATTCAGAGTGGTCGAATAAACAGAGCGCGCGCTTCGCGCCCCGCTTTTCTCTCTCCCCCACCACCCGCGCTGACCATCGGGCGACCGGGGGCAGTCCGCTTTCGGGACAATCGGCGACATGGATGTCGCCGATTAGTCCCATGGATGGGTTCACGACGTGTCCCGAAAGCGGACTGCCCCCGGGCGCGAGCCGACCAACCATCAGCAGCCTCACCGACAGCTCAGCGCGAAGCCCTAACTCCCAATCCACCCATCCAACAAATCCGCAAACTCATCCGCATGCTCCTCCTCCTGCGCCAGAATGCGCTCGAGGATGCGCTTGGTCGTCGTATCCTTATCGCCGACGAAATTGATCATCTCGCGATAACTGTCGATCGCGATCCGCTCGGCGATCAGATTCTCGCGCACCATATCGCGCAGATCCGTACCCTCCTTGTATTCCGCATGCGAACGCGCCGTCAGCGTGTCCGGATTCAAATCCGGCTCCCCGCCCAACTGCACGATGCGCTCGGCCAACATCCCCGCATGCTGCTGCTCCTGCTTGGCATGCTCCAGGAATTCCGCCTTCACCGAATCGGCCAGCATGCCCTTGGCCATGAAGTAATGGCGGTAATAGCGCAACACGCACACATACTCAGTGGCGAGCGCCGCGTTCAACAGCTTGATCACCGCCTCGCGGTCGGCATGGTAGGTGCGCGTGATCGCACCGTCCTCGATGCTCTCGCGCGCCTGCGCGCGCAAGGTCTGCGTGTCGGTGAAACCGGCCGGCTGCTTGCCGGCGGATTGATCAGGTGCGGCTGGCTTTGACATGGCTTGCCTTTTCTCTGTGGGGTGATGAGTGAAGCGAATGCGTTATTGCGGCAAGTGCGCGAGCACGTAGTCCGCCGCCGAGACCTTGAATTCGCCGGGCTCCTCGACGAACAGCGACTTGACCACGCCGTCCTCCGCATACAGCGCAAAGCGCCGCGAACGCAGGCCCATGCCCGAACTGCTGGCGTCCATCTCCAGGCCGAGCGCGCGGGTGAAATCGGCGTTGCCGTCGGAGATCATTTGCAGCCCATCCGGTGCCGACTGGCCGCGGCCCCAGGCGCGCAACACGAACGGATCGTTGACCGCCATGCAATAGACCTCGATGCCGCGGCGGCGGAACTCATCGAAGTGCTCGATATAGCCGGGCAGGTGCTTCTCCGAGCAGGTCGGAGTGAAAGCGCCGGGGATCGCGAACAGCACCACGTTGCGGCCATCGAACAGCGTGCGCGTATCGACACTCTCGATGCCCTCGCGCAAGCGCTTGAGCACGACTTCGGGGATGCGGTCACCTACTTGGATGGACATCGGCAAGCTCCTTTGAATGAACGGAAGACTAAAAATCCGGGGGGAAAGGTAGCGTCAACGTCTTGAAAGCCGCGCCGCCGCGCCTATCTAGCGCACAGGGTGGGGCGCCGTGCCGGCGCAGACCCACCAGCCCTTCCAGGAGAACACCATGAACGTCGTACGTTACCGCCGCTGGCCGCAAGCCGCCTTCGCCGCGGAGATCGCGCCGCTGTCCGGCCGCGCGGCCTTCGCCGCCGCTGCTGCCAATGCCGAGCAATGGCAGCCGCGCGTGGATATTCGCGAAGAACCCGCCGCCTTCGTCCTGCAGGCCGACCTGCCGGGCATCGACCCGGCGCAGATTCAGCTGCAGATGGACCGCAACGTCCTGTCGATCAAGGGCGAGCGGGCTGCCACGCCGCTGGCCGAAGACCACAAGCGCCTGCTCGGCGAGCGTCGCAGCGGCAGCTTCGAGCGTCGCTTTGCGCTGCCCGAGACCGCCGATGCCGAACGCATTACCGCCACCGGCCGCCATGGCGTGCTGGAGATCCGCATCCCGAAGAAGGCCGAAGTCGCGCCGCGGCGGATCGTGGTCAACACCGCCAGCGAGCAGACCGGCGAGGCCAACTGAGGCGCCGGGCGCAATCCCGGACCTGCATCCCACAGGTAGCCTCACGGCCAGGCCCTCACGGCCAGGCCGTAGAATGGGCGGCGGCGATTGGCCGCCGCCGACGGCCCGCGGTCGCAAGACGGTGGGCCGTTGTCATATCGAGGTGATGGATGGAATTCAAGGACTACTACGCAACCCTGGGCGTGGAGCCCAGCGCAGGCGAAGCCGAGATCAAGACGGCCTACCGCCGGCTCGCGCGCAAGTACCACCCCGACGTCAGCAAGGAAGCCGGCGCCGAAGACAAGTTCAAGGCCGTCAACGAAGCCTACGAGGCGCTGCGCGACCCACAGAAGCGCGCGGCCTACGACCAGTTGCGCGCACAAGGCTATCGGCCCGGCGAGGAGTTCCACGCGCCGCCGAACTTCAATGGCGGGCAGGGCTTCGATTTCGAGGAGATCTTCGGCAACGGCGGTGCCGGTGGCGGCTTCTCGGACTTCTTCGAGAGCCTGTTCGCCAACCAGCGCGGCGGCCGCGCACGTAGCGCCGGGCCGCAGCCGCGCGGCGACACCCGGGCCAAGCTGGCGGTACCCCTGGAGGCGGTTTATTCCGGCGACAGCGTGCGCATCACCGTCAACGGCAAGCAGTTGGACGTACGCGTGCCCAAGGGGATTGCCCCTGGCCAGGTGATCCGCCTGGGCGGGCAGGGCAACGGCGGCGGCAACCTGCTGCTGGAAATCGAATATGCCGCCCACCCGCAGTTCGAAGTCGACGGCCACAACATTCTGTACACGCTGCAGGTCACGCCGTGGCAAGCGGCGCTGGGCACGACCATCAGCGTGCCGACGCTCGGCGGCGAAGTCGAACTGAAGATCCCGGCCGAATCCGACGCCGGACGCAAGCTGCGGCTACGCGGCCGCGGCCTGCCCGGCACCCCGGCCGGCGACCAGATCGTCGAACTGGAGATCCTCGCCCCGGCCCCGGCCGACGAGGCGCAGAAAAAGGCCTACCGCAACCTGGCCAAGGCTTTCGGCGAAAGTGTCTGAAGCAGAGGCAAGAAAAAAGCGCCGCTACCGCGGCGCTTTTTTTATTTCCAGGCCTAGTCCGCCCGGCTGAAGACCCGCTCGATCACCTCGGACAGCTCATCCTCGGAAAACGGCTTGGTGATGTAGGCGCGGGCACCCTGGCGCATGCCCCACATGCGGTCAGTGTCCTGATCCTTGGTGGTCACCAGGATCACCGGGATGTTCTGCGTGGTCGGCTCGCGCTTGAGCGTGCGGGTCGCCTGGAAGCCATTGAGATTGGGCATCACCACATCCATCAGCACCAGGTCCGGCAGGGCAGCCTTGGCAGCCTCGACACCCGCGGCGCCGTCGGTGGCGGTAATGGTTTCGTGGCCCAGCTTCTCGACGATGCGCTGGATGCCGAGCAGCTGCGAAGGCGAATCGTCGACGATCAGGATGCGCGCCATGTAGTTCCCCGTGTGTGCCGGCTGAGTGTAGTGGGAGTGGTTGGGCGGCGCATAGGGGTTTGGTCGGTGTGTCGGGGCGGTTGGTGTGTTGGCTTGCGGCTTGGGCCCCGCCCCGGCCGGGATAGGCTTCGCGTTGTCGGCAGACGTCCCTGTCTGACGCCACCGCCGCGGGCCATCCCTGGCCCGCTGAAGCCTATCCCGGCCGGGGCGGGGCAAGGCGCATCACTGTCCCCATTTCGGTTGATGCGCGCGGGGTAGGGTGAGAGGGGGAGCAAAAAAAGCGGCACGCTCCGCTCTGGTTTTTGCTTCGCTTTGCTCTTCCCCCTCCCAACCCTCAGTTGCGCCACCAACGAAGTGGGAACTTCAAGGCGCAAAGCCCCTCCCCGCCGGGACGGGGCCCTTGCCGCAAGCCAATGCACCAACCGCCACGACAAACCTAAAGCGCAACCCTCAATCCACCCGTACGACCGTGCGACCAAATGACTCACCTGCGAGCATCGCGTCGAATACCTCCGGCAGCCCGTCCAGGCCGATTTCGCGGGTGCAGATGCGATCGAGGTGGCGCGGCCGCCAGTCGCTGGCCAGGTGTGCCCAGACCTGTTCGCGAATGTCGCGGGCGCTGCCGGAGGAGCCGATGCCCAGCAGCGATACGCCGCGCAATATGAAAGGCATCACGGTCATGTCCAGCGCGGGCGAGGCCGCCAGGCCGGCGGAGGCGACGTTGCCGTAGGGCACGGTCTGCGCCAGCAGGCTGACCAGCATCGGCCCGCCGACGTTGTCCAGGCCGCCGCCGTAGCGCGCCGGCTCCAGCGGACGGGTGCTGTGCAAGGCTTCGCGACGCAGGACTTCGCTGGCGCCGAGCGAGCGCAGGAAGTCGGCGCGGTCGGCCTTGCCGCTCACGGCGTGGACCTCGAAGCCGGCACGGCTGAAGATGTCCAATGCCAGCATGCCGACGCCGCCGCTGGCGCCGGTGACGACCAATGGGCCCATCGACGGCTGCTGGCGGTTCTCGCGCAGGCGCAGCAGGGCCAGGGCGGCGGTGTAGCCGGCCGTGCCAATCACCATGGCCTCGCGCAGCGACAGGCTCGCCGGCAGCGCGATGACCGCGCGCGATTCGAGCCGTGCATATTGGGCGTAGCCGCCATCGCGGGTCTCGCTCAGGCCGCAGCCGGTGGCCAGCACGGCGTCGCCTTCGCGGTAGGCCGGGTCGGTCGAGGCGACCACGTGCCCGGCCACGTCGATCCCGCCCACTAGCGGGAAGTGACGCAGGATCCGGCCCTTGCCGGTGCCGGCCAGGGCGTCCTTGTAGTTCACCGAGGACCAGGCGGTGCGGATCACCACTTCGCCCGGGGCCAATTGCGCCAGGCCTATCGATTCCAGGCTGCCGCGGGAGCCGGCGTGGTCGTCGTGGATGCGGAAGGCGGTGAACTGCGCGGGCACGGACATGGGGCGCTCGTCGGTGAACGGGGGAAACGGCACGATAACGCCGGCCGTGGGTGGCTGGGTCGGTTCTTGTAGAATCGGGACACCGAACCCAAATCGGGGTTTTACGGATGCCAACCGCATCCGGCCCCACAGATGGAGCGTGCATGGCCTGGAATACACCCGGCAGCAAGGGGCCCGACGGCCCGGATGAGAACCGTCGCGGCGGATGGAAGCCGACCGGCGGCAATGGCGGCGGTGGTGGTTGGGGCAATCTGCCCGGCCAGTTCCGGGAGATCTTCGACGGTGGCGTGTGGCGCTGGGTAGTGGGCGCGGTCGTGCTGCTGTTGCTGTTCTCCAGCTTCCAGCTGATCCGCGAGCAGGAGCGTGGCGTGGTGCTGCGCTTCGGCCAGTATTCGCGCGTGCTGCAGCCCGGCCCGAACTTCAAGCTGCCCTGGCCGATCGAGACCGTGATCAAGGTCAATGCGACCGAGATCAAGACTTTCAGCAACCAGGTGCCGGTGCTGACCCGCGACGAGAACATCGTCAACGTCGAGCTCAACGTGCAGTACCGCGTGGATGACCCGCGCGCGTACAAGTTCGGCACCGTCGACGCCGACCAGGTGCTGCAGCAGGCTGCGCAGAGTGCGGTGCGCGAGCAGGTCGGCCGTTCGGACCTCAACTCGGTGCTCAACAACCGTGGGCCGCTGGCCACCGCTTCGCGCGAGCGCCTGCAGGCCGCGCTCACCAACTACAACACCGGCCTGGTGGTCACCGGCCTGACCCTGCCCAACGCACGTCCGCCGGATGAGGTGAAGCCGGCGTTCGACGAGGTCAACGGTGCCCAGCAGGTGCGCGAGCGCCTGATCAACGAAGCCCAGGCCTACGCCGCCAAGGTGGTGCCGGAAGCGCGTGGTCGCGCCGCCAGCACCCGCACCGTGGCCGAAGGCTACAAGGAAGCGCTGATTGCCAAGGCGCAGGGTGATGCCGAGCGCTTTGCCCTGTTGCAGGCCCAGTACGCCGGCGCCCCGGAAGTCACGCGCAAGCGCCTGTGGCTGGAAACCATGGAGCAGGTGCTGTCGCAGAACCGCAAGGTGGTCGGCGGCGATGGCCGCCAGCTGATCTACGTGCCGATGGCCGATGCGGCCAGCCGCCCGAGTCCGGCGCAACTGCCGACGATGTCGCTGCCGAGCGTGCTGTCGCAGGACAGCGACAGCGGCAACGCGTCCAGCAGTGCCGAAAGCATCCGCAACCCGGACCGCACCGCGCGCCCGACCGGCCGCGAGGGGAGTGAACGATGAAACAATCCCTCTGGATCGCCCTGGCGGCGATCATCCTGCTCGCCCTGTTCGGCTCGACCTTCGTGGTGCGCGAGGACCAGACCGGCATGGTCCTGAACCTCGGTCGCGTGGTCCGCTCGGACCTCAAGCCGGGCCTGCACTTCAAGATCCCGGTGGTGGAGACCGCACGGGTCTTCGATCGCCGCTTCAAGGTGCTCAACACCGCCGCGGCGCGGTACTTCACCGCCGAGCAGAAGGACGTCAGCGTCGACTTCTTCGCCATCGGTTACATCTCCAATGTCGCCGACTTCTACCGCGCCACGGGCGGTGAAGAAACCGTGGCCGAGTCGCGGCTGGCGCCGATCATCACCGACTCGCTGCGCAACCAGATCAACTCGCGCACCTTGCAGCAACTGGTGTCGGGCGATCGCAGCGAGCTGATCGCCGGGCAGCTGGCCGGCATCAATACCGCGATCAAGGGCCTGGGCATGCAGATCACCGACCTGCGGATCAAGCAGATCGACCTGCCGGCCGACAGCCAGATCATCAACGATGTCTACGAGCGCATGCGTGCGCAACGCAAGCAGGAGGCGAGCAAGCTGCGCGCCGAGGGCGAGGAGCAGTCGCTGAGCATTCGTGCACAAGCCGACCGCGAGAGCACGGTGATCGTGGCCGACGCCGAGCGCGATGCGCAGAAGCTGCGCGGCGAGGGCGATGCGGAGGCGGCGCGGATCTTCGGCAAGGCGGCGTCGGCCGACCCCAACTTCTTTGCGTTCTACCGCAGCCTGGAGGCGTATCGCGAATCGATGGCCGACGGCAACGGGGTGATCGTGCTGGACAAGAACGACCCGTTCCTGCAGTACTTCAAGGGTGATCGCTGAGGCGCCGGGCGCCGCAGCCTTCGAGGCCGCCTTCGGGCGGCCTTTTCATTGGCGGCGGCCCTGGACAAGCCTGAACGAGACGGGGGTGGTGGCGGTCACCGGAAACCCGGATAATTCCTAAAAGCCGGCCGGGTCGTTCTCACAGGACATCCCGTTCGGCTTTTTCCGTGTCTGGGCCGGCATCCGCCGGTGCCGCCCCGCTGGCGGCGCCACAAGGCAGTGCAGGCGACGACGCGATCAATCCATCAAGCGGCCCCGATGGCCGCCCGCAAAGGAGTTACCCGTCATGGGTCAGTCAGTTGTCGTGCTCGGCGCCCAGTGGGGCGATGAAGGCAAAGGCAAGATCGTCGATCTGCTCACCGAGGAAATCGGCGCCGTCGTGCGTTTCCAGGGCGGCCACAATGCCGGCCACACGCTGGTCATCAACGGCAAGAAGACGGTGCTGCACCTGATCCCGTCCGGCATCCTGCGCGCCGATGCGCTGTGCCTGATCGGCAATGGCGTGGTGATCTCGCCGGCCGCGCTGAAGAAGGAAATCGAAGAGCTGGAGACGTCCGGCGTCGAGGTGCGTTCGCGCCTGAAGATCTCGCCGGCCGCGCCGCTGATCATGCCGTACCACATTGCCCTGGACCAGGCGCGCGAGAAGGCTGCAGGCGGCAAGGCCATCGGCACCACTGGCCGCGGTATCGGCCCGGCCTACGAGGACAAGGTGGCCCGTCGCGGTATCCGTATCGCCGACCTGCATTACCCGCCGCAGTTGGAGGAGCTCCTGCGCACCGCGCTGGACTACCACAACTTCGTCCTGACCAAATATCTGAACACCGACGCGGTCGACTTCCAGAAGACCTATGACGAGGCGCTGGCTTTCGGCGAATACGTCGAGCCGATGAAGTCCGACGTCGCCGGGATCCTCCACGACCTGCGCAAGCAGGGCAAGCGCGTGCTGTTCGAAGGCGCGCAGGGTGCGCTGCTGGACATCGACCACGGCACCTATCCCTACGTCACCAGTTCCAACACCACCGTCGGCGGCGCGTTGGCCGGTACCGGCGTGGGCGCGCAGTCGATCGACTACGTGCTCGGCATCGCCAAGGCCTATGCCACCCGCGTCGGTGGTGGTCCGTTCCCGACCGAGCTGGACGATGAAGTCGGCCAGGGCATCCGCGACCGCGGTGCCGAGTACGGCGCCTCCACCGGCCGTCCGCGCCGTTGCGGCTGGATGGACATCGTTGCGTTGAAGCGTGCGGTGGCGATCAACGGTATCAGCGGCCTGTGCATCACCAAGCTCGACGTGCTCGATGGCATGGAGAAGCTCAAGATCTGCATTGCCTATGAGTACCGTGGCAAGCGCACAGAGTACGCGCCGCTGGACGCGCAGGGCTGGGAAGAGTGCACGCCGGTGTACCTGGAATTCCCGGGCTGGAGCGAGAACACTCACGGCATCACCGAGTGGGACAAGCTGCCGCCGGCGGCCCGCGCCTATCTGCGTGCGCTGGAGGAACTGGCCGGCTGCCCGATCTCGATCGTCAGCACGGGCCCGGACCGCGACCACACGATGGTGTTGCAGGATCCGTTCGCCTGAGGTTTTGCGGGCTCGGTGAAAGAAAAACCTCGCTTCGGCGAGGTTTTTTTATGTCTTCGGTGGGTGGTTGGTGGTTCGGCTTGAGGCTTGGGGCCCGTTCCGGCGGGGAGGGGCTTTGCGGTGTCGGGAAGACGTCCTGTCTGACGCCATCGCCGTGATATCGGCTATTCCTTTCCCCGGCCGTGGCGACGGCATCATTCGCAAGGCTGCGTGCAACTGAGGTAGCGCGCCCCACTGAAACCCTTGCCCCGAATGCCGCTAGCCATCCTTCGCTTGTTTCGCTTGTAAAACTCTACAGCCGCGCAGAACGCCGCTGCGCGACCTCAGCCCCACCCACGGCCGACAGCGCCGCCCACAACGCAACCAGATTCACCACCAACGACAGCTCCTTCGACTTGCTGTCATCGCCAGCGCACCAGCGGCGCGCATCTTCGCGCGCTTCGGCCGGCAGCGCCGCCAGCAGGCTGGCTTCGTCCAGTGAACGCGCCGAGCGCTGCAGGCGCTGCGACAGGCGCACCGAGCCGGCCAGGTGGACCAGCGCGTGCAGGGTGGAGGCCGTGGCGATGGCGAACAAGCTGCCGCGCAGCAGTTCGTGGTGCGCCCAGCCCGGCACCGCTTCGAGCGAGGCGGCCAGGGCCAGTGCCAGGGTGCGCCACAGCGGCCAGCGGCGCTGGGCGCGCCGTGGCCAGTTCACCAGCAGGCCGCTCAGTGCGATCGCCAGGGCCGACACCGCGATCAGGTCGTGCGCGCTGAGCGCGATCCAGGTGCAGGCCGCAGCGAGGATCGCCAGTGCCAGCCAGGCTGGCGGCAGCAGGCGACGCAGGTAGGCCTGGCCGACATCCTGGACCAGGCTGGTGAGGCTTCGCTGGCGTGCGCTCGGGGACATGGGGCTGTGGGGCTCGCGGGGGTACCGGGCTATCCTGGCGGCACGGGTGTCGAAGAAAGGTCAGACGCCGGGGAGCGTGTGCTCCGATCATTCATCATGGCCAAACGCCATGGCAGCGCAATGACGCCCGCCGTGACCGGTCTGCCGCAAGGCCTGCCAGTTCGTCGCAAGGGGCGCAAGCGCGAACCGGCATCATTTACAATGGCGCCAACGACGCGCCAGCCCCGTGCCAGCCAAGGGTCGTGATCTTCCATGCGGACGCCCGCCGGCCGCATCCACACCTTGGGACTAGTACATGGACAACCGTCGTCGGCGCCAGCGCGCCGTGCAGATCTGTTTGCTTTCGCTCGGCCTGTCGGCCGCCCTGCAGGCCGCCGCGCAGCAGGCTCCGGACGGCGGCAGCAACGCCGCCGAGCCAACGCGCGATGCCAAGACCCTCGATGCGGTGCGCGTCACCGGCGAGCGCACCACTTCCTACACCGTGGAGCAGACCGCCGCGGCCACGCGCCTGTCGCTGAGCCCGCAGGACACCCCGCAATCGCTGACGGTGGTGACGCAGCAGCGGATCGAGGACCAGAACCTGCAATCGGTGCGCGATGTGCTCGACAACGTCACTGGCGTCTTCTCCAGCGCCTACGATACCGAGCGGGTCGTGTTCTACGCGCGCGGCTTCCAGGTCGAGAACATGTCCTACGACGGCGTGCCGATCGCCTCCAGCCTCAACAGCAGTTCGGCCGATGCCAGCCTGGACACGGCCATCTACGACCGCATCGAGATCCTGCGCGGCGCCACCGGCCTGCTCTCCGGCGCGGGCAGCCCTTCGGCCTCTATCAACTTCATCCGCAAGCACGCCAATGCGCGCGAGTTCAGCGGCGACTTCTCGTTGAGCGTCGGTTCCTGGAACACCTATCGCGGCACCGCCGACCTCTCGGCGCCGCTCAACCGCGATGGCAGCGTGCGCGGGCGCTTCGTCGCCGCCTACGAGCAGGGCGATTCCTACCTGGACCGCTACAGCAACGAAAAGAAGGTCGCCTATGGGGTCATCGATGCCGACCTGGGCGAGGCGACCAGCCTGAGCGTGGGCTACGACTACCAGGAAACCAACCCGGAAAGCGTCACCTGGGGTTCCTACCCGGTGTTCTACGACGACGGCGGCTTCATCACCTGGCCGCGCAGCTTCAATACCTCCACCGACTGGACCTACTGGAACAACAAGACCCAGACCGCGTTCGTGGACCTGACCCATCGCTTCGGCAACGGCTGGCAACTGCGCGCGCTGGCCAGCCATCGCCAGACCGATGCCGACCAGGCGCTGTTCTATGTCTACGGGTTCCCGAACCGGCAGACCGGCGAAGGCCTGGACCCGTATGCCTACCTCGGCCGCGATGCCGGCCGCCAGGACAACCTCGATGTCTACGCCAGCGGCCCGTTCCAGCTGGGGGGCCGCGAGCATGAGCTGGTCGTCGGCGCCACGGGATCACGCTACAAGAAGACCACCGACGAACACGCCTACGACGATATCGCCGCGGTCGGCAACTTCCTGCAATGGAACGGCAGCTACCCGCGCCCGGTGTTCGCCGACCAGGCCGACCGCGTCACCGACATCCGCACCGACCAGTCCGGGCTATACGCTGCTGCGCGCTTGAGCCTGGCCGATTCGCTGAAGTTGATCGCCGGCGCCCGCTACAGCCGCTGGAAGAACGACACCGACGATGTCTACAGCGGGGTGTTCCGGCATGAGCACAACGAGACCGTGCCGTATGCCGGCTTGATCTACGCCATCGACCCGACCTGGTCGGTGTTTGCCAGCTACACCGAGATCTTCAACCCGCAGGACGAGCGCACCGCCACGGGCAGCTTTCTCGACCCCGTCGTCGGCAGCAGCTACGAGATCGGCATCAAGGGCCGGCACCTCGATGGCCGCCTGAATTCCTCGCTGGTGTTGTTCGACACCAAGCAGGACAACGTCGCCGAGGCCGATGTCGGCAATTACCTGCCCGATGGCATGACCCAGGCGTACTTCGCGGTGGATGGCACGCGTTCGCGCGGCGCCGAAC
>DATLJF010000270.1:0-4168 GCA_035539015.1 Stenotrophomonas sp. | reverse complement strand
GTAGTCGACCAGGGCCGGGTCGTAGTTGGTATCGACCACCGCGATCACCGGGATGCCGAGCTTCTTGGCTTCCTTGATGGCGATGTCTTCATGGCCGATGTCGATGACGAACAGCGCGTCCGGCAGGCGGTTCATTTCCTTGATGCCACCGAGCGAGGCGTCCAGCTTGTCGCGCTCGCGGCGCAGGCCGAGCACTTCGTGCTTGACCAGCTTCTCGAAGGTGCCGTCGGTCTCAGCCGATTCCAGCTCCTTCAAGCGCGAAACCGACTGCTTGACGGTGCGGAAGTTGGTCAGGGTGCCGCCCAGCCAGCGCTGGGTCATGTACGGCATGCCGCAACGCTCGGCCTCTTCCTTGATCGAATCACGCGCGCTGCGCTTGGTGCCGAGGAACAGGATGGTGCCGCGCTTCTGCGCGATGCTCGAGAGGAAGTTCATCGCGTCGTTGAACAGCGGAACGGTCTTCTCGAGGTTGATGATGTGGATCTTGCCGCGGGCGCCGAAGATATACGGGGCCATCTTCGGGTTCCAGTAACGGGTCTGGTGACCGAAGTGGACGCCGGCTTCGAGCATCTGGCGCATGGTGACCTGGGGCATTGCATTACTCCTGAGGGGGGAACCGGCCGCGAATGAATGAGGAGCGGCCCGCCAGGTGGCGGAAGGTTCCGGGGTTGGGCTTCCCTGTCGCTCCGTGTCGAACCCCTTGCGGGGCACCCCGGCACGGATGGTGGCGGCAGGTGTGGATTCGGCGCTGACGTGCGTCGTGGACGGTCCGCCGGGCAGGCGAACCGGCGAATCATACCCGGCCCGGGCGCCCGGGGCAAATCTGCGCCGGGGCCGCGGCGGCAGGCCAGCTGCCGCGACCGCGTTCAGATTCCCGGCCGGATCGGCGATAATCGCGGCATGACCGTGAACCTCAAAACCCCGCAGGAAATCGAGCTGATGCGGGTGGCCGGCCGCCTGGCCGCCGAAGTGCTCGACATCATCACTCCCCACGTCAAGCCCGGTGTCACCACCGCCGAGCTGGACCGTATCTGCCACGATCACATCATCAACGTGCAGCAGGCGATCCCGGCCAACGTCGGTTACCGCGGCTTCCCCAAGACCGTGTGCACCTCGGTGAACAATGTCATCTGCCATGGCATCCCGAGCGAGGCCAAGGTCCTGAAGGAGGGCGACATCGTCAATATCGACGTCACCGTCATCAAGGACGGCTGGCACGGTGACACCAGCCGCATGTATTACGTCGGCAACCCGTCGGTGATGGCCAAGCGCCTGGTCGAGGCGACCAAGGAAGCGATGTGGCGCGGCATCCGTGCCGTCAAGCCCGGCGCCACCCTGGGCGATGTCGGCCACGCCATCCAGCAATATGCCGAAGGCGAGCGCTTCACCGTGGTGCGCGAGTATTGCGGCCACGGCATCGGCAAGGTCTACCACGACGAGCCGCAGGTGCTGCACTACGGGCGCCCCGGCGAAGGCCTGGTGCTCAAGCCGGGCATGACCTTCACCATCGAGCCGATGATCAACGAGGGCACCCGCTACGCCAAGGTCCTGCCCGATGGCTGGACGGTGGTGACCAAGGACCGCAAGTTGTCGGCGCAGTGGGAACACATGGTGGCCGTCACCGAAGACGGCGTGGACGTGCTGACCCTGTCGCCCAACGACCCCGGCCAGGCGTGAGCAGCCTGCCTGACGCCACTGCTGCCGACGCCGGCATGACCGGCGATGGCGAGTGGGCGGCGCAGGCACGGCAACTGCTGGCCCAGGGCGATGCGCGGCTGGGCCGGCGCTTCGACCAGGGCGACGATATCGACCGGTTGGTCGCCCTGCGCGCGCGCGCGGTCGATCAGTTGATCCGCGAAGCCTGGCGCCGCTGCGTCCCGGCGGGCGCGGGCCTGTCCCTGCATGCGGTCGGCGGCTACGGCCGTGGCGAATTGTTCCCGCGCTCGGACATCGACGTGCTGGTGCTCGGCGAGCCGCAGGCCCAGCAAGCGCAGGAAGGCGCCATCGCGCGGCTGTTCGCGCTGCTCTGGGACGCCGGGCTGGCGGTGAGCCACGCGGTACGTTCGCCGGCCCAATGCACCGTGGCCGGCGCCGACCAGACAGTACTGACGGCGTTGATCGAATCACGCCCGGTGGTGGCCGATGCCGCTGCCGTGGCTGCGCTTGGTGACGCCATCGCGCCGGCACGGTTGTGGCCGCCGCGCGAGTATTTCATTGCCAAGCGCGAAGAACTGCTGGCGCGTCACCAGCGTTTCGGCGATACCGCCGATAACCTTGAGCCCGATCTCAAGGACGGCCCCGGCGGCCTGCGTGACCTGCATACCCTGGGTTGGATGGCATTGCGCGCCTTCGGCGTGCACAACCTCGACGCGCTGGTCGGCCTGGGCCATCTCGGCCAGGACGAAGCCGCTGCGTTACGCCGCGAACGCCGCGAACTGGCGCGCCTGCGCTATGGCCTGCACCTGGTCGCGAACCGGCCCGAGGAACGCCTGCGCTTCGACTACCAGAAGGCGCTGGCGCAGCGCCTGGGCTATGCGGACGACCCCGAGAGCCTGGGCGTGGAAAAGATGATGCAGCGGTTCTACCGCAGCGCTGGCCTGGTGCGGCGGATCAGCGACCGCCTGCTGCAACGCTTCGAAGAACAGTTCGATGGCGAAGCCGTGCCCGAAGCGCTGGGCGAGGGTTTCTCGCTGCGCCGCGGCTACCTGGCCGCCGACGACCCGCGCTGGCCCGCGGGCGATGTGCTGCAGGTGTTCGCGCTGTTTGCGCGTTGGGCGGCGCACCGCGAAGTGCGCGGCCTGCATTCGCTCACCGCACGCGCGCTGGCCGAATGCCTGCCCAAGCTGCCCGCCTACGAACAGGCATCGGCCCTGGCGCGCGAACGCTTCCTCGGCCTGCTGCGCGGTCCGCGCGCGGTCGAGACTTTGTCGCGGATGGCCCGCCTCGGCGTGCTCGGGCAGTGGATTCCCGCCTTCGCCCAGGTGTCCGGGCGCATGCAGTTCGATCTGTTCCATGTCTACACCGTGGACCAGCACACCTTGATGGTGTTGCGGAACATCGCCCTGTTCGCCAGTGGCCGCGCCGACGAACGCTTCGCCATCGCGCATGAAGTCTGGCCGCGCTTGCGCAAGCCCGAATTGCTGCTGCTGGCCGGCCTGTTCCACGATATTGCCAAGGGCCGCGGCGGCGACCATTCCGAACTCGGCGCGGTCGATGCACGCGCGTTCTGCCAGGCGCACCAGCTCAGCGAAGGCGACACCGACCTGGTCGCCTGGCTGGTCGAGCAGCATCTGCGCATGTCCGTCACCGCGCAAAAGCAGGACATCTCCGACCCGGAGGTGATCCATCGCTTCGCCAGCGTCGTCGGTAGCCGCGAACGCCTGGACTATTTGTACCTGCTGACCTGCGCCGACATCGCCGGCACCAGTCCCAAGCTGTGGAACGCCTGGAAGGACCGCCTGCTGGCCGACCTCTATTTCGCCGGCCGCCGCGCGCTGCGCGAAGGCCTGGAGCACCCGGCGCCGCGCGAGGACCGGCTGCGCGAAGCGCGCCAGTCCACCCGCGCGCTGTTGCACGTGCAGGGCCTGGACGATGCCACCATCGACCGCCAGTTCGCCGGCATGCCCGACGAAAGCTTCCTGCGCTTCCGCCCCGAGCAACTGGCCTGGCAGGCGACCTCGCTGACCGAGGTGGAGATCGGCGGCACCCTGGTGAAGGCCCGTCGCGCCGCCCCGGATAACGACGCCCTGGAAGTATTCGTGTACTCGCCTGACCGCGACGGCCTGTTCGCGGCGATCGTGATGACGCTCGATCGCAAGGGCTACGGCATCCACCGTGCACGCGTGCTGGATGCGCCGAACGCGGCGATCTTCGACACCTTCGAGGTATTGCCTGCCGACAGTTTTGCCGATGGCGAGCCCGACCATCTCGCCGCCGCCCTGCGCGAGGCGCTGGCCGGCGACCTGCAGCGGCTGCGGCCGTCGCGGCGCGTCGTGCCGCGGCAGTTGCGGCATTTCCGCTTCGCCCCGCGCATCGATTTCAACGACAGCGCCGGCGGCCGTCGCACCCGCCTGAGCCTGGTCGCGCCCGACCGCCCGGGCCTGCTGGCCGATGTGGCGCAAGTGCTGCGCAGCCAGCACCTGCGGGTGCATGACGCCCGCATCGCCAC
>DATLJF010000269.1:0-13223 GCA_035539015.1 Stenotrophomonas sp. | reverse complement strand
CGATCACGCAACCGTGGCCATAATGCCCCGGTGAGCAAACCCACGATCGAATCCCGCCTGGGCCGCCTCTGGGCCCACGAAAAGGCCAGCTATGGCCTGCGGGTGTTGATCGCGCTGGGCGTGGCGATGGCCAGTTGCTGGTATGGCGGCCAGCTGGCGGCGTTGCCGGCGATCTTTCTTGGCATCATCGCCAGCGCCATCGCCGAGACCGACGACAACTGGCTGGGCCGAGCCAAGTCGGTGCTGCTGTCGCTGCTGTGTTTCGCCGCCGCGTCGGCCGCGGTGGTATGGCTGTTCCCGCATCCGTGGGCATTCGTGATCGCACTGGCGGTCTCGACCTTCGCCCTGACCCTGCTCGGCGCGTTGGGCGAGCGCTATGCCTCGATCGCCCAGGCCACCGTGGCGCTGTCGATCTACACCATGATCGGCCTGGACCAGCACCAGGCGGCCGGCGGCGATCCGGCCATGGGTTGGCAGGGCAGCGTGTTGTTGCTGCTCGGCGCGGCCTGGTACGGCCTGTTGTCGATCCTGTGGGCGGCGCTGTTCGCCAACCGCCCGGTGCGCGAGCGCCTGGCGCAGCTGTTCGCGGTGCTGGGCGAATACCTCCGGCGCAAGGCCGATCTGTTCGAGCCGGTGCGCGGCGACGACCTGCATGCACGCCGGCTGGCCCTGGCCGAGCAGAATGCCAAGGTGGTGGGCGCACTCAATGCCGCCAAGGGCGCGATCCTCAGCCGCTTCGGCCGCTCGGGTCGGCCCGGCGTGCAATCGGGGCTGTATTTCCGCCTGTATTACCTGGCGCAGGATTTCCACGAGCGCGCCAGTTCCTCGCACTACCCCTACGATGCATTGACCGAGGCGTTCTTCCATAGCGACGTGCTGTACCGCTGCCAGCGCCTGTTGTCGCTGCAGGGCACGGCCTGTGCCGCGCTCGGCGAGGCGCTGCGCTTGCGCCAGCCTTTCGTCTACGGCGAGCGCAGCCGCCAGGCCACCGATGATCTGCGGCAGTCGCTGGATTTCCTGCATGCGCGTGCCGACCCGCAACAGGCGCGGCTACTGGGCTCGCTGGAGCTGTTGTCGAGCAACCTGCATGGCATCGAACAGCGGCTTTCCGAATCGTCGTTGTCCGATACGCCGCTGGACGGCATCGATACGCGGCTGCGTGATTCTTCCCCGCACACCTTGCGTGAAATGGGCCGGCGCCTGTTGCAGCAACTCACCCCCGGTTCGGTGCTGTTCCGCCACGGCGTGCGCATGGCGGTGGCGCTGCTGGCCGGGTATGCGGCCATGCGGTTGATGCATGCGCACCACGGTTTCTGGATCCTGCTGACCACCGCTTTCGTCTGCCGCCCGAACTACGGCGCCACGCGCCTGCGGCTGGTGCAGCGCATCGCCGGCACGCTGGTCGGGCTGGGCGTGACCTGGGCGCTGATGCAGCTGTTCACCGGGGTGGAAGTGCAACTGCTGCTGGCACTGCTGGCGGCGCTGGTGTTCTTCGTCACCCGCACCGACCGTTACCTGTTGGCCACCGCGGCGATCACGGTGATGGCGCTGCTGTGCTTCAACCTGCTCGGCAATGGTTTCGTACTGCTGTGGCCGCGGCTGATCGACACCGTGGTCGGCTGCGTGATTGCCGCGCTGGCTTCGTTCCTCATCCTGCCCGACTGGCAGGGCCGGCGGCTGCATGCGGTGATCGCCAACGTGCTGGCCAGCGCCGGCCGCTACCTGGACCAGGTGCTGACCCAATACGAGCAGGGCCAGCGCGACGACCTGCCCTACCGGATCGCGCGGCGCGACATGCACAACGCCGACGCCGCGCTGTCGGCGGCGCTATCGAACATGGTGCGCGAACCGGGCTACGTGCGCCGCAACCTCGATGCCGGCTTCCGCTTCCTGGCGCTGTCCAATGTCTTGCTCGGCTATCTGTCCGCCCTGGGTGCGCACCGCGAACGCCTGGACCTCGATGCCACCACGCGCGAGGCGGGCCAGTACCTGCAGGAGGCGCTGAACACCATCGCCGCGCGCCTGGCGCAGCGGCAACCACTGCCTCCAGTCGATGAGCAAGGCGAGGCGACGATGGCCGCGGCATTGGACGAGATCGCCGACGACGCCGCGCCCAAGCAACGCCTGTTGCGCACCCAGTTGGCGCTGGTGTTGCGGCTGTTGCCGCGGCTGCGGGCGGCGGCGCAGGAAGTGGTCAGTACGCCGGTCCGCGGTGGCGCCGAAAACGGCGCCGGTGCCGGCGTATCAACGGGGCGGATTGCCCAGGCTGGACAGCCGCCCACCGAGCAAGCGCCAGGCCAGCAGGAAGGTCAACCCGCCGGTTCCGACCAGCGCCAATAGCGCACCCACGCGCCCTGCCACCCCCAGGGCGCCGAAATCCAGGCAGTCCCGCAGCGGCACCAACACGGCCGCCATGAGTGCGCAGGCAACGCCGACGCGCGCCAGTTGCCGCCGATCATGCACGCGCACGTCCAGCACACCGGCACGGCGCAACCCGCGCCAGAGCAGGAAGGCGTTGCAGGTGTTGGCCATGGCGCTGGCCAGTGCCAGCAGTGCGTGCAAGCCGGGCAGCGCGGCCAGGCGTACGTGCCAGGCCGGCAAATCGGCACCGGCACCCGGCGCGAGAGCGAGCGCCAGCATCAGCATCAGCAGCAGGACACTGGCCACTGCATTGAATAGCAACGAGACCCCGGCCATGCGTACCGGCGAGGCGAGATCGCCGCGGGCGTAGTAGGCCGGCAACAAGGTCTTGATCGCAACCAGGGCTGGCAGGCCCAGGCTCATCAGGGCAAGCGCACGCGCAGACATGGCCGCGTCGAAGGCGCTATAGCGGCCGTACTGGAAGAAGGTCGTCATCAACGGTTCGGACAGCAACAACAGCCCGGTCGTGGCCGGCAGCGTGGTCAGCACGGTACCGCGCAGCGCCCAGGCCAGGGTTCGCGCCGCCTGCCCGTCGTCGCGCGCGAACTCGCGCGACAGCGCCGGCAACAGCACGATCCCCATCGAGGCGCCGAGCAGCGCCAGCGGCAATTCGAGGAAGCGGTCGGCCTGGAACAACCAGGTCTGCGAGCCCGCATGCAGCATCGAGGCGACGGCGCTGGCGAACACCAGGTTGAGCTGTGCCACCGAGGCCCCGGCGACGGTCGGCAGCATGGCCCTGGAGACCGCGCGCACGCGTGGATCGAAGGCGCCCCACGCCGGCCGCACGCGCACGCCGATCCGGGCCACGCCAGCCCATAGCCAGGCCACCTGCAGCAGGCCGCCGGCCAGCACGCCCCAGGCCAGCGCGGTAATCGGCACGGCCAGGTGCGATGCCAGCGCCAGGGCGGCGGCGATCATGCACAGGTTCAACAAGGCCGGTGCCAAGGCCCAGCGGGTATAGCGGCCGTGGCTCATCAGCACGGCCCCGGCCAATGCCGCCAGCGATACGCAGGGCAGGAACGGGAAGGTGATGCGCAACAGCTGCGCCAGCAGGTCGACCTGCGCGGGGCTGCGGGCAGACCCGGGTGCGAACAGCAGGGCCAGCGGCGTTGCCAGCAGCATCGCCAGTCCGGCCACCAGCATTACCACCACGGCCAGGGTGCCGGCCATGCGCGCGACGAAGCTGTCGATCCGCAGCGGATCGGCATGCTCGCGCTCGCGCACCAGCGCGGGGATGAAGGCGGCCGATAGCGCGCCGTCGGCGAACAGCCGTCGCAACGAATTGGGAATGCGGAAGGCCAGCACGAAGGCATCGGTCGCCGCGCCAGCGCCGAAAACCGTGGCGATGACGACATCGCGAACGACGCCGGTGAGGCGCGACAACAGCGTCAGCCCACTGAAGGAGGCCGCGCGTGTCAGCAAGCCGGTCGAACCACTGTCCTTCATGCGCGAGCCCGGCGTCGAAGAAGCGCCTCATGCCGAGGCGCCTCCGGTGCACGGGGGGGATTCAGAAATCACGTTCCCAGGAGCGGAACCAGGTATCGACGGCGGCCTTCAGCTTCCAGGAGAACGGCGTCGGACACTGCTCTACGTAGCCGCCGCTGACCTGTTCGATTTCTTCGGGAGTCAATTCACGCATGTGGCACCTCTTGTCGAATCGCCGCCCAACGCGGCGGTCCACAAGCTGACAGAACCACTGGCAATGCCACATTCGATATTTCTACTAACCCCCAACCATGTAGCAATGCGCTGGCAATGCCGCGCTCATGCGCGAACGCTGCGCGCAGTGATCGCCATCCACGCCAACGACAGCAGCGACAACACGAAGCCCACCGCCACCACGCCCTGCCAGCCGGCATGCGCGTAGGCCAGGGTGCCGAGGCTCGAACCCAGCGCGCCGCCGATGAAGTAGCAGGTCATGTAGGCGGAAGTGATGCGATTGCGGGCTGCAGCATCGAGCTGGTAGATCACGCTCTGGTTGTTGACGTGCACGCCCTGCACGGCGACGTCGAGCAGCAGCACGCCGATCACCAGCAACCACAGCGAATGCGGCGCGGCCCACAGCAGCACCCATGACAACAACAGCATCAACAGGCCGCCCCAGCTGGCCAGGGTGCCGTGGCCGCGATCAGAGAGCTTGCCGCCGAGATTGGCGGCCAGCGCACCGGCCGCGCCGATCAAGCCGAACAAGCCGATGACGCTGGTGCCGTAGCCGTAGTCGGGGCCGGCGAGCAGGAAGGCGAGCGTGGTCCAGAACACGCTGAAGCCGGCGAAGATCAGCCCGCCGAGCACGGCGCGTGCACGCAGCACCGGTTCGTCGCGCAGCAGCGCCAGCACCGAGGTGATCAGGTGTGGATAGGCGAGATGGGGATTGCCCTCGTGGCGCGGCAAGCCACGCCAGAGCAAGACAGCCACCGCCAGCATCATGCCGGCTGCCACCCAGTACACGGTGTGCCAGCCGCCAGCACCGGCCAGCAGCCCGGAGATCGTGCGCGCCAGCAGGATGCCCAGCAGCAGGCCGCTCATCACCGTGCCGACCACGCGCCCGCGTTCGTGCGGTGCAGCCAGAGTGGCGGCATACGGCACCAGGACCTGGGCCGAGACCGAACACAGTCCGGTGACCAACGTACCCAGCAACAGCACCGAAAAGCTCGACGATGCCGCGCTCACCAGCAAGCCCATGGCGCACAGCACGTACAGGCTGACGATGAGCCCACGGCGCTCCAGGCGGTCACCCAGTGGCACGATCAACAGCAGGCCAGCGGCGTAGGCCAGTTGCGCCACCGTCACCACCATGCCGGCGCTGCGCACGTCGACGTTGAACGTCTGCGCCAGGGTCTGCAGCAGCGGCTGGGCGTAGTAGTTGCTGGCCACCGCCAGGCCGGTGGCCACGGCCATCAGCAGCACCAGGCTGTGCTTGATACGGGGATAGGTCGTCGCAGTGGACATGGGGGCTTCCGTCGCGGGGGCGCACAGTATAGGAGCGCTCTTGCCCCTGCCCTCTGCTGGCGCGGGAGAAAGGATTCCCGCCGTGGTTCCAGTCCCGCGTATCAGCCTGCTAGGCTGCGCGCGACCGCCAAGGAGTCTTCATGTCAGGCCACAGCCAGTTCGCGCTGTTGAAGCAGCGACGCTTCCTGCCCTTTTTCGCCGTGCAGGCGCTGGGCGCCTTCAATGACAACGTCTACCGCCAGGCCATCATCGGCCTGCTCGGCTACCTGGCGGTGGAGCAGTCGCAGCGGCTGGTCTACACCAACCTGGCCCCGGCCTTGTTCATCCTGCCCTACTTCCTGTTCTCGGCCATCGCCGGGCAGATTGCCGAGAAGCTGGAGAAGCAGAAGCTCATCGTCATCACCACCACCATGGAGATCGCGGTGATGTCGCTGGCGGCGGTGGGCTTCCTCACCCAGAACATGGGGGTGCTGCTGGTGGCGCTGTTCTGCACCGGCCTGCAGTCCACGCTGTTCGGCCCGGTGAAATATTCGATCCTGCCGTCGGTGCTCAAGCCGGAGGAGTTGACCGGCGGCAACGGCCTGGTCGAGATGGGCACGTCGATCTCGATCCTGTGCGGAATGATCTTCGGTGGCCTGATCTTCACCGTGGCCGGCGCGCACGGCACCACGGTGGCGGCGGTGGCGGTGATCGCGCTGGCGCTCACCGGCAACCTGGTGGCGCGGCGCGTACCGCAAGTAGCGGCAGGCGCGCCGGACCTGAAGATCAACTGGAACCCGATCCCCGAATCGTTGGCGATCATGCGCCTCACCCGCCGGGTGCCAGCGGTACGCAATGCGGTGCTCGGGGTGTCGTGGTTCTGGTTCATCGGCACGGTGATCACCGCGCAGTTGCCCGGTTACGCCGAGCTCAACCTGGGCGGGCGGCCGGAGCTGTACGTGTTCGCGCTGGCGCTGTTCTCGATCGGCACTGGCACCGGCTCGCTGCTGTGCGAGAAGCTGTCCGGGCGCACGGTCGAGATCGGCCTGGTGCCGCTGGGCGCCTTCGGTATCAGCGCCTTCATGCTCGATCTCTACTTCGCCCGTCCGGGCCGTGCGTTGGCCGCGGGCCTGGACGTGATGGGCTTCGTGCAGCAGGCCGGCAGCGTGCGGATCATGTTCGACCTGGTCGGCATCGGCCTGTTCACCGGCTTCTTCGTGGTGCCGCTGTTCGCGCTGATCCAGAGCCGCACGCCCCGCGCCGAAGTATCGCGGGTGATCGCCGGGCTCAATATCCAGAACTCGCTGTTCATCGTGGTGGCCGCGGTGGTCGGCATCGGCGTGCAGCGCTGGCTGGGCTGGACGATCCCGCAGGTGTTCCTGGCCCTGGCCATTGCCAACACCGTGGTGGCGATCTGGATCTTCACCCTGGTGCCCGAATTCCTGATGCGCTTCCTCAGCTGGTTGCTGGTGCGCTCGATGTATCGGCTGGAGCTGCACGGCATCGAGAAGAACGTGCCGGACGAAGGCGCGGCGTTGATCGTCAGTAACCATGTCAGCTACATGGACGCGCTGATCCTGGCGGCGACGGTGCCGCGGCCGGTGCGCTTTGTCATGTACTACAAGATCTTCAACATCCCGGTGATGCGCTGGATCTTCCGCACCGCCAAGGCCATTCCAATTGCCGGCGCACGCGAGGATCCGGCGCTGATGCAGCGCGCGTTCGACGAGATCGACGCCGCGTTGGCCGAAGGCGAACTGGTATGCATCTTCCCGGAGGGTGCGCTGACCCGCGATGGCGAGATTGCCGCGTTCAAGTCCGGGGTGGAGAAGATCCTCGAACGCCGGCCGGTGCCCGTGGTGCCGATGGCGCTGCGCGGAATGTGGAGCAGCATGTGGAGCCGGCGCGACACGCGCCTGGGGCGCATGCGGGTGCCGCGCCGCTTCCGCGCCCATGTCCAGGTGGCCGCTGCGCCGCCGCTGGATCCGCGGGGCGTGGATGCACCGGCGCTGGAGGCGCAGGTGCGCGCGTTGCGTGGCGAATTGGCCTGACGGAGCCTCGCCTGGCCCGGCCTCGCCGCCACCGCCGTGCTTTCCAAGCGCCTGTCACAAGGATTAACCTTGGCCGCGTGCACGCGCCAAGGTGCGCATGCACGGCAGGCCGTTCAGGGGAATCGCATGCTCTTACTCGCTAAGCCCATGTCCGCGCAGGCACCGGAAGCTGCCTGCCAGCGTCCGCTGCGCCCGCGTGCCTGCCAATTCGCCACACCACCCAAGGAGTTGTCATGAGCGCAGTACCCCCCGTTTTCCCGCCGACCCCGCCGACTGCCTCACGGCCGATCCCCAATTACCTGGCGTGGTCGATCATCTCGACCGTGCTCGGCTTCTGCCTGTGCTGCCCGGCGCTGATCACCGGGATCGTGGCGATCGTTTTCTCCAGCAAGGTCAATTCGCTGCTGGCCCAAGGCGACCTTGACGGGGCGCAGCGTGCTTCGGCAAACGCCAAGATCTGGTGCTGGGTGACCACCGCGCTGGCCATCGTCGGCCTGATCATCAATATCGTGGTTGTCGCCACCGGCGGCATGCAGAGCTACCTGGACTACGCGCACCAGATGCAACAGATGTCGTGAGTGCCCTGCGCACCTGGCATTGGCTATTGATGGTGGCGGCCGTTCCCACGGCCGTCACCGGCACATGGTTGCTCTACCGTTTCGACCCGAACGTGGCGGGCAGTCCGTTCCTGCCCTGCCTGTTCCGCACACTCACCGGCTTTTATTGCCCGGGCTGCGGCATGACACGCGCGCTGCACGCGCTGGTGCACCTGGACCTGGTCACGGCCCTGCGGATGAATCCGCTATTGATCGTTGGCCTGGCCACGGTGCCCGGCCTGGTGGCGTGGAAGGCCGGCTGGCGCGCGCGCTGGTTTGCGCCGGTGGTATCGGTGATGTCGCGGCCGAACTTCTGGCTGGTGTTGCTGCCGGCCTACTGGATCGCACGCAACCTGCCGTGGTTTCCGTTCACGGCATTGGCGCCGGGCTGAGCCGACACTGCGCGGCGCTTCAGCCAACCCAGCCGGCGATCACCAGCAGCGCCAGCACCACCAACCACAGCAATAGCACCCGCCACACCAGGCTCATGGCGTCGCGCACTTCCGGCAGGCGCCGCCACACCGGGGTCAAACCGGCGTCGGTGTAGTCATGCGCTTCTTCGCGCAGTTCGGCGCGCACGCTGGCGCGGGCGACGGCGCCAAGAAAAGCCGGCTCCAGCGCCCAACGATTGCCGTGCGCTTCGCGCCAGGCGCGGAACACGGTGTCGAAGTTGCCCACCAGCGCAATCGACAACACCATCAGCTGCGCCACCGGCCACTCCAGCGCCGCCAGCAGGGTATGCGCACCGCGCTCGTTGGCCGGCGGCAGCTTGTTCGCGGCAGGGCCCTCGACCATCAGCACCAGCAGGCGGTACAACACCGCGCCGAACGGGCCCAGCAGCAGGAACCAGAACAGGACGCCGAACCAGCGCCGCAGGCCATTGAGAATGACCGCCTCCACCAGCGACGGCGCATCTTCGTGCAGGCTGCCGCCGGCCGCCTGCAAGTGCGAGACCGCTGCACGGCGGGCCACCGGGTCATCGGCATCGATAACCGCTTCGACATCGCGGTCGAGATCGCGCGGGCCCCACGTCCAGGCCAGCACCGCAACCCCGAACAGCAATGCCGGCAGGCCATACCAGTTGCCGTGCAGCAGCCATTGCAGCAACAGCACCGGCAGCAAGGTCGGCAACAACGCCAGCACCTGGCCATAGCGGCCGTGCCACAGGCCGCTGCCGTGCGATTGCGCGTCGAGCCAGTCGAGCCAGCGTGCGAACCAGCCAAAATGGCGCAGCCGCGCGACTTGCGCGGGGATAACGTGGCCCAGCGCGAGCGCGACGATCACGGCAACCAGAGCGGTGAACATGGACGATTGCCTCCTGGAACCGGCCGGACCGGCGCGGCTACCCGGCGATGATGCGGCAAGCCGCGGCTGCCGTCAGCCTCGGTGATACCAGTCTTCGATCAGGGCACGGGCAATCGAGATCGAAGGCGCCAGCAGCAAGCCGTTGCCGTCGTCGGCACCATCGCGCGCCAGGGCTGCGCCCACTTCTTCGCGGGTGAACCAGCGCGCGTCTTCCAGTTCGCCATCTACCTGCGGTTGCTGGCCGCCCTCGGCACTGGCGCGGAAGCCGAGCATCAAGGCACCCGGGAACGGCCAGGGCTGCGCGCCGAGGTATTGGCAGGCATCGATGCGGACCTGGGTTTCTTCGTGCACTTCGCGCGCGACAGTCTGTTCAAGCGATTCGCCCGGTTCGACGAAGCCGGCGATCACCGAGTAGCGGCGTGCCGGCCAACTGGCCTGGCGGCCAAGCAACAGCCGCGCGCCATCGCTGACGGCGACGATGACGGCCGGGTCCACGCGCGGATAGTGGTCGTTGCCGCACTGGGCACAATGACCGACGAAGCCGCCGCGGCGAAATTCGATGGCGCCGCCGCAGACGCCGCAAAAACGGGTGCGGGCCTGCCAGTACGACATGCCGCGGGCATAGGCGAAGGCAGTGGAAAGCGCTGCCGGCCATTCGGCCGCGGCGCGGCGCAGGTCCACGCGCGTCGGCGCTTCGGCGGCGCCAACCACGGCGGCATCCACGCAGAACCAGGCCTGTTCGCCGGCCAGACCGAGAAAGATCGCGGTGCCGGGTCCGGCGCCGAGGTCGGCCCCGGTCAGCAGCGTGGGCTGGCCTTGTGCGTCGGCGTAGGCCTGGCCATCGGCATCCAGGACCAGGACGCGCGCAGCGGGCCAGTGCCGGCTCAGCGCTTCGTGGTCGTCACGCAAGGCATCGGCGCGATCGAGCGGCTGCTGGATGAAGGCGAATCCGGAAAGGGGCGTAGCGAGTACAGGCATCGGCCAAAGCGTGCCGGCAAACCGCGATTACCGCAACCGTGGCTGCCGCGATCGCGCACAAAAAAGGCCGGCATCGCGCCGGCCTTTTGATCTACCTGTCGCCGCGATCAAACGCTGAAGCTGCTGCCACACCCGCAGGTGGTCTTGGCATTGGGATTGCGGATGACGAACTGCGCGCCGGTCAGGCTTTCGGTGTAGTCGACCTCGGCGCCCATCAGGTACTGCAGGCTGAGCGGGTCGACCAGCAGGGTCACCCCATCGGTGGCGACGGCCAGGTCGTCTTCGGCGCGGTTCTCGTCGAACTCGAAGCCGTACTGGAACCCGGAACAACCGCCACCCTGGATGTAGACGCGCAGCGCCAGCTCGGCACTGCCTTCGTCCTGGATCAGCTCGCGCACTTTGGCCGCGGCGGCGTGGGTGAAGTTCAGCGGCCGATCGAGCGACTGGTAGTCCGGCGCGGCAGCGGCGCCCGGAAGAGAGACAAGCGTAGTCATGCGCGCAGGATGGGGCCCGCAAGCCCCCGATTCAAGCCGATACGCCGGACGCAGCGTTCGATGCCGCGCCCCGCGCCTGCGCCGTTCAGCGGTTCAGCCGTTCACCGCGGCCAGCGCGACCGGCTTGGTCGCCGCTTCTGCATTGGGGGCCGGCAGGGCCACCGCAGCCGCCGCGGCGGCGTGGATCAGGCGGCCGGTGAGCTGGGCACCAGCGCTCATTTCGACCACCTGGTAGTGGACATTGCCCTGGACCCGCGCCTTCGGCGCCAGTTCCACCCGCTCGGCAGCGTGGACATCGCCCTGCAGGGTGCCGTTGATGATGACCACCGGGGCGCGCACTTCGCCCTCGATGCGGCCTTGCTCGGCCAGCGTCACCATCGCCGGGCTGCCGTCCTCGGCAATGACCTTGCCGTGGATCGCGCCTTCGATATACAGGCCGCCACTGAAGACCAGGTCGCCCCGGATCACCACCTGCGGGCCAATCAGGGTGTCGACCACGGTCTGGTCACCACGGTTGGATTTGTTGCCGAACATCGCTACTCCCCCGCACCGGGATCGCCGGCGCTTTTCCAATCGAATGTCTGGTTGACGGGCGCCCCCGCGCCACTGAGGGAGATTCGCACACGTTGCGGTGTGAAATCCTTGGGCAGGATCACGCTGCCGCTCAATTGCTGGAAGTACCTGAACGAATAAGGCTGCCCCGGCGCGTCGGCCTTCTGGTGCAGCTCGTTCCAGCTAACCGTGGTCAGCTTGCCGTTGCGCACGCCCTCCACGGCAAAGCGCAGCTGGCCTTCGCTGATCGCGCCGCGGTTGAGATTCTGCGTCAGCACCGCGGTATAGGCCCAGGTGCCGCCAGCTTCGGGGCTGAACTCGATGGAATGGGCATTCAAGCCCTTGCGCTGGCCGGTGGCGCCCACCAGGCGTTCATAGAAGGCGACGTCGGCGCGCAGGGCGGCGATCTGCTCGTCGCGCTCGGCCAGCGAAGCCTGGACCTCGTTATTGGCCGCGCGGCTGATCTGGTCGGAAACGGCCAGGTTGACCTGGCGCTGCTTCAGGCCCTGGATCTGCTGCTGCAGCTCGGCGGTCTGGCGCTGGCTGGTGCGCAATTCGGCCTGGGCCTGGCCCAGTTGCGGCACCGCCAGGCGGCTGGCGATCAGCCACACCGCGCCCAGCGACAGCAGCCAGGCCACGACCAGCACGATCACCCACGCGAGCGGAAAGCGCCGCCCGCCGGGTGATCCGTGGCGGACGATCTGGATACGGGGAACGGGTCGGTTCATGTCGGAAGTGTGCCAGATGGACAGCCCTCGGGCAGGTCACCGGCTGCGGCAGCGTGCTGGCACCGGCGCAGCGCTTGGCCGATAGTGGCCGCCTGGTTCCCTGTGAGCATGCAGCCATGAACGAGGCGCATCTGTTCGTGATCGGCATCCTGCTGGCGTGGCTGGCGGGTATCCGCGTCTACCTGACGGTCTTCGGTATCGGCCTGGCCGGCGTGCTGGGCTGGGTGGACCTGCCACCGGCGTTGCAGGCCACCGAGTCGTGGTGGGTGCTGGGCACCTCCGGCGCCCTGGCGGTGGCGGAGTTCTTCGCCGACAAGATCCCCGGCGTGGATTCGGTCTGGGACCTGGTGCAGACCCTGGCCCGGGTGCCGGCTGGTGCGTTCCTGGCGGCGGCGACCTTCTCGCCCGATGGCCAGCTCGGCGCGGGCGCATTGGCGGCCGGCGCCGGCGTGGCCCTGACCAGCCATGTCCTCAAGTCCGGCTCGCGGGCGCTGCTCAATACCTCGCCGGAGCCGGCCAGCAACTGGGTGGCCTCGGTGGCCGAGGACGCCGTGGTCGCCTCGACCCTGGCCCTGGCCCTGGCGCATCCGTGGCTGGCGCTGCTGGTGGTGGTCAGCGCCAGCGTGCTCGGCGCATTGCTGGTGTGGTGGGTCTGGCGGACCTTGTGGCGTGGAATGAAGCGCCTGGTTGCCCCCTTGCGGGGCGACCCCGGCAGGCCGGTGGCCGAACGCTCCCCGCTGCCGTGAACTTCATCGCATAATCAGCGGCGTTGACAGGGGGAGTCTCCATGGTCGCTCGACATCCGGCCGCATCCACCGCACGCGATGACACCCGCGGGCGCGCGCGTGGCTCGCGTGCTGAAACACCGCCGGCCGATTATTGGCGCCGCTGGGATGACATCTCCGAACAGATCGGCGGCGTTCGCCCGCAGAGCGAGGCCGGCGCGACGCCACGGCCAACGCCGCCGGCGGTCACTGACACCCACGCAACAGCCGCGCCTGCCCGCGCCACGCAGTCGCCTTCGGCACCGACCACGCCCGTGCATCCCGCCCCCCCGGCGGCAACCCACGACGGCGACGAAGCGCTGCTGCGCCCCGGCGACAGTCCGTACCGCATTCTCATCGTCGAGGACGATCGTTCGCAGGCACTGTTCGCCCAGAGCGTGCTGCA
>DATLJF010000268.1:0-5714 GCA_035539015.1 Stenotrophomonas sp. | reverse complement strand
AAACGTCGCAACAGGCCGTCCACCGGCCACTCGTAGCGGAACGCAGCATGTACCAGCTTCAGCGGCGACCGCGCGCCATGACAGCGCCCGCAGCGCACGTCCGCCTCGGCCGTGGGCAGGGGCAATGCGCACACCGGGCAGGCATTGCCCAGCCAGGGCAACGCCGTAATGCATTCGGCGCACAGGTCCAGCCCGTCCTCGCCCGCCTCGCCACACAAGATGCATAGCGGTGGGAATAGCCACTGATGCACCGCGGAAAGACGCCGCGTCTTCGGTTTCCCCACTGTCCCAGACTGCTCCATGACGACAGCCTGCACTGCCACTCACAGCCCCACCATCGGCATAGCGCGTGCTTTCGGGTCACTCCTCACCGCGGTGCGGGATCAGGCAATCGGCGCCCCGGCCGCTCTGGTTTACCATGGGCTCACCACACACAGCGGCCAGCGCACATGATCCGGGTCATCCTGTTGCAGGGCGAAAATCGTCACCATCGGGCGCTGCGCGAAGACGCCCCCGAACTGCTGGACCACGACGGCGTCACCTACTCCCTGCGTGCGGGTCCGCGCACGCCGCAGCCCACCGACCATGCGTGGGAACCGGTCGCGGTGTACGCGCCGGACGAATACAGCGAAGAGGAATTCCAGGAAATCTATGCTGCGGCGCGCAGTCACGTAGAAGAGCTGGCCCTGAAATACTGAAGGCCAGCTTTGACCGCGCAACGCGCGAGCGCGTCGAGGCAACTTGGACTCACAGCGCGGCCGGCTGGCTTACTATTTGCGCACCACGCAGTCCCATCTGGCCCGTTTCCCGTGCATCGAATCCGCAAGTTTCCCGTGTTCTCGCAAGCGCTCTGGTGCCTCTGCGTCGTCGCATGCCTCGCCTTTGCCGGCGTGGCCTGGGCGCAGGCCCAGACCGAAACGCCCCTGGCCGACGCGCAGAAGCTCCTCGACGCTGCGGAAGACCGCCTGGCCGCTGCCAACAAGCGCTTGCCGACCATCGAGCTGCCCACCGACTTCGTCACCCTCGGCGAGTCGCTCGCCTCGGTACAACGCGATGGCCAGGCGGCCGCGCAACTGGTCGAGGCACCGCTGGCCGACGCCAAGGCCCGGCTCGAACAATTGGGCCCTGCGCCCACCGACGGCACGCGCGAATCGCCAGACATCGCCAGCCAGCGCCGCGAGCTCACCACGCGCCAGGCCAAGCTCGACGATGTCCGCAAACGCGCCGACCTGTTGGCGCTGGACGCGCGCCAGGCCGCCAGCAACCTGGAACGCGTGCGCACGCAAAAATTCAACCAGCTGCTCAGTACCCGCGCCGCCTCGCCGCTGTCGCCGGCACTGTGGCGGAACCTGGCCAAGCAAGCACCCGACGACATCGCGGCGCTGGAAAAGCTCGCCGAGGGCGCAAGCAGCCGCTTGCGCACGGCCATCGCCCGCGAAGGCTACGGCACGCTGATCGCGGGGCTTGCCGTGGCGCTGCTGCTGGCATTTCCCGTGCGCATTTTCCTGCGCCGCCTGGGCCGCCACCTGATCACCTCGCGCGGGCCCGGCGGTCGCCTGCGCCGCTCGGCCCTGGCCGTCTGGCTGCTCGTGGTCGGCACGATGTCGCTCGGCCTGGCCGCTGCGTTGCTGGTCGGCGCGCTGCGCGCCATCGACGCCATTCCCGACAACCTGCAGCCGCTGGCCGAGGCATTCCTCCGCATCAGCTACGTCGCCGCCTTCCTGGGTGCACTCAGCGCCGCGCTGATGTCGCGCGGGCAGGCGTCCTGGCGGCTGTTCACGCTTGATGACGCCACCGCCCAACGCCTGCTGTGGCATTGCTATGCCGCTGCCTGGTTGGCCTGGCTACGCTACCTGGTCGAGCCTGTGTTACGCATCGCAGACACCAGCACGGCGCTGGAGCAGGCCCTCGATGGCCTCAGCGTATTGCTGTATATCGCGCTGATCCTGTCGGCCCTGGCCACCTTGACGCGTTCGCTGCGGCGCACGGAGCACGACCCGGCCAAGCCCGCCGAGCAGGCGCACGATCCCGATCCCAAGGCCGTCACCAGCACCGCCAAGCCACCAGCGCGCAACCTCAGCACGCGCGGGGGTGGCGTCGTCGCACTGGCCCGCTTGCTTGGCTATTTCGCCGTGCTCCTGGCCTTGCTGGCGGCGTTGCTCGGGTATCTGAACTTCGCGCTGTTCGTCACCCGCCAGATCATCTGGGTCGCGCTGGTCTGGGGCGCTGTCGCGCTGCTGATGGCCTTCATCGACGATCTCTGCACCTGGCTGGTCAAACCCGAGAGCCGCCTCAGCCGTGCCCTGATCGGCATCGGCGTGCGCGCGAGCCTGCTGGCCCAGGCCGGTGCACTGGTCTCGGCGGCGCTGCGGGTGTTCCTGCTGGTCACCGGCATCGCCGCGCTACTGATGCCGTATGGCTCGAACCTGTCGATGTTCGACAACCTGTTCGAAGCGCTGACGACCGGCCTGAAGCTCGGCAACGTGCGCTTCGCGCCGACCGAGTTGTTCGGCGCGATGGCCACCGCGGCGATCGGCTGGGCCATCCTGCAAGGCGTCCAGCACTGGCTCAACCAGACGTACCTGCCCAAGACCGAAATGGACGTCGGCGCGCGTGCCTCGGTCAGCGCGGTGGTGCGCTACCTCGGCATGCTGGTGGTGGTCCTGTGGACGCTGGCCGCGCTCGGCATCACCGCCGCAAACCTGGCGCTGGTGGCCAGCGCATTGTCGGTGGGCATTGGTTTTGGCCTGCAGGCGATCACCCAGAACTTCATCTCCGGCCTGATCCTGATGGCCGAGCGCCCCGTGCGCGTGGGCGACTGGGTACGCCTCGGCGACCAGGAAGGCGACATCAAGCGCATCAACGTGCGTGCCACCGAAATCCAGATCGGCGATCGCTCCACCTTGATCGTTCCCAACTCGGAACTGATCACCAAGAGCGTGCGCAACATGACCCTGTCCAACCCGTTGGGTCGCGCGCAACTGCAGTTCTCGGTGCCGCTCGGTGCAGACATGGCCCACGTACGCGAATTGCTGCTGCAGCTCTATGCCGAGCACCCCAAGGTGCTGCCGACGCCGGCACCTTCGGTGTTCATCGACTCGATCAGCAACGGCCAGGCCAACTTCAACAGCTTCCTGTACGTCGGCAGCCCGCGTGATGCCTATGGCGTGCGCAGCGATCTGTTCTTCGCGCTACTGGGCCGCCTGGCGCAGGAGGGCATCGCGCTGAGCGCGCCCCAGGACATCCGCGTCGTAGCCACGCCCGGCGGCGCCACGCCACCGCGAGCAGCGGATGCCGAAACCAGTCCGTCGGCACCGTGACCAGCGCGCCGGGTCCGGCGGACGCCAGCGTCCGCCGCCGGCCCGGCGCCAATGCGTGCCTTAGATCGCGCCTTGCTGGTTCATCAGCGACTCCAGCAACTGCTCATCGGCGCTCGAACACACGCCCAGCAGCAAGGCTTCCTCGCAGCCGGGCGCCGCGATATAGGCATGACCCATGTTCGAGTCGATATACACGCCCTGTCCGGGTCCCAGTTCCACCGGGTCATAGAACTCGGTGTGCACTTCCACGCGCCCCTCGAGGATGTGGATGTACTCCTCGCCCGAGTGCCGGACCAGCGCGCCGAACTCCTCGATACTCTTGGCGCGCACCCGCGTCAGTACCGGAATCATGCGCTTGCGGCGTAGTTCCGGGCACAGGTAGTAGTAGTCGTAATTGGGCGTGTTGACCTGGACCGCGTCCTCGATGCGGCCAATGCTGCGGCGCGCGGTCACCGCCGGTTCGGGCGCTTCGCCTTGTTCGGCGAACAGCTCGGACATGCGCAGCTTCAGGCGCTGGCTCAGCTGCAGCAGCTTGTCGTAGGTCAGGGTGAGGCGGTCGTGCTCGACCTTGGAGAGGGTCGAGAGCGGGATGCCCGAGTGCTCGCTCATCTGCTTCAGCGTCCATCCCCGGCGCGTGCGCAGGCCGCGCAGAAGGCTGCCGATGGTGGGGTGTTCCGAGGTCATGCGGGGCGGGCTCCTTTGCCACTGAGGACATGATTGTCCTCCACAGGTACATCATGGCCCCGGCACGCATGACAAGGAAAGCGCAGCAATCCAGGTATCTGGTGGTCAATACAGGCCTGATCGGCCAGTTGACAATTCTCTAATTAGGATCATTATCGCCAAATCAGGATGTTTGGCGGCCCTTTGGGATGTCCGTACGACGCCGGGCCGCTTCGCACCACACACACGGCCCGTTGCGGGGCGGGGGAGAGCTGCCGATGCGTTCGCTGTCGATGATGCTTGCCGGCCTGTTGGCCATGGTTCTGGCGGCGCCCGCCGCCGCGCAGGGGCCGGTACCGCCGGTGCCCACTACTCCGGTTCCCACGCAGCCCGCGCCCACCGGCACTGCCATGCCGCCGGCGCCGACGGCCGCGCCAGCGCTCACGCGCGAGGATGTAGGCGCCTGGTTGGACGGCTTCATGCCTTACGCCCTGGAGACCGGCGACATCGCCGGCGCCGTGGTCGTAGTGGTGAAGGATGGCCAGGTGCTGGTGCAGAAAGGCTACGGCTACGCCGACCTTGCCGCGCGCACCCCGGTGGACCCGGAGACCACGCTGTTCCGGCCCGGCTCGGTATCCAAGCTGTTCACCTGGACGGCGGTGATGCAATTGGTCGAGCAGGGCAAGCTGGACCTGGATGCGGACGTCGACCAATACATCGACTTCAAGATCCCCGCACGCGACGGCAAGCCGGTCACGCTGCGCCAGATCATGACCCATACCGCCGGTTTCGAAGAACAGATTCGCGCCCTGATCATCGAAGACCCGGCCAAGATCGTGCCGCTCGACCAGGCGCTCAAGCACTGGATCCCCGCACGCATCCACGCACCCGGCAGCACCCCGGCCTACTCCAACTACGCCACCGCCATCGCCGGCTACATCGTGCAGCGCGTGTCCGGCCAGCCGTTCGACCAATACATCGCCCAGCACATCTTCCAGCCGCTGGGCATGCAGCATTCCAGCTTCAGCCAGCCCCTGCAGCCGGCACTGCTGGAGAAGATGTCCAAGGGCTACGCCAAGGCTTCCGAAGGCGAGGCCAAGCCCTATGAGTTCATCAGCCTGGCGCCCGCGGGCAGCCTGGCATCGACCGGCGCGGACATGGCGCGCTTCATGATCGCCCACCTGCAGGACGGCGCCTTCGGCGAGGCACGCATTCTGGGCGCCGAGACCGCGCGCAAGATGCATTCGACCGGGCAAGCCTCGGTGGGCACGCTCAACCGGATGATGCTGGGCTTCTACGAGACCTCGATCAACGGCCATCGCGCCATCGCCCATGGCGGCGACACACAATGGTTCCACAGCGACCTGGAATTATTCCTCGACGATGGCGTCGGCATCTTCGTGTCGATGAACAGCTCCGGCCGTGACGGCGCCACGCGCTACCTGCGCGGTGAATTGATCACCCAGTTCGCCGATCGCTACTTCCCCGGCACGCCGGCCAAGGCCGCCGGCGTCTCCGCCGCCGACGCCAAGCTGCATGCGCAACAACTGGCCGGCACCTACGAAAGCAGCCGCCGGCCGGAGACCACCTTCCTCTCGCTGGCCAACCTGCTGGGTGCGGTGAAGGCAGTGGCGAACGAAGACGGAACGGTGAGCGTGTCGATCGACCTCTCGCCGGCCGGCGCGCCGCGCAAGTGGCATGAGGTGGCGCCCTACGTGTGGCAGGACACCG
>DATLJF010000267.1:0-23808 GCA_035539015.1 Stenotrophomonas sp. | reverse complement strand
GCCAGCCGATCGAACGCGCCGCCGCGCAGATGCCTTCGCAACAAGCCTTCATCGAGCAGTATTGCAAGGCACCGGCGGAGGTATGGAGTGCGCGCGCGGCGATGGCGCCGGCCTGAGCCGGCGCCATGCTGGTCAGCCTGCATCCCCAGGCCCGGGTGAGCACCGGGCGGATCGGCGCGGAAGGCGCGCCGTTGCTGGTCATCGACCAGTTGGTGGCCGACCCCGAGCGACTGGTACGCAAAGCCGCACAGCATGACTTCCAGCCGCAGGGGGCGATGTTTCCCGGCGTGCGCGCGCGCGCGCCGCTGGGCTACGAGCAGTTCCTCGCCACCACGCTGAAGCCCTACCTGGACGATTTCTTCGGCCTGCCGCCGGGCAAGTTCGCCTTTCCCATGTGTCACTACTCACTGGTCACCACGCCACCCGGGCAATTGGCGTTCCTGCAGCGCGTGCCGCACATCGACTCCGTGCGCGGCGACGGCCTGGCCACCGTGCACTACCTGTTCCATGGTCAGTGGGGCGGCACCGCGTTCTATCGCCATCGACATACGGGCTACGAGTACGTCGACGAGGCGCGGCGCGAGACCTACTTCCGCCGCCTCGAAGAAGAAAGCCAGGGTCGCGATGCGCCCGGTGGTGGCTACATTGGTGACGACACCGCGCTATTCGAGCGGGTCGGCCAGGTCGAGGGCGTGTTCAATCGGCTGGTGGTGTATCGGCGCAATTCGCTGCACTCGGGCAGCATCGACAACACGCGCGTGCCGCCGCCCGATCCGCTGACCGGGCGGCTGTCGATCAATACGTTCATCGATATTGTTCCGTAGCGCGCCGTGCTGGCGCACACGCTCGGCGATCAGACGTCGCCGTCGGTCACCCAACCTTCGCCACTGCCGCGCTGGTACACGCGGTCGCTGTCGAGCACGCTGCTGGCGTCATTGTGCGGGGCGTGGCGCAGTTCGGCGTAGATCGGGGTGAAGTCCGGTGCGGTGGCTTGCATCAGCTGCTCGAAGCTGTCGATGACGAAATAGGTCTTCTGGAAGGTATCGATGCGGTAGCGGGTCTGCATGATCCGGGTCAGATCGAAGCCGATCCGGTTCGGCGCTGCCGATTCCAGCGAGTGCAACGACTCGCCCTTGGAGGAGACGATGCCGGCCCCGTAGATGCGCAGGCCTTGCGCGGTGTTGATCAAGCCGAACTCGACCGTGTACCAGTACAGCCGGGTCAAGTTCTGCAGCGCTTCTGGGCCGACGCCGTGGGCCTTGACCCCGCCCCGGCCATAGGCCTGCATGAAATCGGCGAACACCGGGTTCATCAGCAGCGGCACGTGGCCGAACAGGTCATGGAACAGGTCGGGTTCGGCGATGTAGTCGATCTGCTCGGGGCGGCGGATCCACCACGTCACCGGGAAACGACGGTTGGCAAGATGGTCGAAGAAGTCCAGTTCCGGCAGCAGGCCCTCCACGCCGACCAGGGTCCAGCCGGTGGCGGCGCCGAGTACTTCATTGAGCTGGTCGAACCGCGGAATCTGCTGTTCGCCCATGCCCATTTCGTCCTGCGCCTGCAGGAATTCGTCGCAGGCCCGGCCGACCAGCAATTCGCGCTGCCGGCGGTACAGCGTGCCCCAGGTCGCGTGGTCGTCCGCGCCGTAGGTGTCCCACGGCTGTTCGACCACGGCGGTGGTGTAGACCGGCACGTAGCCCTTGTCGGTCTGTTGGTGTTCGACGCGGCGGGCAGGGGCGGGCGTGGACATGCGCAGGTTCCGGAAGGCCTGCAGTGATGCTAGCGGCGCTGGCGCGCAAGCGGGTTGCGAAAGTTGCGCCAGATGGCGTTCCTGGCGCAACATCGTTGCGTCAAAGCATGTTGCGAGGCAACAAATGACGGATCAAGTCGCCCTCGACCGCACGGATCTGCGGGTCCTGGCGTTGTTGCAGCGGGAGGGACGCCTGCCCAATTCCGAGCTGGCCACGCGAGTGAATCTATCGCCTTCAGCGTGCTTGCGCCGGGTCCAGCGGATGGAGACGGCCGGCGTGATCACCGGCTATGGCGCCCGCCTGGACCCCCTGGCCCTGGGCTTGGGGCTGCAGGCCTTCGTGCGCGTACAACTGCAAAAGCATGGCCAGGAAAGCGTGGCCCATTTCGCCCAGAACGTGCAGGACTGGGACGAAGTCGTTACCTGCCACGCGCTTACCGGCGACATGGATTACCTGTTGCACGTGATCGTGCGCGACCTGGAGCACTTCTCCAATTTCCTGCTCGACCGGCTGCTCAACGCGTCGGGCGTGGCCGACGTAAATTCCAGTTTCGTCCTGCGCACGGTGAAGGAGCGCCACGGCCTGCCGCTGCGCTGACCGAGCCCGGGGCTTGCCGGGTATTTGCGAATCATTTACATTTGCGCGCCTTCGATGCCCCCGTGCATCGCGCCAGCCGCTCCGGCCAGCCAACCCCGCCGGAAAGCTGTGCAACACCCCGCGCCGCGCATTGCGGCGGCGGCTTTCCGGATCG
Organism: Stenotrophomonas sp.; assembly: GCA_035539015.1. GTDB lineage: Bacteria > Pseudomonadota > Gammaproteobacteria > Xanthomonadales > Xanthomonadaceae > Stenotrophomonas_A. The sequence continues at coordinate 21,306 of DATLJF010000267.1, read as the reverse complement.
CTCCCCATACGATCCGAGGCCCCCATGACCGTTCGCCGTTCGCACGCCGCGTTCCACCCACTCGTACTCGCCCTGGGCGCCGCACTGAGCCTGCCTCTCGCCTCTGCCCAGGCCGCCGACACCGCGGCATCGACAGCCGACGCCAAGACCCTGGACAGGGTCACCGTCAGTGGCGAACGTGTGACCGGCGATGCCTCCACCACCACGCGCCTGCCGATCAGCGTGCGCGAGACGCCGCAATCGATCAGCGTGATCGGCGAGCAGCAGTTGCAGGAGCAGTCGCTGTTCGATATCGACGAGGTGATGCGCAATGTCACTGGCGTCAATGTCTCCTTCTACGACACCCAGCGACCGCTCTACTACGCGCGCGGTTTCCAGATCACCGATTTCCAGGTCGATGGCCTGCCCAGCTACAGCGGCCAGACCAACCAGGAATACGACACCGCCTTCTACGACCGCATCGAGGTCATCCGCGGTGCCAACGGCCTGCTCAGCGGCACCGGCGTGCCTTCAGCCACGGTGAACCTGTTGCGCAAGCGCCCGGGCAAGGCGTTCGACGCCGCATTCGCGGCCAGCGTGGGCAGCTGGGACTTCCGCCGCATGCAGGCCGATGTCAACGCGCCGCTGACCAAGGATGGCCGCTTCCGCGCCCGCGCAGTGGCGGCATACGAGGATCGCGACTACTACTACGATCGCTACCACGAGCAGAAGTCGGCGGCGATGGCGGTGCTCGAAGGCGATCTCACCGAGAGCACGACGCTGACCCTCGGCTACCAGATGCAGGACAACAACCCGGTCGGCTCGACCTGGGGCACGGTGCCGTTCTTCTTCAGCGATGGCAGCGATGCCGACCTGCCGCGCTCCACCAACCTGGCGCCGAACTGGACGCGCTGGCAGCGCAACACCCGCACCACCTATGCCCAGCTGGAACAGCATTTTGGTGAGCAGTGGAACCTCAAGCTCAACGCCGCGCGCACCGAAGGCGATGTCACCAGCGTGCGCGTCTATGGCAGCGGCTACCCCGATCGTGCGACGGGCGGCGGCGTGTACCTGCAGACCGCCATTGGCCAGGCCAGCGATACCCGCGATGCGGTCGATGTGTACCTCAGTGGCAAGTTCAGTGCCTTCGGCCGCGAACATGACGTGGTAGTCGGCGGCAGCTGGCAGGACCTGGAAACCATCACCCCGACAATCGCCACCAGTTACCCGGCCAACTGGACTACCTGCGAGCTGGGGCGGTGCTACTTCATCCCCAACCTGTACACCTGGGACGGCGACATCTCCGCGCCTTCCTTCAAGCCGACCGGCGCCTGGCGCCAGGCGCGCACGACCCAGAGCGGCGTATACGCCTCGACCCGCCTGCGCCTGGCCGATCCGCTGGCGCTGATCGCCGGCGCGCGCCTGAGCAACTGGAGCACGCGGACCCACGGCTACAACAGCAGCGGCGCGTTCACCGGCACCAGCGGTGCCTACAAGGTCAAGGACGAGGTCACCCCGTACGTCGGCGTGATGTACGACTTGGTGCCGGACGTGTCGGTCTACGCCAGCTATACCGAGATCTTCAATCCGCAGAACTACAAGGACAAGAACGACAACCTGCTCGACCCGGTACAGGGCAGCAACCGCGAGATCGGTTTGAAGGCGGCGTTCCTGGACGGGCGCATCACCACCAGCACGGCGGTGTTCGAGGCGCGGCAGGACAACTACGCCATGCTCGACACCAGCGTTCCACAGGGTTCGCTACCCGATGGCAGTTCGGCCTACGTTGGCGTGGACGGCACCCAGAGCCGCGGCTGGGAGGCGGAGATCAGCGCCCAGGTACTGAGTGGCTGGCGCATCAACGCCGGCTACAGCCGTGCCCGCGTCACCCGCGCTTCAACCGACCTGATCTACGCCAACCTGCCCGAGCACACCGTGCAGTTCTCGACTCAATGGACGCTGCCCGGGGCCTGGGAGCGGCTGAGCCTGGGCGCCAACGTGATGTGGCAGAGCGAGGTGGAAGGCTTCAACATCGAAAATCCGGTCTACGGCCTGGTGACCGTGAAGCAGGATGCTTACGCACTGGTGGGCTTCAACGCCAACTACCGCATCAGCGACCAGTGGACGGCGACGCTGGCGGTCCGCAATGCCTTCGATGAGAAGTATTGGGCCAACCTGGACTACAACAACTATGGCGAACCGCGGTTTACTTCGCTGACGCTGCGCTGGCGGTATTGAGGCTTATCGCGGGCTGACGGCTGTCGGGGCTGAAGCCCCTCCTACAAGGGCATAAATATTCCTGTATGAGGGGCTTCAGCCCCGACGAACGGCCGCGATCTCACCTTGCCGCGGCCGGGCAGCCGGTCTCGTCATTGCGCAGCTTGGCCCAGCGCGAGCGCTTGTCCAGGCAGGCCTGGCGCGCGGCCTGCGCCGAGGTGGTGGTCTGCTGGGCGGCTGCGCGCAATGCATCGGCGCGCTGCTGGCGTAGCTGCGCGACCTTGGCGCGAATCTGCGGCATTGCCGCCATCGCCGCGCGCTCGCCTTCCAGGATGGCGGCGTTGCGCTGGTTGAAGTCGGCCGCGCCAATGTCGTTGACCTTGGGCCGGATCACGATGTCGGCACGCTTGAGCTCGGCCTCGCCCAGGCGCTGGCCCATGATCGATATCGACTGGTTGATGGTGCCGAGCAGGTCGCCAGGATTCTTGCCGCTGGCCTTGGACGAGATGTCCACGGCAATGACGAAATCGGCGCCGAGCTGGCGCGCGGCATCCACCGGCACCGGGCTGGCGACGCCGCCATCGACATAGTGGTACTGGCCGATCGCCACCGGCTCGAACACCCCGGGGATGCTGCTGGAGGCGCGTACCGCCTGGCCGGCATTGCCTCGCACGAAGACCGTGCGCTCGCCATCTTCCAGGCGGGTGGCGACCGCGGCGAACGGCCTCTTCAGGCGCTCGATCGGCCGGTTGCCCAACTGTTCGTTGACGTAATCCTGCAGCTTCTGTCCCTGCACCAGGCCACCGGAAAACAGCCGCACATCGCGGATGCTGGTCTGGTCGAGCGCGACCGCCTTCTCCTGCATCTGGAAGGCATCCATGCCGCTGGCGTAGAGCGCACCGACCACGCTGCCCGCACTGGTGCCCGCCACAACCACCGGCTCGAAGCCGTTGGCCTCCAGCATCTTGATCACGCCGATATGGGCAAATCCCTTGGCTGCGCCACCGCCGAGGGCCACGCCGATGCGTACCGGTTTTTCGCCTGCTGCCAGCGGCGGCGGCGATGCCGGCGTGGCTGCCGGCGGTGGCGCCTCGGGGCGAGCATTACCACCACAGGCAGCGACCAGGCTTAGTAGAACGACGGAAAGGGGCAGACGCAACGCTTTCATTGGCGGTTTGAGAAGTAAAAGGTGAATAGGCGCAGCAGCATAGCGCCGCAGGCCCGGTCAGTGATCGGCCCGCATAGCCAGCTGGAGAAGAGCCCCCCTTCTGTTAAGGGGGGCGCGCCAACGGCGCGGGGGATAGGAAGCTAGCGTCAGGGCCCCAAAGTTTGCGACGCAAACTTTGGGAGTACAGCCCGCGTAAGCGGGCTGTACGACAACAACTTCCTCAGAAGTTGTTGTCGCCGTCGAGGATGCGCCCCAGCCCGCCTAGTACCGAGCCTTCGCCGCGGGCTTGGCCGCCGCCCTGCGGTGCTGCCTGCAACATGCGGCCGGCCATGCGCGAGAACGGCAGCGATTGCAGCCAGACCTTGCCGGGGCCGGTCAGGGTCGCCAGGAAGACGCCCTCGCCGCCGAAGAACATGCTTTTCAGCCCGGCGACGCGGCGCACGTCCATGTCGACCGTGGCGTGGTAGGCCATCACGCAGCCGGTATCGACGTCGATGCGTTCGCCGGCAGCCAGCTCGCGTTCCACCACGGTGCCGCCGGCATGCACGAACACCCAGCCGTCGCCTTCAAGCTTCTGCATGATGAAGCCCTCGCCGCCGAACAGGCCGGTGAGGATCTTGCGCTGGAACGCGATGCCCAGCGACACCCCGCGCGCGCCAGCCAGGAAGCTGTCCTTCTGGCAGATCAGGCGGCCGCCGTGGTCAGACAGCTTCATCGCCAGCACGGTGCCGGGGTAGGGCGCGGCAAAGGCGACCTTGGCCTTGCCGGCACCGGTGTGGGTGTAGACGGTGGTGAACAGGCTCTCGCCGGTCACCACGCGCTTGCCGGCCGACAGCAGTTTGTCCATGAAGCCGCCGCCGCTCTGGCCATTGGCGGAGCCGTCGCCGAACACGGTGTCCATCTGCACGCTGGCGTCCTTGTACATCAGCGCGCCGGCCTCGGCGATGGCACTTTCGCCCGGGTCGAGCTCCACTTCGACGAACTGCATGTCGTTGCCGATGATGTGGAAGTCGATGTCGTCAGCGCGAGCGCCGCCCGGCAGCGGTGGGGGGGCGAATGCGGCCGGGCTGGACGCCAGTTCGGCCACGCTCGCGGCCGGCTTCCAGCCGTCAAGGCCTTCGCGCCAGGCAACCACGCCCGGATTGGCCTGCACGTACTGGCGCGCGGCCGCCTCGTCGAGCGGCCCGACCCGGTCCGAACGTCCTGGAATATGGAAATACCACTGCGCCATCTGGGTTCCTCCTGGTTGATGCGCGAGTCTAGTCCGGGGCCCATGCCGCCCGGCATCTGTCGCAGGTCATGGCTTTGGGGCCGGGCGAAGCCTCGTTCAGCTTGGTGGCGCGCTTGGGCATAAGTGCAACCCTTTGCGACTTTGCGTGCTGTATTGCAACATTCCCGTGCTAGGCGGCCTGTTGCCGCTAGACCACCCCAGAGAGAGCCCTCGCCATGTCCTTGAACCGCGCTGTCCGCGGCCGCTTGCCGGCCGTGCATCCGCTTGTCCTCGCCCTCGCCACGTTGTCGGCCGCCACCCCGGCGTTTGCGCAGGAGTCCGCCGAAGCGACGACCCGCGCGCCAGCCGTGCTCGACACCCTGCAAGTCACTGCGCAGCGCCGCGTGGAGAACGCCAAGGACGTACCGGTGTCGATCACCACGCTCAGCGGCGAGAAGCTCGACGTGCTTGGTTCGGCCGGCGATGACATCCGCTTCCTGGCCGCGCGCCTGCCCAGCCTCAACATCGAATCCTCTTACGGTCGTGCCTTCCCGCGGTTCTATATCCGCGGCCTGGGCAATACCGACTTCGACCTCAACGCCTCGCAGCCGGTCTCGCTGGTGTATGACGACGTGGTCCAGGAGAGCCCGTTGCTGAAGGGCTTCCCGGTCTTCGACCTGGCCCAGATCGAAGTGCTGCGCGGGCCGCAGGGCACGCTGTTCGGTCGCAATACGCCGGCCGGCGTGGTCAAGTTCGAATCGGCGCGGCCCTCGCAGGACGCCGACGGCTACGTGAGGCTCTCCTACGGCAGCTATGACACCTGGAACTTCCAGGGCGCCTACGGCGCTCCGCTGACCGACCGTTGGTCGGCCCGCGTGTCGGCGTTGTACCAGCGCCGCGATGACTGGGTCACCAACACCCATGACGGTCCCAACGATGGCTTCGAGGGCTACGACGAGGCCGCCGGCCGCGTGCAGTTCCTGTATGAAGGCGACGACTTCGAAGCGCTGTTCAACCTGCACAAGCGCAAGCTCAATGGCACCGCGCGCTTGTTCCGCGCCAACATCATCCAGAAGGGCAGCAACGCCCTGGTGCCCGGATTCGATCGCGACGAGGTCAGCAATGACGGCGTCAACTTCTCCGACCTGGAAACCTGGGGCGGCAGTGCGCGCCTGAAGTGGAACCTCGGCCAGGTGACGCTGTACTCGATCACCGGCTATGAAACCGCCGAGTCGCTCAACCGCGGCGACATCGATGGGGGCTACGGTGCCGTGTTCCTGCCGCAATCGGGCCCGGGCGTCATCCCGTTCGCCTCCGAGTCGGCCGACGGCCTGCCCGACCACCGCCAGTGGACGCAGGAATTCCGCGTCGAATCCAACGAGTGGGGCCGCTTCGATTGGCAGGCGGGGCTGTTCTACTTCGACGAAGACGTCACCATCGACAGCTTCAACTACGACTCGCTGAGCCCTGGCAATCCGCTGGCCGGCCATGCCGTGCAGCAGCAGCGCAACAAAGCGTGGGCAGCATTCGTGTCGGGCGATTTCGACGTCACCGAACGCTTCAAGCTGCGTGGCGGCCTGCGCTATACCCAGGACAAGAAGGATTTCAGCGCCAGCGTGCTGGAGCCGGCGCCGTTCGGCGCGCCGGTCGGTGGCCCGTATGTGGTCAACACCGACGTCGACGACGTTAGCTGGGACCTGAGCGGCACCTACGCGCTCACCCCGGACGTGAATCTCTATGGCCGCGTGGCCAAGGGCTTCCGCGCGCCGTCGGTGCAGGGCCGGTTGTTGTTTGCCGCGGCCACCGCACCCAACGGCGGCGTGTCCACCGCCGACTCGGAGAAGGTCATCTCCTATGAGATCGGCATCAAGGCCGACCTGTTCGACAAGCGCGCACGCCTGGGCTTCGACATCTTCCGCTACGACGTCGACGGCCAGCAGCTGATTGCAGTGGGCGGCGCGTCCAACACCGCAACACTGCTCAATGCCGACAAGACCATCGGCCAGGGTGCCGAACTCGACTTCGAGGCTTACCTCAGCGACAACCTGCTGGTCACCCTGGGTAGCAGCTACAACGATACCGAGATCAAGGACCCGGACCTGGCCGTGGCGATCTGCGGCGGCGGTTGCACCATCACCGACCCGACCACCGTGATCAACGGCGGCACCTTCGCCCTGGTCAACGGCAATCCACTGCCGCAAGCGCCGAAGTGGATCCACAACGCCACTGCGCGGCTGAGCTTCCCCATGGCCAACGGAAACGAGATCTACGTCTATACCGACTGGGCGTATCGCAGCGCGGTGAACTTCTTCCTCTACGAGTCGCCGGAGTTCCGCAGCCGCAGCTCGCTGGAAGGCGGCATGCGCGTGGGCTACAACTGGGCCTACGGGTTGTATGACGTGGCGGTGTTCGGCCGCAACATCACCGACCAGACGCGCGTGGTCGGCGCGATCGACTTCAACAACCTCACCGGCTTCCTGAACGAACCGCGTACCTGGGGTGTGGAGTTCAGCGCCAAGTTCTGACCGCAATAGCGCAATCGCTGAAAAGGGGGCCAGCCATGCTGGCCCCTTTTTTTGCTGCATGAGGCAGGCGGCATGGCGGGGGCAGTACCCGCGTTCCCGCGCAACCGCATGCAATTCCGGTGCAACCATGTGAGTCGTACGATTTTTCGCATATGGATTGCGCCGCCGTGGCAACAAAATGCGCTCCGTCACCGCGCGTGGACCCTGCATATCTCGTTGGGCATCGCCGGTCCAGAGGAACCGTCGTCATGCAACGCACTTTCACTGCCAAGCTCATCTGCCTTACCGCGGTGCTGTTTGCCACGCTGCCAGCGGCTGCGGGGGCCACCGTCGCAGCGACCTCACACCGACCTGGCGCGGTCATGTCGCGCGCACTGGAAAACGTGCAGTCGATATTCGCCCCCTGCGCAATGGCGCGAGTCTGGCGCGCGTTCCCGCAATTGAAGGGCGAATGGCTGCAGGGTGCGGACGCGTTCGTGGAGTTCGACCCGGCGCGGATCGTGGCGCTCAAGGTCGGCGATTCGTTCACCGTGCCGTCGGTGAAAGGGGCGCAGATGGTTGCCGTGATCGACCAGGTCACGCTGCAGCGCGGCGAGCGCGTGCTCCGCGGGCATGTTGCCAATTCGCCACGGCCCGATCGCTTCACCCTGCGTTTGTCACCGGCGCGCAACACGTTGGCGGGGTGGTTCGAACGCCAGGGCAAGATCCACATCCTGGCCGGCCGCCACGGCAGCGCCTGGATTCATGCGGGGGCGGTCGATCCGGCACGGGTCGTACGTTGAGCAGGTAAGGGAGCGTCGGCAGGGGCTCGGTCGCAACGGCCGCCTTCCGCTGACGCCGATCTATTCCCGGTCGCGCATATCGACGATATCGCGCCAGGGGATGAAACCGCCTTCGCTACCCCAGGGCTGTAGCAGGCCGGCGTTGTTTGGTGCCACCTCGACGAAACCGCGGCCATGGGCCACGTCCGCCTGATCCCCGAGACCAGGAGTCGGGCAGCCGGCTATCGTTATTGCTAATATCCCGCAAATGTGCGTCAGGGGTCGGTAGACGTGCAGGGAGCAATGCGGTCAGCCGTGCCGAATGCCGCGTCATCGCCCTCGTGCGGATGACCGGCGCCATCGGGTACGCCGGCCTCGCGCCACAACGGATTGTCTTAGGGGAAATGGACGAATGCGTATGACGTGTCTGGCCGCGGCGGTGTCCGTGTGCCTTGTGCTGGCCGTGCCCGCCTGGGCGCAAACGGCTACCGACGCTACGAACGCGGCGCGCGCGGTCGCGCTGCCTGGGGTGAAAGATCGGGGTGACAGCACCCTCTCCCTGCCAGTGCGTGGCTTCCGCGTGCGGGATGTAGGCACCTATCCCGATGCCGGCATTGACCCCGCGCGTGTGCAGGCGGTTGCCGACGCCGCCTTCGCCGAGCTGGCGCAAGGCCAGCCGGTGGTGCCGCTGCGCTTTGATCAGCTACAGGCCGTAGCAGACAGCATCACCCGCACCTATCGCCAGGCCGGCTTCATCGTCAGCACCGCCTACCTGCCGGCGCAGACGCCGGGGCCGGATCAGATCATCGAGATCCGCATGCTCGAAGGCCGTATCGGCCAGGTCAGCGTGCAGGGTGCCGCACGCTACCGCGGGACCACGTTGGCTGCACCGCTGCGGCAATTGCAGGGCCGCCCGCTGCGCAAGCAGGACGTGGACGTCGCACTGCTATACACGCGCGATCTGCCCGGCGTGTCGGTGTCGTCGGCGTTGCAGCCGGGCCAGAACGCCGGCGAAACCGACGTGGTGCTGGTCGCCAGCGAAGCCGCGCGGCCGTATGTCATCAGCCTGGGCGGCAACAATTACGGCACCGAATCCAGCGGCCGCTATCGCGCGCAGGCTGGTATCACCTGGAACAGCCCGTTCGGCCTGGGCGATGTGTTCGCCGCCAACTACGCCTACTCGCTGTCGCCGCGCCAGAGCCAGATCGGCGCGCTGTCCTATGCCTTGCCGGTGTCGCAGATCTCGGGCCTCAGCGCGGTAGTCGGCGCCAGCCGCAGTGAACTGGAAGTGCGCAACGGCGTGTTCGCACTGCTCGACCTCAAAGGGCCGACCTCGGTGGTCTATGGCGGCGCGGACTGGAAGTTCGTCAACCGCGAATTGCTGCAGGTGCAGGGCTCGGTGCGCTATCTGCAGGAACAGTCGCGACTCGACGCCTTGGGCATGCAGTTGTCCAACCAGAAGTTCGACGTGGTGGAGCTGGGCGCCTCGCTGCTCCACACCGACCTGGGTTGGCGCGGCGTGAACCTGCTGCAGGTCAGCGCACGCCAATCGGTCCGCGATCGCTCGGCGGCGGTGGATCTGGTCAGCCCTGGCCGCGAGAGTTATTTCACCGTGGCGCGGCTGGCGTACACGCGTCTGCAATACCTCACCGGCACCCAGCGCCTGTACCTGAAGCTCAGTGGCCAATACAGCAACGACACCTTGACCCCGATGGAGCAGTTCGCCGTCGGTGGTCCCGACAGCGTCCGCGCCTATCCGGTGTCCGATGCATTGGGCGACCGCGGGTACTACACCGCGTTGGAATACCACGTCGATGCGCCCGGATTCGCCGATGCCGCCTCACCGTTCAATGGCCGCCCGTGGCGCGAGCTGTTGGAGTTCGACGTGTTTGCCGATCACGCACGCGTGTTCGCGGCCCACGGCAGGAGCGCACCGATCAGCTTGGATGCGGCCGGTATCGGCGCCACCTTCCGCCTGCCGCAGTTTGCCAACTTCGAGTGGCGCATCAGCGCCGCGGTGCCGACCGGAAGCCACCTGGCCTCCGATGGTCGCGACGATGTCCGTTACTACACGCGTCTCGGCTTCACTTTCTGAGGGTCTTGCGCATGCACGCCACCAACCACGCTTCGCATTGCCCGGGCTCCCCGCGCGCCATCCCGCTGCGGCATCGCCCGCTGGCACTCGCGCTGGCCGCCTGCCTGACCGCCGGCCTGCCGACTGCGGTGATGGCGCAGGTCAGCGCCATGCAACTCCCCACCGGCGGCAGCATCGTCGGCGGCACCGGCAGCATCAATGCGGCCAGCGGGGGCAGCCAGTCCATCACCCAGACCTCCAACCGCATGGCGCTGACCTGGTCCGCGTTCGACATCGGCTCATCGGCCACGGTGACCTTCAACCAGCCGTCCAGCAACGCGGCGGTGCTCAACCTGATCCAGGGCGGCAATCCCACGCAGATCTTCGGCAATCTCAACGCCAACGGTCAGGTGTTTTTGATCAATACCAACGGCATGATCTTCGGCAGTACCGCGAAGATCAATGTCGGCGGGCTGGTGGCCAGCACCCTGGACACCACCGCTTCGGACTTCATGACCGGCAACGATGTGCTCGATGCCGGCGGCAATACGGTCGCGCTGATGTCCAACAGTGGCACCATCAACGCGGCCGCCGGGACGGTCGACCTGATCGGCGGCAAGGTGGTCAACCACGGCACCATCACCGCCAGCGCCGGAAACATCAATTTGGTTGGCGCCGACAAGGTCACCCTCATCTTCGAAAGCGGTGGCTTCGGCGTCGTTGTCGACAAGGCCTTGCCGCTGCAGCTGGACAGCGTGGCAGTAGAAAACAATGGCACCCTCAGCGCGCCCGGTGGCACCATCACGCTACAGGCGCGCGCGGCACAAGGCCTGTTCGATCAGCTGATCAACAACAACGGCATCATCCGCGCAGCGGCGATATCCGGCGTCGACGGCAGCGTCTCGCTGATCGCCAACGGGGGCGGAAACGTCGGGATCGCCGGCAGCGGCAGCATCGACGTGGGTAACGGCGCGATCAGCATCAGCACCGACCGCAGTGTGCAGCAGAGCGGCGTCTACATCGCGGGCACCCTGGGCGGCAGCATCGGCGGCAGCGCTATCTTCAGCGGCAGCAACCGCATCGCCACACTCGGCATGCTGGACGTGGGCGGCACCTTGAGCTTGACCAATGCCAACAGCCTGACCCAGAGCGCTCCGCTGACCGTTGCCGGAGACAGCAAATTTTCCCTGGGCAGCAATGCCCTGTCGCTGAACAACGCGGCCAATACATTCGGCGGGACCTTCAGCGCCACCGGCGGCAATGTCGCAGTCAACGCCGCTGGTGCCTTGACGATCGGCAGCCTGAGCCAGTCCAGCAACAGTGCGCTGTCCTTGGACGCCGGCGGCCGGCTGACGTTGCTGACCAGCGCCATCGACACCGGCAGCGCCGACCTTACCTTGCGTAGCGGAGACAGGTTGAGCACCGCTGCGGCGCTGTCCGGCAGCAACGTCAGCCTGACCGGCACCAACGGCATCTCCCTGGCCCACGCCGTCACTGCGACCGGCACGCTGGCCTTGACCAGCAGCACGGGTGCGATCGACCAAAGCGCCGGCGCGCTCACGGTGACCGGCACCAGCACCATCGACGCAGGTGCCGGTGCCATCAACCTCGGCGGCGCCAACAATGATTTTGGTCAGGCCATCAGCCTGACCGGCGCAGGTGTGCGCGTGGTCGATCGCACGACCTTGCAGGTTGCGTCGTTGACCTCGGCCGGCAATACCGGCATCGATCTGCAGGCTGGCGGCAGCCTGATCCTGCCTGTGCAGGCCTTAAACACCGGCAGCGCCGATCTGAATCTGGTGTCCGGCGGCGGCACGTTGAGCACGCGCGCAGACCTGCGCGGGCGGAATGTCAGCCTGAGCGGGCGCGATGGCATCACGCTCAACCACGACATCACCAGCACCGGGACGCTGCAGTTGATCAGTAGCGCCGGCAACATCAACCAGACCGGCGGCTTATTGGACAGTGGCGGCATTGCCACGGCCACGGCCGGCGGCATGCTTGACCTCGGGCGCGCCGGCAATGAATTTCGCGACAGCGTCAGCTTGAGCGGAACCGGTATCACCGTGGTCGATCAAACCGATCTGGTGGTGTCCTCGCTTACCAGTGGTGCGAACGGCGGCGTTTCGCTCACCGCCGGCAGTGCATTGACCCTGCCCACGCAGGCGATCAACACCGGCACCGCCGATCTCACGCTACGGGCCAACGGCGGCGTGCTGACCAGCAATGGCGCACTCGCCGGCAACAACGTGGTGCTCTCCGGGCGCGACGGCATCAGCCTGGGTGGCAACGTCACCAGTGCCGGCACGCTGGAACTGACCAGCAGCGGCGGCGCGGTCGTCCAGGATACGGGCGCCATCGATGCCACCGGTGCGGCCACCGTCGATACCGCTAGCGGCATTGCCTTGAACGCAGCCGGCAACGATTTCCGCAGCACGCTCAGCCTCAGCGGAAACGGCATCAGTGTCGTCGATCAAAACGATCTCACCGTGAGCGCACTCACCAACGGGAGCGATAGCGCGCTCTCGTTGCAGGCCGGTGGCGCGCTGACTCTGCCGCTGGCCGACATCGACACCGGCACCGCCAACTTGACGCTGCGCAGCGGCACCCGCCTGACCACCTCCGGTGTCCTGGCCGGCAACAACATCAGCCTGACCGGGATCAATGGCATCACCCTGGGTGGCAACGTCACCACCCCCGGGACGCTCGCACTGACCAGCAGCACCGGTGGCATCACCCAGACCAGCGGCGTATTTGACGTCAGCGGCGCGGCAACGATCAACGCTGGCACCGGCGCGGTGACGCTGGCCAACGCCAACAACGACTTCCGCAGCGGCATCAGCCTGACCGGCACCGGCATCACCGTGGTCGACCGCAACGATCTCATGGTCGCCGCACTGAACAGCGGCAGCAATGGCGCCGTCTCGCTCACCGCCGGTGGCGCACTGACGCTGCCGGTGCAGGTCATCGACACCGGCAGCGCCGACCTCACCCTGCGTGCCAACGGCGGTGCACTCACCACCGGCGCGCTGGCCGGCCGCAACCTCACGCTGAGCGGACGCGATGGCGTGACCTTGGCGCAGGACGTGACCAGCACCGGCACGCTGGCGGTGACGACCACCAACGCAGCCATCCTCCAGAGCGGCGGCGTACTCGATATCGGCAGCACCGCAACGCTCAACGCCGGCAGCGGCGCGATCGCGCTCGGAGCAGCCGGCAATGACTTCCGCGGCGCGGTCAACCTCACCGGTAGCGGCATCGCCCTCATTGACCGTAGCGACCTTGTGGTGTCCTCGCTCAGCAGCGGCAGCAACGCAGCGGTTTCGCTCACGGCCGGTGGCGCGCTGGTGCTGCCGGCGCAGGCACTGGATACCGGCACTGCCGACCTCACGCTCATCGCCAACGGCGGCGGCTTGGTCACCGGCGGCACCCTGGGCGGGGCCAACGTCCGCCTGGCCGGGCGCGATGGGCTGGTGCTCGGGCACGCTGTGCGTAGTACTGGCGCGCTCAGCATGGAGACGACCAACGCGGCCATCACCCAGACTGGTGGCGCGATCACCGCGGCAGGCAGCACGACGGTAAACAGCGGCAGCGGCGGCATCAGCCTGACCAGCGCAAGCAACGACTTTGCCGGCCCGCTCAATCTGAGCGGCGGTGCCACACAAGTCCGCGACAGCAATGCACTCACGCTAGGCACGCTGTCCGTCGATGAGCTCAACGCCACCAGTGCTGGCGCGTTGAACCTGGGCAGTGGCAGCGTGCGAGGTGCACTCACCGCTAGCAGCGGCAATGCCGCGATCACCCAAAGCGGCGCGTTGTACATTGGGGGTGCCGCTAGCCTGAATGCTGGCGGTGGCGACATCGTGTTGACCAACGCCGACAATGATTTCGTCGGCGCGGCTGCAGTGGGCGGCAATGCCATCGCGTTGCAGGATCGCAACGATCTGAGCATCGCTGCACTGCAGAGCGGTACCAATGGGACGGTCTCGCTGGTTGCCGGCGGCGGCTTGAACCTGGCGGTCAGCCAGATCGACACCGGCACCGCCGCGTTGACGCTGGCGGCCAACGGAGGCTTGCTGCAGGCTTCAGGTCCGTTGCGCGGCGGCGCTTTGCAATTAACCGGTGCCAATGGCATCGCGCTGAGCGATACGCTGACCGCCGACACGCTGGTGTTGAGCAGCTCCAATGCGGCAATCACCCAGTCCGGTGGCGCAGTGCAGGTGGCCGGCAACACCGTGGTTGACGCCGGCACCGGCGCCATCACGCTGGATGCGGCAGGCAATGATTTCCAGGGCCTGCTCGCACTGCGCGGTGGTGCCAGCACCGTTCGCGATCGCAACGCCCTGAGCCTGGGCGCGCTGGACACCGGCGCCTTGCAGGTCACCAGCAATGGAGCGACGAGTCTGGGCCTGGGCCTGGTCGACGGCGACCTGGTCGCCGACACCCAGGGTGGCGTGGTTACCCAGAGTGGTGCGCTCACCATCACCGGCAGCACCCGCATCAACAGCGGCGGCGCCAGCATCATCCTGGAGAATGCCGGCAATGACTTCCAGTCCGTGGTGTCGCTGTCTGGCGGCGACAGCCGCCTGCGTGACCGCAACACGCTGGCACTGGGAACGCTGGACGTCGGCGCACTGGATGTCGCCAGCGTGGGCGGCCTGGACCTGGGCCAGGGCCGCATCGGCGGCGCCCTGAGCGCGCGCACGCAGGGCGACACCAGCGCTGGCGGCAATGCACTCGGGGCGCAGGCGGCCACGCCTTCGGCCACAAATGGCGCGATCACCCAGCAAGGCGCACTGACAGTGGTGGGCCCCAGCGTGCTGGACGCCGGCAGCGGCGCCATCGTGCTGACCGACGCCGGCAATGACTTCCAGGGCAATGTGCAGGCCACTGGCGGCAGCGTTGCCATCGTCGATCGCAACGCGCTAGCGGTCGCCGCCCAGGCCACCGGTGCACTGATCCTGCAGGCCGGCACCCAACTGGCCAGCACCGGCACGCTGAGTGGTGGAGACATCGCCCTGGTCGGCGGCACCGGCGTCGTGCTCGGGCACGACATCCGCAGTACTGGCAGCGTCGACCTGCGCAGTGGCGGGGCGATTGCCCAGACCGGCGGTAGCCTGACTGCCGGTCGGCTGAGCGGCAGCGCAACTGGGCCGGTCACGCTGACCGGCACCCAGAACGCGATCGCCGTGCTGGGTGATTTCAGCGCGCAGGCCCTGGATGTAGTCAGCAATCGCACGCTGCGGGTGGATGGCCGCGTCGATGGCGGTGCCTCGCTACGCCTGCGCAGTGGCGGCGAGCTGCTGCTGGATGGCCAGCTCAGCGGCGCCAGCAGCTGGCTGCAGGCAGTGGCCGGCATCCGCCAGCGTGCAGGCAGCTGGATCGAAGCGGGGCTGCTCAGTGGCAGCGCCGGTGGCGCAGTGGTGCTGGGCGATGCCTCCAGCTTCATCGACAATCGCATCGACCGGCTGGGCAACTTCACCGCCGGCAGCGGCTTCAGCCTGACCAACGCCGGCGACCTGCTGCTGGTGTTGGCTGATGGCGGCGCCTACAGCGTGGATGCCGGCAACAGTCCACTGTTCCTGTCGGTGCGCGGAGACCTGCTGCAATACGGACGCGCGACGCTGCGCGATGGCACCGGTACCTATGCGGCCACCGGGCGGATGGGCACCCAGGACGACCCGCTGTATGTGATCGGCACCGGCACCCAGACCATCAGTGCAGTCGGTGCGCCGCCGGCCTACTTCCACGCCACCAGCGTCGATGGCAGGCTGCTCGAGCTGGCCGGCACCTCTGGGTTCAACGTGCCGACCTCGGTCAGCCGCGTGGTGGCCTTCGCCGACCTCTCCGCCAGCGGCGCCCCGTACCGCGCGTTCAGCCTGGTCCGCCAGGACCTGCCCCTGTCCGGCGTCGAGCCATCGGCCTGTGATGCTGGCGACCCGGACACGGCCTGCAGCCCTCCGTGATGTGCCGTCGTCGCCGCGCGGTCCGCCTGCTACGTAGCCGACGGTGCGTCGTGCATCGCATGCATCACAACGCGCTCTCCGGCCGGGTCTTCAGCACGTCGCGCTGTGCATCGCAGTCGCCGGCAGGCGTCAGTCCCGCCGCGCGCGCCGCAGCCACTTCCTTGCGCGCGGCGGCCAGGTCGGCACGGAACTGCGCGTTGTCATGCAGCCGCGCCACCGCCGCGGCGCCCATGTGGCGGCCTTCGACGATGTCGCTGTGCCAATGCACGTTGCACACCAGCCGACTCTCGCCATAGTTGCGGCCGCGTTCGAACAAGGCGTCTGCGCGCGTGGGATCAACTTCACTGAGGATCAGTGCCCAGGCCCAGCCGATGGCGCCGTGGCCGGATGGATACGAGCCGTTGTGGCGCAACTCCGCTTCCTCGTCCGGCGTGCAGGTGGGTTCGCCATTGCGGGTAAACGGACGCGGGCGCAAGTACTGGTTCTTGGCGGCCTTGGTCGCCGCGCTGGCGTCGATGCGGCTGCGTTCGAGCAGTTGGTACAGATGCGGGGTGTGCTGCGCGTCGATCGGCAGGCCCAGGGCACAGGCGAACTGGCCGGCACCGGCCGGGAACGATAGGTCGGCGTCGCGGCTGGCCTGGGCGAAGCGCGCGCTGCCGTGCATGGCCAGCGCCTGCGCCGACACCGCCTGGTCCAACGCCATGCCGGGCGAACCATCGGCCGGCGGCGGCGGGACCAGCCGCAGGCTGTCCGGCACCTCGGCTTTGGCCAGGTAACCCACGGCCTTGGCCGGGCTTGTGGCCG
This sequence comes from Stenotrophomonas sp., assembly GCA_035539015.1. GTDB lineage: Bacteria > Pseudomonadota > Gammaproteobacteria > Xanthomonadales > Xanthomonadaceae > Stenotrophomonas_A. The sequence goes on along the minus strand of DATLJF010000267.1, from coordinate 4,602 downwards.
CTGCCGGTTCGCTGCGCTGCGCGGCGACGCTGCAGGCAGCCAGGGCCACGGTCAGCAATGCCGCGGTGCAGGCGCGATGTGGTGCGGTGTTGCGCAGGAACATCCCTACCTCGGTGGCGAGTCGATCACAGGCCGCAAGTCTAATGGCCATGGCGGCGGCGACGGCGCCGGCGCTCAGTCGCCTACCCGTGCTGAGTAACGCTCGCCATCGCGTTCGACCCGGACCGGGCCATCGAACACTTCGGACAAGGTCTCGTCGCGCAACATCGCCTCGCGGTGGCCGTCGGCGAAGATGCGGCCGGCGCGTAGCAGGACCACGCGCTCGATCTCCGGCACGATCTCCTCGATGTGGTGCGTCACCAGCACCAGGGTGATGCCCTGGCGAGCGAGGTCGCGCATCGTGTCCACCAGGTGCTGGCGGGCGATCAGGTCCAGGCCGGTGGAGGGCTCGTCCAGCAGCAGTGCCTGCGGGCGGTTGACCAGCGCGCGCGCGATCAGCACCCGCCGGGTTTCGCCGGCGGACAACTCGGCATAGGGCCGCGCCAGCAATGGCAGCGCCCGGGCCAGGGCCAGCGCTTCGCGGGCGCGTTCGCGCATGGCCTCGGTGATTTCGCGATGCGGCGGTACCACGTAGCTGGCGAAGAAGCCTGACAGCACCGCGCTTTCCACGCTCAGCCCGGGCATATCGGCGAGATTCCCGCTGAGGTCGCCGGTGACGATGCCCAGTTGCGAGCGCAGCCGGTCGACCTGCCAGCGTGTCTGCCCCAGCACCTTCACCGGCGCCTCGCCACCGGCGCGCGCCAGCGGATAGAGCTCGCGGGTGATGAGCTTGATGAAAGAGGATTTGCCGCAGCCGTTCGGGCCGAGGAGGGCGGTGTGCTGGCCCATTGCGATGGCCAGGCTGAGCTCATGCAGCACGCGGACCTGGCCGCGGGTGACGCTGGCGCGGTCCAGCTCGATCAACGGAAGGGGCGAGGGACTGGATTGCGGCGCTGCGGACATGAATGAAGACAGTGAGGTGAAAGGGTGAGCGACTGAACAACATACGTGGGCGACGGGTGAAGTTTGCCGCCAACACCCCCATGATGTCTGCCACACACCGCACATTGCCGACCCTTCGGCCGGAGCCTGCCATGTTTGCACAACCCCTCCTGGACTTCCTGACCGGCGGCCTGATCGGCCTGGGTTGGTGGGAAATGCTGCTGGTGCTGCTGGTCTTTACCCAGCTGACGATCTTCGCGGTGACCTTGTACCTGCACCGCAGCCAGGCGCACCGTGGCGTGGATTTCCATCCGGTGGTGTCGCACTTCTTCCGCTTCTGGACCTGGCTCACCACCTCGATGATCACCCGCGAGTGGGTGGCCATCCACCGCAAGCACCACGCCAAGGTCGAGACCGAGGACGACCCGCACAGCCCGCAGGTCAAGGGCATCGGCACCGTGTTCTGGCGCGGCGTGGAGCTGTACCGCGAAGCACGCGGCATGCGCGAGGACATCGCCCAGTACGGCAAGGGCGCGCCGGACGACTGGATCGAGCGGCACCTCTACACGCCGCACGCCAACCTCGGCCCGGTGGCGCTGTTCTTCGTCAATGCGTTGCTGTTCGGCCTGCCGGGCGTGGCGCTGTGGGCCATCCAGATGGCGTGGATCCCGTTCTGGGCCGCCGGCGTGGTCAATGGCCTGGGCCATTGGTGGGGTTATCGCAATTTTGAATCGGCCGACACCTCGACCAATCTCACGCCGTGGGCGGTGTGGATTGGCGGCGAAGAACTGCACAACAATCATCACGCGTTCCCAAGTTCGGCGCGTTTCTCCATGCGGCGCTGGGAGTTCGACATCGGTTGGCAGGCGATTCGCCTGATGCAGTTCATGCGCCTGGCCAAGGTGCTGCGCGTGGCGCCGCAACTGGATATCCGCCCCAATATCAGCGTGCCGGACGCCGACACCTTGCGCGCGCTGCTGTCGCATCGCTTCCAGGCGATGACCGACTACCAGCGCAACGTGTTCAAGCCGGCCTTGCGCGAAGAGGCTGCCGCCGCCGGCGCACGCATGCGCGAACTGCTGCCCAAGCGCCTGCGCCGCGGGTTGGTCGACGATGGCCGCTGGCTCAAGCCCGATGCGCGCCAGCAGCTGAGCGAATGGGTGGCCCAACGCCCGCGCATTCGCACGCTGGTCGAACATCGGGCGCGCCTGGCCGCGGTGCTGGAAGCACGCAGCCACGATGCCGCCGAGCGCCTGAAGCAGTTGCAGGCGTGGTGCCACGAGGCCGAAGCCAGCGGTATTGGCGCTTTGCAGGCTTATGCGGCGCGGCTGAAGGGCTATGCGCTGAGCGGCGCATGATCGGCCGCTTCGCGCCCCGCCACCACGACCTCGGACGCCGCCTCGCGCGGCGTTCGTCGTGGTGGGCCTGGATGCTTTGCGTGTGCGCCGGGGCGGCATCGGCGCAGGTCACCGATAGCAACGAATATCTCAAGCGCATGGACAGCGACGGTGATGGCCGGGTCAGCCTGACCGAGTACCTGGCGTGGATGAGCTACGCCTTCGACCAGCGCGACGCCAATGGCGATGGCGTGCTCAGTGCCGACGAGTTGCCGGGCGGACGCGGCAAGCCGGTGAGCCGGGCCGACCACATCGCCACCCTGACCGCACGCTTCGGCAAGCAGGATGCCAACGGCGACGGCTATCTGAGCGCGAAAGAGCTGCTGGCACCGCCGCGCTGAGCCCCTGTAGGAGGGGCTTTAGCCCCGACCGTATGAACACGGTGACGATGTTGCCTCCGCCAGGCCATCGCGGCTGAAGCCGCTCCTACAAAAAACCTACGCGGCGGCGGTGACGATGTGCAACGCCCTGGGATTGCGCCATTGCGCCAGCAGCGCCGCTTCACGCGCCTTGGCTTCCTGCAGGTGCGCCTCCTTGACGTGACCGTAGCCGCGGATGTGCTCCGGAATCGCGGCGATCTGCGCGGCCAGCCCGACGTTGTCGGCGTCGAGCTTCTCCAGCAGGCCTTCCACGGTACGTGCGTAATCGGCGATCAGCTGGCGTTCTTCACGGCGCTCGGCGGTATAGCCGAACACGTCGAAGACCCCGCCGCGCAGGAAGCGCAGCTTGGCCAGCAACCCGAACGCCTTGAACATCCAGGGGCCATACTCGCGCTTGAGCAGACGCCCCTGGGCATCCTTCTTCGCCAGCAGCGGCGGTGCCAGGTGGAAACGCACGCGGTAGTCGCCCTCGAACTGCTGCTTGAGCTGCCGTTCGAACTCGCCGCTGGTGTAAAGCCGCGCAACCTCGTACTCATCCTTGTAGGCCATGAGCTTGAAGTAGTAGCGCGCCACCGCTTCGGTCAGCGCGGTCGAGCCGGGGGCGCGCGATTGCTCGGCGGTGCGCACGCGCTCGACCAGGACGCGATAGCGCTCGCCATAGGCCGCGTCCTGGTACTCGCGCAGGAAGGCGATACGACGCTCGATGAGCTCATCGAGCGAACGCGACAAGCGGCTGTCGTCCATCGGCATGAACGCCAGTGCGTCGCCCGCCGCCGAAGGCAGGCCGCGCACCGAGGGTTCATCGCCGGTATCGCGCGGTGCGGCCGTGGCGCCGCCCTCGTTGCCCTCCCAGTCCAGCGGCGGCAACGATTGCAGGCCGTGCGGCTTGCGCTCCTCGGCGGTCGCGCGGTTGTGGATCAAGCCGGCAGCCTGTTGCACCGCTTCGGGGTCGATCGCCGCCAGGCGGCCCCAGGCGAAGGCTTGTTGATTCATCTGCACGGCGGCGCCATTGAGCTCGATGGCCCGCATCAGCGCCTCGAACGAAACCGGCACCAGGCCCTGCTGCCAGGCATGCCCAAGCATGAACAGATTGCTGGCGATGGCGTCGCCGAGCAGCGCGGTCGCCAGCTGGGTGGCATCCAGCAGCTGCGGCTCGCGGCCGCCCAGGGCCACGCGCACGCCGGCGATGATGTCGTTGGCCGGGAATTGCAGGTCCGGATGGGTGGTGAAGCTGCCGGGCATCGCCTGGTAGGTATTGAGCACCACTTGCGAGCGCTCCGGGCGCACCTTGGACAGGGCCCAGTAGTCGTTGACCACCACCATGTCGCAACCCAACACCAGGTCGGCTTCGCCGGCGGCGATGCGCACGGCGTGGATGTCTTGCGGAGTACGCGCAATGCGCACGTGGGTCGTCACCGCGCCGCCCTTCTGCGCCAGGCCGGTCTGGTCGAGCACGCTGGCGCCCTTGCCTTCGAGGTGGCCAGCCATGCCGAGCAGCGCGCCGATCGTCACCACGCCGGTGCCGCCGACGCCGGTGATGAGGATGTTCCAGGGTTCGGCCAGGTCGCTGCGCAGTACCGGTGCGGGCAGGTGCTCCAGCAGGTGCGTGGCATCGCTGCGTTGGCCTTTGCGCGGCGCGCCGCCGTGCACGGTGACGAAGCTCGGGCAAAAACCCGAGACGCACGAATAATCCTTGTTGCAGTTGGACTGGTCGATCTCGCGCTTGCGCCCGAACTCGGTTTCCTTGGGCAGCACCGAGACGCAAAAGCTCTTCTCGCCGCAGTCGCCGCAGCCTTCGCACACCAGCGAATTGACCAGCACTCGTTTGGCCGGATCGACCAACT
>DATLJF010000266.1:0-1521 GCA_035539015.1 Stenotrophomonas sp. | reverse complement strand
CAGCAACCAGTCGCGGCGCCACGCCTGGTACTTTTCAAAAACGTCGCCGAGTTCGCCGGCCAGCGTCCAGGCCTTGAGCGGGTCCTCCCCGGCTACGTATTGAGCCAGCGCGCGCAGCGGCGCCCGGGCCATCAGGGCCGGATCGCGCAGTGCCGCGTACAGACGCCAGCGCAGCGACTCGGCATCGAGATCGTCAGCGCCGTCGCCGACGTTGGCTGCCAACGCGCGCGAGACGAATTCGCCCGGGGTCAGGAACTCGAGATTGGCAGCGACCCCGTGCTGGGCCGCGAGCGCGGCCTGTAGCCAGCGCCGCATCGCCACCTGCGGGATCAGGATCGCTTCGGGGGCCAGTAGCGATTGCCCCGGCGCCGGCTGCCGCAGCTGTTCGGCGAGCAGTCCGGCCAGCACTTCCAGCGAATTGGAATGGTAAAGGCGGAAATCGGGGAGCGCGGCCGGCATCCGGACATCTTGCCCGAGCTGCCCGGCGCGGACGAGCCCTGCCCTGGGTCACCGTGGCGATTGGCCCGCTCCGGGGACAAGCTGTTTCGCAACAGTTGCGCGCCAGCTGTGTGCAGGGTGGCGCCGGAATGCGACAATACTGCACGGTCCAGTTCGGTTAAGTTCAGCCGTGGCGACCAATTCTTCCGCAGATTTCCTACCCAAGCGATGTCGGTGAACGATACCCCTGTCGTCCAGTTGTCTGGTGTGCGCATCGACCGTGGCGGCCGGGCGATCCTGCGCGATGTTTCGCTGGACGTCCCGCGCGGCAGCATCACCGCGGTGCTTGGGCCTTCCGGTAGCGGCAAGTCCACCTTGTTGGCGGCGCTTACTGGCGAATTGCATGTGGCCGCCGGCACGCTGCGCTTGTTCGGCGAAGAAGTCCCGCGCCGTTCGCGCGCGCTGCTGCAGATGCGCCGTAACCTGGGTGTACTGCTACAAGGCAATGGCCTGCTGACCGACCTCACCGTGGCCGAGAACGTCGCCCTGCCGTTGCGCACGCACACCCGCCTGCCGCAGCCGGTATTGCGCCGGCTGGTGGAAATGAAACTGCAGGCGGTCGGCTTGCTGGCCACCGCCGATGCCTGGCCGCGCGAGTTGTCCGGCGGCATGGCGCGGCGCGTAGCGCTGGCGCGTGCGCTGGCACTGGATCCGCCGCTGATGATCTACGACGAGCCGTTGACCGGGCTGGACCCGATCGCCAGCGGCGTGATCATGAGCCTGATCAAGCGGCTCAACGACAGCCTCGGCCTGACCAGCATCATCGTCAGCCACCACGTCCACGAGACCCTGCCTATCTGCGACCAGGCGCTGGTGATCGCGAATGGCGGCATCGTTTTCTCCGGAACCCCGGCGCAGTTGCAGGACAGCACCGATCCGCTGGTGCGGCAGTTCCTGCACGGCGAGCCGGCCGGCCCCATTCCCTTCGACGCAGTGCCACGCGCGGCGCAGCGGAGCGCTGCCTGATGCCCCTGGTTTCCGCCATCCAGTCGCTGGGCCGGGCCGGCCTGTTCTCGGTGAGCG
>DATLJF010000265.1:0-24729 GCA_035539015.1 Stenotrophomonas sp. | reverse complement strand
ACGGCTCCGACGCCCTTGCCGGCGTGGTCAACTTCATCCTGAAGAAGAACTACGAAGGCACGACCGTGCGCGTGCGTGGCGGTGCCTACAGCGAAGGCGGCGGCTCGACCGTGCGCTTCAGCCTGACCAACGGCTTCACCGCCCTCGACGATCGCCTGAGCACCGTCACTTCGGTGCAGTACGAAAAGCGCAACCCGATCTGGGGCTACCAGCGCGACGTCACCGACTCGGTCAACCAGAACGGCTATTCCCCGGCGATCGCCTCGCGCGACTACCTGGTGTTCGGCTACAAGAACATCGCCGTCGATGACCTGGACAATTACGGCTACCTGCTGCCCACCGGCCAGGATTGCTCGGCCATCACCTCGCAGTTCGGCGGCACCGAGGGCCTGCGCAACCGTCCTGGCTCGGGCCAGTACTGCGGCTCCTTCTATTCGCCGGGCTACAAGACGATCCGCAACGGCAAGGAAAGCTTCCAGGTCTACAACCGCACCACCTTCACCGTGAACGAGAACCTCGAGCTGTACGGCGAGGTCCTGGCCAGCCACGACACCGCCGAGTACGCGGCCGGCAGCAACTACATGTGGTGGGGCACTGGCAGCAAGTACGGCTACTACTACGACCCGGATTACGACGCCCTGTTGAACCTGCAGCGCGCCTTCAGCCCCGAAGACATCGGCGGCGCCGGCTATGGCGACATCATGGACAAGGACACCAACAAGTCCTACACCATCACCCTGGGCGGCAGCGGCCACTTCGGCAAGTCCTGGGATTACGACATCAGCTTCACCCGCAACGAGAGCCGCCTGGACAAGCGCAACTTCGTGCGTTGGAACGATGCAATCAACGACTATTTCGACCAGCACGTGCTGGGTCCGCAAGATGGCGTGGATCCGTATTTCGATACTTACCCGGTCTTCCATCCGAACTACGACGCGTTCTACTCGGTGATCTCGCCGCAGGATTTCGCCAGCTTCACCGGCTACGGCACCGCCAAGGCCAAGACCTGGGACAACCTGTTCCGCGCGCAGCTGACCAACGCCACCTTGTTCACGCTGCCGGCTGGCGACGCCGGCCTGGCCGTGGCCGTCGAAGCGGGCAACGAAGGTTGGGACTACACCCCGATCCCGGGCATCATGGATGGCGCCATCTGGGGTCAGACCGATGTGGGCGGCTCCGGCCACCGCACGCGTTACGCGGCGATGAGCGAATTCCGCGTGCCGATCGTCTCCATGCTGACGGCGACCGTGTCCGGCCGTTACGACGCCTTCGACGCCTACGGCACGACCGTGGACAAGCCGACCTGGAGCGCGGGCCTGGAATTCCGCCCGATCGAAAGCCTGTTGTTCCGCGGCAAGTACGGCACCGCGTTCAAGGCCCCGACGCTGTCTGACCTGTTCCAGGGCGAAAGCGGCTTCTACACAACCGATACCGACTACTACCGCTGCGGCCTGGCTGGCTTCAGCCCGGGCAACACCACCACCTGCCGCTTCAACAACTCGCAGTACTTCGGCACCCAGGCCGGCAACACCGAACTGGAGCCGATCCGCGCCACCACCTGGAATGCCGGCATTGTTTGGGCGCCAGTGGCCAACGCTTCGTTGAGCGTTGACTACTTCTCATGGGACATCAAGGACGAGGTGGACCAGCTGTCCGGTGACCAGATCCTGTTGCAGGAGTACTACTGCCGCCTCGGCCAGGCCGGCCCGGGCTTCACCTCCTGCGACAACGTTGCCGCATGGATCACCCGCGACCCCACCACCGGTGCGTTGGAAACGGTGTTCACCCCGAAGGTCAACATCGCTCGCCAGAAGCTGGAAGTCCTGACCGTTGCCGGCCGCTATGCGCTGGATGCCGGCGCCTGGGGCCGTTTCAACTTCTCGGCCAACTACACCACCACGCTCAAGCACGACCTGCAGACCGACCCGACCCAGGGCTACATCGACCTGATCAACTCGCCACAGGCGAACTGGGTCTACGATGCCGGTCCGAAGTGGAAGGCTGATGGCGCGATTGGCTGGGAGATCGGTCGCTGGACCACCACGCTGTACGCCAACATGATCGGTCCCACCCCGAACAACCTGGCGTACGTGGGCGACTCGTACGACTACGAGCTGCCGCAGTACGGGGTGAGCGCCGGCAAGTGGGGTACCTGGACCACGTTCAACCTCGGCGTGGACTACCAGGCCCTGGACAACCTGCGCTTGTCGTTGCAGGCCACCAACGTCGGCAACAAGCTGCCGGACGATCAGGCCCACAACTTCCCGGGCACCGCGACCGTGCCGTACAACAACTACATCTACAGCGCCTACGGCCGCGCGCTCTACGCGGAAATCAAGTACGACTTCGGCAGGTAATTCGCCGAATTGAAACAAAAAAGCCCCGCTTCGGCGGGGCTTTTCTTTTCAGTGCCACGGCGAACCCGCACCCCGGCGGCACGCGGCCTGCCCGCGGCTCAATCAACGGCGATGCCCTCTGCGCGCAGGTAGTCGCGCAAGCCGGTCAACTGTGGGGCATACCGTTGCCAACGATCGAGATAACCGCGCTGCATCGGCTCGCGGACCTGCACGACGCTGGCGGTGGCGGTAGGCGCGGCGTTGCGTTCGAACTGCAGGCACGACTGCTCCCAGGGCAAGCCGCAATAGGCCAGCAGCGCCCGCGTGGTGGCCTCCTGCTCGAGCACAAGATCCTCGTACGACAGCTGCAGCACCCGGCCGGGGAACGCCTCCATCCAATGACGCATCAGGCGGTCGAACTGCACGAAGTAGTGGCCGGTATCGAGCAGGTTGAAGGAATAGCGCGTAAACGGCGAGGACAGCGCGAACAGTTGGCGAAAATTGCTCAGGCAGCTATCCATCGGATTGCGCCGCATCAACACAACGCGAGCGCGCGGCAGCGCGTGGAGAATTTGCCCGATATAGAGAAAATTGTGCGGCAGCTTGTCGACGAAGCGCGGCCGCGAACCAGTGATCGGCCGCGTCGATTCCACGTAGGCCTTGCCGAGTGCCGGCCAGTCAATGCCGGCGCTGCGCACCAGCGTGTCCGCATCCAGCGGCGCACGCGTGCTGCTGCCCGAGGCGCGCTTGACGGCAATGGAAAGATGGTGGAGTTCGCCAGCGGAAGTGACCTGCGAATGCGAGCTGAGGATGCGATCCACCAAGGTGGTGCCCGAGCGCGGCATGCCGACGACGAAGATGGGTTCTTCGCTGTCGTAGCCGGGGCTGACGGCCAATGGCCCAGGGAATGCCGCCGCGACCGCGGCAAACAGCGCTTCCTCGGCCTGGCGCGAATAAGGCCGTCCTTCCGCGCCCGCGGCCTTGCCCTGCACGTAATGCGCGAATGCCGCGGGATAATTGCCCAGGTCCTCCTGCTCCTTGGCCAGGGCCAGATGCAGGTACAGTCGTGCCTCCGCCAGGTTTGCATGCTTGCCAAGCACGGCCTCGAAGCGGGCGATGTGGTTCTTTTCAGGCCGCAGCTTGCGTAGGCCCGACAGCGCTGTGTATGCCTTCCATTGCCGTTCGTCGACCGCAAGGCAAGCCTCGTATTCTTGCTCGGCGCGGTCAATCTGACCGGAGTACAACAGCGCGGTGGCGTGATTGAAGCGACTGCCGGCGCGGCCAGGTGCCCGCGCCACGACCTTCGCGAATGCCGCTGCTGCAGCGCCGTGCAAACCGGATTCGGTATAGACCACGCCAAGCGTGTCCAACAGCGACGGATCTTCCGGACTCAGCGCGCATGCGCGATCGGCAGCCGCTGCGGCCGCCTGGAAATCACCGGACAGCGCCAGCGCCTTGGCCAGGTAGGTCAGGTAGTCGGCACGTTGCGCGTTCATGGCCACCGCGCGCGATAGATGCGTCCGCGCCGGCAACAGCTGGCGCAGCTCCAACGCGGCGACACCCGCAACGAAATGCACGCCGGGATGCTCGCCGAAGCGCTGCAGCATGCTGATCGCGATGCGTTGAGCACTTTTCCAATCTGCACGATTGAGCGCACCCACGGCCTCTGCGTATTGGTGTGCGGCCGGAGTGGTGGGGCGCGGCTCAGTCATGGGCGAACGGACAGAAGAACGAAAGGAAATGATTGCATAGCGTCGTGTCCGGCCCAAGCCACGGCTTGGGTACTCAATCGGAGGGCGGCATGGGCACGCCGAGCAGCTGGGCCAACGGCGCCATGTCCTGGCCATAGCGCCGCCAGCGGCCCATGTAGCGATCGCTCATCGGTTCGCGCACCTGCGCGACGCTGGCAGTGGCCACGGGCGCGTGGTTGCGTTCGAACGCCAGGCAAGCGGCATCCCAGGGCAGCTCGCAGAATCCGAGCATCGCGCGCGTGGTCGGCTCCTGCTGACGCACGAGGTCTTCGTAGCGGACCTCGTGGATTCGCCCAGGCAACACTGTTTGCCAATGCCGCATGAGCTGGTCGAACATCAGGTAATAGCGACCGATGTCGAGCAGGTCGAACGAATAATCGTAGTTGGGCGTTGCCAGCTCGAACAGCTGGCGAAAATTGCCCAGGCACGTATCCATGGGGTCACGGCGCAGAAGAATGATCTTCGCCTTCGGCAGGGCCTTGGCGATGTGCCCGAGGTACAGGAAATTATGTGGCAGCTTGTCTACGAAGCGCGGCGTCGAGCCGGTGCCAGGCCGGGTGGAGGCCACGTACTCGCGACCGAGGCGCCGCCAATCGAGGCCATTGACGTGGGTAAGGGTCGCGGCATCGACGACTTCCGGCGTGGAGGTTCCAGTCAATTGCTTGAGGAGCACAGGCAGGTTCTGCAGTTCACCCGCCGAATGCACCTGCGGGTGGCTGGACAGGATTCGGTCCACCAGGGTGGTACCCGAGCGTGGCATGCCAACGACGAATATGGGTTCCTCGCTTTCAAATCCCGCCACCGGCACATCGTCCGCGCCGAAACGCTGTTGGATCGCATCGAACAAGGCCCGATCTCGCGACGTATCGTACCGACGCGCACGTTTCAGCGGCGTTTTTCCCGCGCCGTAGTGTCGGAAGGCCGCCGGATAGTTGCCCACGTCTTCGTATTGCTTGGCCATGGCCAGGTTGAGATAGAGCGCCGCTTCTGGATTGCCCCCCGCCTCCCTCAAGGCCGCCTGGAGCTCCGGCAGGTCGTTGTCCTCGGCGCTTCGCTTGCGTAGCTCGGCCAAGGAAAGGTGCACGCGCCAGTAGCCCGGCGCCAGGGCCAAGGCGGCGCGGTACTCACGCTCGGCCTCGGCCATCCGGCCGAAGTAGCTCAGGCAGCTGCCGAGGTTGTACCGATACCCTGGCGCTTGCGGCGCCGCCGCGACTGCCGCTTCGAAGGCCCGCAAGGCCTTGGTGTATTCGTTGCAGCGCGCGAATACCACGCCGACCATGCCGAGTACCGCGGGAGCGTCGCTTGCAAGCGCAAATGCCACGTCGGCACTGGCCAATGCTTCGGCCAACCGGCCTGCACGCATCAGCATGCGGGCCCTCTGCGCGGCGTAATCGGCCCGCTGCGGGCTAAGCGCCGTGGCCTGGCGTATCTGCTCCAGGGCCTGGCTGATGTCATCGCTTTCGAATGCAGCAACCGCGGCGATGAATCGCACATCGGGGGCGTCCTGCATCCGCGACAGCAGCTGGCGCGCAATGGCCAAGGCATCGTCCCAGCGACGCTCATTGAGCGCGACTACCGCACGCGCGTACAGCTCGCCATCCCCGGTTTGCTCGCTCACCCACTCTCCGAACACGTGTTCGCCTTGCGCGGCCGACGACGCCGATTATGTACCACCCTCTCACCGTCGCCTATCCGCCATACCAGGCGAAGAATCCAATTCCAACCCGAGGAAGATCGCCGAATCATTCACGTGTCCCAGCACTTGCCAGGCGCATACCGAGAGGAGCGCCTGATGAAGTCCAAGATCCCGCTGGCCGTCTTATCCGTTTCCGCCTGCCTGGCCGCGCCTGCCGCGCACGCCAACGATATCTGCCGCGATGTCAGCGTCGAGGTGCCAGGTGACATTCGCAAAGAGGTGTATTGCATGCGTCGCCCTCCGTGGACAGCGCCTCCCATTGGACGGCCGGCTCCAGGCCCGGGCCCGGGTGGCGGAAATGGCACCGCGCCCCCGCCCGCGGGATCACCCAGCGCTTTCGACAGCAATGGCGATGGCAAGCTCGATTGCTGGAAGGATGCGGTGGGCCCCGCCACGCCCGGCGCGGCCGGCCGGGGCTCGAAGACGCGAATTTCTTCGCCGTATGGGCCTTCAACGTGGCGGCCAGGCAGCTGGCACTACGGTGTTGACCTGGTCTCCCGCACAGGCAACTTCGGTTTGGGCCAGCCAGTGCGCGCAATCTCTGATGGGGTCGTGTTGACTACCGGCACAACCGAGAAGAATGGCAACTTTGTGGCCATCAGCCATCCAGACGGCCGGATGTCGAAGTACCTCCATCTCAGGAATATCTTGGCCGAAGAAAAGAAGGCCATTCGCGCTGGCGACCTGCTCGGCACGATGAACTGCACCGGTTCGTGTGGCCAAGGGCTCAGGAAGAACGAAGTCCAAGCAACCCATGTCCATATCGAACTGCTGGTCTCCGCCCAGGCCGGACGCACCCGGGAAGGTCGTATCGATCCGATTTCGTTGATGGGAAACTGCAAATGATGATCAAGGCGAAACTCGGCACAGCACTCCTGCTCGTCGCCACAACTTCCAACGCGAATGCTGGGCCAGATGGCGTGTTCCTTTGCGACAGCCAGGCCCCCTACGACTTCCTTACTTCCGACCTCAACAACTACAGACAGTTCGGGATTCGCCGCAACGGCCAGTCGCTCAGCGACACAGATACTGGCGCACTGATCGCTGGACAGGGCGTCAAGGCCACATCTGCCAAAGGCTTGATGGTCGTGCCGAGCCAGATCGGTGAACAAGGATGGATCGAACTGCGGAAACAAGGACGCTTGCTCCGCAAGATTCCGGGTTGGATTCAGTTCTGGGATACCTGGACCGATGGCCGCCGAGAGAAGGTCACATTCACCGTATGGGACGCCGATCCCGGTTCGCGATTCACAGCTTGGGAAACCCGCTATATCTTCGACGGCAATGGCAGCCTCTTGTTTGAGAAGCGCTATCAAGTGGAAATCGAAGAAGAAGATTTCGGTCCACATCCAGTTTTTACAGCTGATGGCGAGGCGTTTTACGAACAGGCTGGCGATCCTTTGAGCGTCGCTCGCCTCTACAGCGCCACCGATTTCCGACCTATCGGCAAGGTGGAAGCTCCCAAGGACCAGCAGCTGGAGCAACTGGTCATGGCTTCCGCAACCAAAGGCTTTGCCATCAGCGCGGGGCGCGCCTACCGCTTCGAGCATGGCGCGCTACAACCACTATCGCTGCCACTGACATCCGCAGCACGGAAAATTCAGATGGACACCCGTTCGCGTCGCGTCCTGATCGAAAGCTGGGGTGACTTTGCCGTAATGGATCTTGCCGGCACGCTGTTGTATCACTTCGCCAGCCCACAACCCGCCGGGGTCTCCATGCCGCAAGGCATCAACGCAAGGCTTGCAATCGATGGCAGCGTGGGTTTCATGCGGACTGGCGACGAGATGATGACGGTGCTGACCCGCCACTCGGGCTACACACTGTCACGCATGGTGCCGCTGGGCCGTGACGACTGGAACCGCGTCGCCTGCTTCACCCCCAACAGCGCCGCCCTGCTCGTCGACGACCAACCGCTGCTGATCAAGTTCTGAAAACGCAACCGGCGCGGCAGCAAACCCACTCGCCAACCTCAACCCCCAAGAATCACCTGCGCCGCGTTATGCCCCGGCGCCCCGGTCACGCCACCTCCCGGGTGCGTGCCCGAGCCGCACAGGTACAGCCCCTCGATCGCACCGCGGTAGCCGGCCTGGCCCAGCATCGGCCGCGCACTGAACAGTTGGTTGAGGCTCAACGCGCCGTGGAAGATGTCGCCGCCGATCAGGCCAAACTGGCGCTCCAGGTCGAGCGGGCTGAGGATCTGCCGACCCAGCACCGAGGCGGTGAATCCCGGGGCATGGCGCTCGACCGTGGCGATCATCAAATCGGCCACTGCGTCGCGATGGTCATCCCAACTGCGTCCGTCCGGCAATTGCGGCGCCACGTGTTGGCAAAACAGGCTGGCCACATGCTGTCCGGGCGGTGCGAGCGTCTCGTCCAACGTACTGGGGATCAACATCTCCACCACCGGTTCGCGCGACCAGCCAAAGTCGCGCGCGTCGCGCCAGGCGCGGTCCATGTAGTCGAGGCTGGGCGCGATGATGATGCCAGCGGTGAGGTGGTCCCCTGCACCGGGCAGCACACTGAACTCGGGCAGCCGTGATAGCGCCACGTTCATGCGAAAGGTGCCTGACCCACAACGCCAGTTCGCCATGCGCTCGCGCGTCGCGGCAGGTACGTGGGCAGGATCGATCAGCTGTTCGTACAGCAGCTTCGGATTGACGTTGGCCACGACTGCGCGGGCGTCGATGTGCTCGCCGTGTTCGGTAATGACGCCGACGGCACGACCGTGCTCCACCCGGACCTCGCGCACGCCGCAGCCGGTGCTGATCTCCACCGCGCGTTCGCGGCAACAGCCCGCCATCGCCTGGGTGATCGCGCCCATGCCGCCGATGGCATGACCCCAGGCGCCCTTGACGCCGTTGCTCTCGCCGAAGACGTGGTGCAACAGCACATAGGCGGTGCCTGGCGCGTAAGGGCTGGCGTAGTTGCCGACGATGCCGTCGAAACCGAACAAGGCCTTGATCGGCGCACTCTCGAACCAGCGGTCGAGGTATTCGGCGGCGGAGATGGTGAACAGGTCCAGCAACTCCTGGCGCAAGCCGGGGCCAAGCGCGTGCAGGCGCTTGCCGAGGCGCGCGGTGCGCAGCAGTTCCGGCAACGCCGCCCACCAACCGCCGTCGGTGATGTTGGGCGGCGGCTGCAATGCCAAGGCGCGCAACACATCGGCCAATTGCTCCAGCCGCGCTTCATAGGCCGGCAGACGCGCGGCATCGCCTGGTGAAAACTTCGCCACTTCCTCGGCGGTGCGGCCGCCACCGGCGAGCAGGTAGCCGTCCGCACCCAACGGCAGGAAGTTGTTGATCCGCCGCGGCACCACGCGCAGGCCGTGGCGCGCCAGTTCCAGGTCGGCGATGACCTTGGGCTGCAGCAGCGAGACGGTATAGGCCGCCACCGAGTTGCGGAAGCCAGGGTGGAACGTCTCGGTGACGGCGGCGCCACCCACCACCGGCCGGCGCTCCAGCACCCGCACGCGCTGGCCGGCAGCGGCGAGGTAGGCGGCGCAGACCAGGCCGTTGTGGCCGGCGCCGATGATCAGGGCGTCATAGGGCGGGGTCATCGCCGCTGGTATAGCACGAGCCCCGGCCTATACTGCCGCCAGCCCGCACCGGCAAAGGACACGGCATGGCTTCGGCGCAAACGGGCCGCGCGCGCGCAGGCCTGGCATGAACCCGCACAGGCCCTTGTTGCTGCGGCCGGCCGTGCTGCTGTTCGCCGGCGCGGTGCTGGCAGCGGCACTGGCCTGGGCGCTGGCGACGGCCGGCGTGGTCGGCCGGCTCGACCTCGCCCTGCTGCAAGGGCTGGCCGGCACAGCGGCCCTTACTCCTATATATGTCGCTTCCCAGCCAGGGCTGGCCGCCGTGGCGGCAGCTGGCCTCTGGTTGCTGCGCCCCCGCACCGGGCGCCGCGGGCGCCTCGCCGGCATCCTGTGGGTCTGCGCGCCATGCATGGTGACCCTGGCGCTGTGGTGGCTGGCCAAGGCTTGGTGGCCGCCGTTCGCGCCTACCACGGCGATCCTCGCGGTGGCGGCGTTGCGGCGTTGGCGGCGGCGGCGGTTCCCCGAACTGGAGCCGGTCACCGCGCTGCAGAGCGCGGCCGACAGCGCGCTGCGCGAGGGCAGCTCCCTGCCCTGCAGCCTGGTGCGCCTGCAATTGCGCGGGCCCGGAACCCGGCGCCTGCCGGTGTCGGAGATCGCCCTGGTGCTCAAGGCGCGGGCCCGCCGTGGCGGCGACCGTCTGGCCCGCAGCGGTGCCGACGGCTTCGTGCTGTGGCTCGCCCATACCGACGCCGAGGCCGCGCTGGACGTGGCCAGCGAAATCCGCGCCGACCTGGCGCCGCTGCTCGCACGCCACGATTTGCGCTGCAGCATTGGCATTGCGACCGAATCGAGCGGCCCCGGCCATCTGGCACAGCTGTGGCAGCAAGCCGTCCCGCCCAGCGTTGAACCATGACCTTCGGCCCGCTGACTGCGAACGGCTGCACGTTTAGAGTGCGGGGTTCCTGCCTCGATACCCGGGGCACCGTCCCCGTCGCGACTGGAGTCTGCCCGTGACCTTCCGCACACCGCACCTGCTTACCCTTTCCCTGGCCGTGGCCGCCGCGCTCGCCGGCTGCAAGAAGCCGGAAGAAGCCGCCGCCCCGGCTGCGCCGGCCGCCGATGCCACTGCCTCGGCCGCGCCGAAGCTGACGCTCGACGAGTCCAAGCTGCCGCCGTTCAACCAGTTCCAGGCCAGCGACCTCGACCCCAACGGCAGCGCCTGCACCGACCTCAATAGCTACGCCAACGCCAAGTTCCTGGCCGCCAACCCGGTGCCGGGCGACCGCACCAGCTGGGGCGCGTTCGAGATGCTCGATGAGCGCTCCAATGCCGTGCAGCATCAGTTGGTCGAACAGGCCGCTGCGGCCAAGGACGCCACCGGCGTAGAGAAGCTGGTCGGCGATTTGTGGGCCACCGGCATGGACGAGGCCAAGATCAATGCCCAGGGCATCGAGCCGCTGAAGCCGGAGCTGACCGCCATTGATGGCGTCACCGACCAGGCCAAGCTGGTCGACTACCTGCGCACCAGCGCGGCCAAGGGCCAGAACGAGCTGTTCTCGTTCGGCGCCGAAGCCGATTTCAAGAATTCGAGCATGAACATCGCCTACGCCGCGCAGGGCGGCCTGGGCCTGCCGGATCCGGAGTACTACACCAAGGCCGACAACAAGGCCAAGCTCGACGCCTACCAGGCGCACATCGCCAAGGTGCTGGAGCTGTCGGGCGTGAGCGCGGCCGATGCGGCCACCCAGGCCAAGCAGGTCGTGGATTTCGAAACCCGCCTGGCCAAGGTCTCCAAGACCAGCACCGAGCTCTCGCGCGACGCTTCGCTGTTCTACAACCCGGTCAGCCCGGCCGATGCCGACAAGCTGACGCCGAACTGGTCGTGGACCGAGTTCTTCAAGTCGCAGGGACTGGAAGTCCCACCGATGTTCTCGCTGGCGATCCCGGCCTTCCACCAGGAAGTGAGCAAGATGATCGGCGACACCGATCCGGCGATCTGGCGCGCCTACCTGCGCTTCCACACCGTCGACAGCGCGTCGCCGTACCTGAGCCAGCCGTTCGTGGATGAGAACTTCGCGTTCTACAACCAGACCATGCGCGGGCAGAAGGAAATCAAGCCGCGTTGGAAGCGCGTGCTGGCCTCGATCAATAACCAGGCCGGCGAAGCGCTGGGCCAGATGTACGTGCAGGTCGCCTTCCCGGCCGACTCCAAAGCGAAGATGGAAGAGCTGGTGGGCAACCTGCGCACCGCGCTCAAGGCCCGCATCGAGAAGCTCGACTGGATGAGCCCGGAGACCAAGGAAAAGGCGATTGCCAAGTGGAACAGCTTCACCCCGAAGATCGGCTACCCGGACAAGTGGCGCTCGTGGGAAGGCCTGAAGACCGGCCGTGACAGCTACGTGGACAACGTGGTCGCGGCGCAGGAATTCAACTACAAGTGGAACCTGTCCAAGATCGGCAAGCCGGTCGACAAGACCGAGTGGGGCATGAGCCCGCAGACGATCAATGCCTACTACAACCCGCTGCAGAACGAGATAGTGTTCCCGGCGGCGATCCTGCAGCCGCCGTTCTTCGATCCGAATGCGCCGGTGGAAATGAACTACGGCGGCATCGGTGCGGTCATCGGCCATGAAATGACCCATGGTTACGATGACCAGGGCAGCCGTTTCGGGCCGACCGGCAACTTCGAGAACTGGTGGACGGAGGCCGACGCGAAGGGCTTCTCCTCGCGCACCGACCGCCTGGTCAAGCAGTTCAACGACTACAAGACCGAGAAGGGCAACGTCAGTGGCAGCCTGACCCTGGGCGAGAACATCGCCGACCTGGGCGGCTTGAACACGGCCTACGACGCGATGAAGACCGCAACCGCCGGCAAGGACGATCCGAAGACCGACGGCCTGACCCGCGACCAGCGCTTCTTCCTGAACTGGGCCACGGTGTGGCGTCGCAACTTCACCCCGGACGAGCTGGCGGTGCGCCTGAAGACCGACCCGCATGCACCGGCGAACTTCCGCGCGCTGGGTGCGCCTTCGAACATGCCGGCGTTTGCGGCGGCCTTCGAATGCAAGCCGGGCCAGCCGATGGTGCGCGCTGGGGACAAGCAGGTTGTGATCTGGTAATTGCTTGGTTGCTTGCTTGATCTGGAAAGGCCCGGATGAGAGTCCGGGCCTTTTTATTTGTCGGCTTGCATGGATTGCGTGCGGCATTCGGGGGGCAGGCCCTTTCCGGGTCCCTCCCCGTCGGTGCGAGCCCCGCGCCGCCAGCCCGCCAACCAACGGCGCGTGATACCCGGCTCCGCGCCGATCCGCTACACTCCGGCCCATTCCCCTGGCTGGATCTTTCGAATGCCCGTTCTCCGCCCGCTCGCCCTGTCCCTGGCCCTGGCCTCGCTGATCGCCGCTCCTCACGCGGATGCGGCGCCGAAGAAGAAGGCCGCCAGCAAGACGCCCGCCGTCGCCCCGGTCTGCAGCGACTTCTACAGCGTCGCCAATGCCAGCTGGCTCAAGGCCAACCGGGTCCCGCAGAGCGGCGCCACCACCAGCCTCGGCCAGTTGGCCGAGCGCGCCCAGCAGCAGCAGCGTGAGTTGCTCGATGCTTCGATGCGCGCGCCGCAGAACAACGTGCAGAAGCTGCTCGGCGATTTCTGGGCCAGTGGCCTGGATGAGGCGGCGGTAGAGAAGGACGGCTCGCAGCCGATCGCCCCGCTGCTCTCGCGCATCGATGCGATCAAGAAGTCCAAGGATGTGTCGGCCTCGTTCGCCGCGCTGCACCAGGTGGGTATCCCGGTGGCTTTCAATTTCAGCCCGGACGTGGACCTGAAGGCGCTGGACCGCCACATCGGCTATTTCATGCAGGGCGGCATGGGCTTGCCGGACCCGGCGTTCTATACCCGCACCGATGCTGACTCGGTCACGTTGATGGGTCGCTACCGCAATTACGTCAAGCAGGTCCTGGCCCTGACCGGTACGCCGGCGGCCAGCCTGGAGGCCGACACGGTGTCGGTGATCCAGATCGAGACGCTGCTGGCCAAGGCCGCCAAGCCGGTGGCCAATGTCAACAACCCGTTCAACAACTATGCGCCGGTCGCGGTGAAGGACGTCACCAAGCAGTTCCGCAACCTGCAGCTGGGCGATTTCCTCAAGGCGCAGTCGGTCAACGATGACCTGGTCTCGATGGCCGATCCGGGCTATTTCAAGCAGCTCGACAGCATGGTCGCCAGCCTCAAGCCGGAGCAGTGGAAGGCGTATCTGCGCTGGCGCGTAGGCGATGCCATGGCGCCGTACCTGTCCAAGAGCTTCCGCGATGCCGAAGGCAATTTCCGTGGCCGCCTGCTGCGGGGCGACACCTTGCCGCCGGCGCGCTGGGTGCAGGTGCTGGACGCGATCAATGTCGCCGCCGGTCCGATGCTCGGCCATGAGTATGTCGAGCGGTACCTGAGCGCCGATGCGCGCCGCCAGGCCGCGGTCATTGCCGACCAGGTGCGCGAGGCGCAGTTGGCAGCGCTGGGCCGCACCGGTTGGGGCAATGGCGCGGTTGTGGAGGAAGCCAAGGCCAAGCTGCAGGCGATGAAGATCGAGATCGGCGCACCGCGCCGCGACCTGGACTACAGCGTGCAGCCGATGGGCCGCGGCAGCTTCGGCGGCAACATGCTGATCGCATCGACCTGGCGCCACCGCGAGGAGATGAAGCGCATCGGCAAGGGCAACGCCGACCGCCGCTGGGACGTGCTGCCGCAGCAGCCAGCGCTGGCCTACGACATCGCGCAGAACCGCTTGATCGTCACCGCCGCGGTCCTGCAGCCGCCGGTGTTCGCGGCCGGCGGCGATCCGGCTGCGCAGTACGGCGCCTACGGTGCGCTGGTAGCACGCGAGATCACCCGGGCGATCGACGCCAAGGGTGCGCAGGTCGACGCACAGGGCCAGTTGCGCATGTGGTGGACCCCGGCCGAACAGACCGCCTGGACCTCGCTGACCAGCCGCGTCGCGGCGCAATTCAGCGCCCTGCCCTATCCGGGCCTGACCGGGACCAAGGTCAACGGCGCGCTCACGGCCGACTCCAACCTGGCCGACCAGGTCGGTGTGGAATTGGCCTGGCAGGCCTTCACCACGACCCAGCCGGCCGCAGCGGTGCCCAGCAAGCAGGCCTTCTTCAATGCCTGGGCCGGGCTGTGGGCGCAGCAGGTCTCGCCGAACGAAGCCGTGCAGCGCGCGGCCACCGATATCCGTGCGCCGGGCCTGTGGCGCGTCAACGCCCCGCTGTCGAACCTGCCGGAGTTCGGCGCGACCTTCCAGTGCAAGGCGGGCCAGCCGATGCTGCGGGCGGACGCGGAGCAGTTGAAGATCTGGCGCTGAGCCGGGATCGCTGAGAAGCAAAAAGGGCGCGGAGTGATCCGCGCCCTTTTTTGTGGTTCGCGCCTGAGCGCTGCCGGCATCGTTCTCGGGGCTGAGCCCCTCCTACAAATGCGGGGCGCGCCTGTAGGAGCGGCTTCAGCCGCGACTGCCATCTGCAAGCGCGCGACGCCCTAGCCGCAATGCGAGGTTTACTTCACCCGGCGCAGGTGCGGCGGCCGCGGCTTGCTGCCGCCAAAGGGGGGCTGGCCGCGCCAGTAGCGGATCAGCAGCCAGCCGAACAACATGCCGCCGAGGTGAGCGAAGTGCGCCACGCCCGGTTGCCAGCCATTGAAACCGGCCAGCAGCTCGATCGCGCCGAAGACGATCACGAAGGTGCGTGCCTTCATCGGGATCGGCGGGAACAACAACATCACCCGCTGGTTCGGGAACAGCATGCCGTAGGCCAGCAGCAGACCGTAGATGGCACCGGAGGCGCCGACGGTGGGATAGGCATCACCGCCCTGGGAAACCGTCCACCAGCCGACCAGCAGCTGGCACAGTGCCGCGCCCACGGTGCATACCAGGTAATAAGTGAGGAAGCGCTTTTCGCCCCAGGTCTGTTCCAGCGGCGCGCCGAACATGAAAAGCGCGAACATGTTGAACAGCAGGTGCATGAAGCCGCCATGCAGGAAACCGTAGGTCAGCAGCTGCCAGATCTGGAAGTTCTGCGCGGGCGAGAACGGGTCGAAGCCGCCTTCGCTCACCGGCCACAGCATCAGTGGCGCCAGGGCATCGCCCAGCACCATTTGCAGCAGGTACATCAGGCCATTGGCGATCAGCAGGGCCTTGGTGACGGTGGGCAGTCGCGAGAACATGGGAGCATCCGTGGGAACCGCCGCCATGATAGCCGCTAGCCCCGGCGTGGCCCCCACAGGGCGGCGTCGAGGGGTGCTTCCGGTTTGGCCCGCTTCACCCGCCCGCGCTCCACCCGCACGCCTTCGGCGCGCAGGCGCTGGCTCTGCTCGCGCCAGCCACGCGAGCCTTCCGGCATGGCGATCCGGCCATCGGCGCGCAGCACCCGGTGCCAGGGCAGGTCCGGATCTTGGTTGCCCGCCAGCACCTTGGCGACCAGCCGCGCGCGTCCCGGTAGCCCCGCGCGCGCGGCCACCTCGCCGTAACCGGCGACCTGGCCGGCGGGAATGGCCTTGATCGCGCGCAGGATGCGCAGCCGCGCCTCGTCGGCCGGCAGGGCGGCCGGTGTGGGCAGGCGCGGGACGATCGTGGTTTTGCGCGCAATGGGCATGACCGCGGAATCTACCAGGCTGCGCGTCAGCGCATCAGCACCACTTCTTCCGACGAGGTCGGATGAATCGCCACGGTGTCTTCGAACTGGCGCTTGGTCACGCCCATCTTCAGCGCCACTGCGAAACCCTGCAGCATCTCGTCGGCGCCTTCGCCGAGCAGGTGGATGCCGACGATGCGCTCTTCGGCGCCCACGCACACCAGCTTGAACAGGCTGCGCTGCGGCGAGTCGGCCAGTGCATGCAGCATCGGCCGGAAGTGGCTGGTGTACACCCGCACCTGCTCGCCGCCGAAGCGCTCGCGCGCCTCTTCCTCGCCGAGCCCCACCGCGCCCAGCGGCGGGTGCGAGAACACCACGCTGGGGACATTGTCGTAATCCAGCCGCGCCTCGGGCTGCCCGCCATAGAGGCGGTCCATCAGCTTGCGCGCCGCGGCAATGGCCACCGGCGTCAGCCCGACCTTGCCGGCCACGTCGCCCACCGCATGCACGCTGGGAACGGCGGTGTCCTGGTACGCGTCGACCAGGATCTCGCCATGCTCGCCCAAGGCGATGCCGAGTTTCTCCAGCCCGAGGTTGTCGGTGTTGCCACGGCGGCCGATGGCGAAGAACACTTGATCGAAGCGCTGCTCGGCACACAGGTCGCCGGTGCCGCCCAGCCGCAGCGCGTGATCTTCATCGCGCCACAGGCGGTTGGCGCGGTATTCGAAATGCACGCGCACGCCCTGCTGGCGCAGGTTCTCGGCCAGTTGCGCGGTCACCTCGGCATCGAAGCGGCCAAGCAGGCGCTGGCCCTGCACGAAGACATGCACGCGGCTGCCCAGGGCCTGCAACAGGCCGGCCAGCTCGATGGCGATGTAGCCGCCGCCAATGATCGCCACTTGCTCAGGCGCCGCGCAGAGGTTGAAGAAGTCGTCCGAGACGCTGCCCAGGTCGGCGCCCTCGATCTGCGGCAGCAGCGGATGCGCGCCGGTGGCGATGACAATGTGGTCGGCGCTGGTATGCACGCCGTCGGCGCAGGACACGGTGTGGGCGTCGATCAGGTGGCCGCGCTGCGGCAGCAGCACGATGCCGTCGGCATCCAGGCGGCGGCGGTAGCTGGCATGGATATTGGCGATATAGCCCTGGCGATGGGTCACCAGCTCCTTCCACGACAGCCGCGGCGGCACGACGTCGAAACCGAGCGCGCCGGCCAGCTCGATCTTGGCGGCCAGGTCGGCCGCCAGCCACATCGCCTTCTTCGGCACGCAGCCGACATTGACGCAGGTGCCACCGAGCGCGCCGGGCTCCATGATCGCCACGCGCGCGCCATGATGGGCCGCGCGAAAGGCCGCGGCCAGGCCGCCGGAGCCGCCGCCCATCACCAGAACGTCGTAGTCGTGTCGCGGGCTCATGCGAATCTCTCGGGCCGGTAGGGATGGGGGTCGATCGCCGGCTCGCGGCCGGTCATCAGGTCGGCCATCAGTTGTCCGCTCGCGCTGCTCATGCTGATACCGAGCATGCCATGCCCGGCGGCGATCCAGACGTGTTTACGGCGCGGTGCGCGGCCCAGTGCCGGCAGGTCGTCCCAGGTCATTGGCCGCCAACCGTACCAGCGCTCCTGCACCTGGGCGCCGGCGGGTTCGTGCAGATACTCGGCCGCGGCACGTTCCAGCGCAGCCAGGCGGGTCGCGTTGAGGCGGGTGTCGTAGCCGGAGAACTCCATCGTGCTGCCCACGCGCAGGCCGCTGTCCCACGGCGTCACGAACACCCAGCGGTCCTTCAGCACCACCGGACGCTTGGGCGCCAACGCCGGCCGGCTGTAGGTGATGGAATAGCCCTTGCCTGGTTGCACGGGCAGGCGCAGTCCGGCGGCAGCGGCCAGGCGCGGCGACCACGGGCCGGTGGCGACGATCACGTCGCGGGCCCGGCGCGGACCGACCGAGGTTGCCAGGCGCACGCCCTGCGCGTCTTCTTCGAACCCCTCCACGCTGACCTGTTCTTCAATCGCGCCGCCGCGCCTGGCCAGCGCCGCGGCGAGCCCGGCGGTGTAGCGGTCGGGCCGCAAATGGCCGTCGCCGGGAAAGCGAATCGCGCCGGCCAGGCCTTGCCGGAATGCAGTGTCTTCAGCGGTGTAGGCGGCGCCGTCGATGGCTTCGGTGCGTACGCCGAGCGCTTGCAGCGCTTCGCACTCGCGCAGGTAGTAGCGGAAATTGCGCTCGTTGCGGAAAACGTAGTCGAGCCCGTCCTGGCGGAACTCGCAATCCAGCTCATAACGATCGATCCAGCTGCGCAGGCGCTGCGCCGAATCGTTGAGCAGTGCCGCGCGCGCTTGCGTGCTGTGCAGCCAGTCGCGCGGATTGCAGCGGCCGGCAAAGCGCAGGAACCAGCGCCATAGTGCCGGGTCCAGGCGCGGTGGCACGTACAACGGCGCATCGGGGCTGAACATCCAGCGCAGCGCTTGCCACGGCATGCCCGGCGCCGCCAACGGCGGCGCATGACTGGGGGTGAGGGTGCCGCAGTTGCCGTGCGAGGTCGCCGCGCCCACCCGGCCTGCGTCGAGCACGCGCACGCCGCGCCCGGCTTCGGCCAGCGCCAGCGCACACGCCAGGCCGATCGCACCGGCGCCGATCACTACGACATCGTCGTGGGGAATACTCACCTGCGCAGTGTAAGACCCACCCCGCACGCGCGGCAGCCGCGTACTCAGGCCACGCCGTTGCGCCGGCGCAACGGCGGCCACTGCAGATAGGTGAAACCGCGCCACAGCCATTCCACCGGACCGAAGCGGAAGTAATGCAGCCACGCATGGCTGGCGAGCACCTGCAATGCGAACAGCCCCAGCGCGAACGCAGGCTGCCAGGCCCGCGGCAGGCGTTCGAACAGCCCGGCGCCATAACCGTAGAACAGCAGCGTGCACACCAGTGATTGCAGCAGGTAGTTGCTCAGCGCCATGCGCCCGGCCGCTGCCAACCATGCCAGCGCGGCTACCCAGCGCGTGACCCAGGCCAGGTAGCCCAGGCACATCAGCAGGTTCGCCAGCGAGGCCAGGGCCCAGGCCAGCGACAGCGACAGGTCCAGGCGCGCGGGGTCCATCCACGGCGAGATCCGGTAGCTCACCGCCATCAGCGCGATGCCCAGCGGTAGCGCGCCCCAGCGCAACAGCGCGAACAGCCGTGCGTGGCGGTCGGGCGCGGCGATCACGCCGCTGCGCACGAACCAGGTGCCGAGCAGGAACATGCCGAGCATGGTCGGGCCGTTTACCAGCAACGACCGCAGCGACTCACCCAGGTCGCCGGCGCGCTGTGCGGTCGCCTGCGCATAGGTGCCGGCGCCGAACGCCTGCCGCTGCGCTTCCAGCGCGTGCTGCCATTGCCGGCCGACTTCGGCGATCTGCTGCTGGAAACCGGCATCGTGCTGCGCCAGCGTGCCGATCGCACCGAACAGCAGCACCCAGGCCGAGGCGAACAGATAGACCACCAGTGCCAGCGCCGGCAGCCACCGCGTCGGCGCCTCGACGAAGGCCAGCAGCAGCAACGACAGCAGCGCGTAGCTGACCAAAATGTCACCGGACCACAGCAGCAACGCGTGCGCCAGGCCGATCAGCAGCAGGCCGCCACTGCGTCGCAGGTACATCGGCACGAACGGCCGGCGCGCGCCCTCGGCACGCGCCGACATCACCGCGAACCCCATCCCGAACAGCAGCGAGAACAAGGTGTAGAACTTGCCCTGCACGAAGAAGTACACCGCCGCGTCGGCCAGGCGGTTGGCGCCGCTCAGGCCCGGATCGACGCCGGTGAGCGCAGCGTTCAGCGGCCCGACGAAGCCTTCGATGTTCATCAGCAGGATGCCGAACAGCGCAAACCCGCGCAGCACGTCGAGCAGGACGATGCGCTCGGCCGGGGCAATCGGCTGCAGGGCGGTCGGTTTCATGGTCACACGATAGCGTGGGCGGCGGCCGGGGCCGGCAATGGCGGCGCCAGAAAAGCAAACGGCCCGCCGAAGCGGGCCGCGTGGCAGCGCCAGAGGCGCTTAGTGGTGGTGACCACCGTCGCCATGCACATGGCCGTGTTCGGTTTCTTCGGTGCTGGCTTCGCGCACGTCGATGATCTCGACGTCGAAATGCAGGTCCTTGCCGGCCATCGGATGGTTGAGATCCACGTCCACCACGCTCATGCCGACCTTCTGCACGGTGACCGCACGCGGACCGAAATTGGTCTGCAGCACGACCTGCATGCCCGGCACCAGCTTGGTGCTGCCGAAGTGCTTCTTCGGCACGCGCTGGCCCAGGCCCTCGCGGCGCTCGCCGTAGGCGTCGGCGGCCGAGACATCGACGCCGAAGCTGTCGCCGGCTTCCTTGTCCATCATCGCCTGCTCCAGGCCCGGGATGATGTTGCCGTGGCCGACCAGGATCGCCAGCGGCTCGCGCTCCTTGGAACTTTCGATCGGCTCCTGGCCAACTTCGGAGACGGTGTAGTGGAAACGGACGACGCGGTCTTTTTCGATCTTCATGGTGGCTCTGGCTGGGGCTGCCCGATGCAGGCAGAGGACGGCTTGTCGGCCGCCGGAGGCGCCGCCATGATGGCGGCCATTCAAACCGCGCATTATCCCGGCTCGATGCACAACACGCCAGCCGTTCGACCCGAGACCGCCGCGCCCTGGGTGCGCCCGGCCCGCCTGATCCTGCTGGCCCTGGCCCTGGCCCTGGGGCTGGCCGGCTGTGCCAGCAAACCCCCGCCGCGCAAGGCCGGCCTGCCTCCGGCCCGAAGCTGGCCGCAGGTGGCCCCGGCCGACCCGGCAGCCGCCAACGCCGTGCTGATGCGCGCCCTGGGCCTGGTCGGCACCCCGTACCGCTACGGCGGCAACACCCCCGACGGCGGCTTCGACTGCAGCGGGCTGGTCACCTACGTCTACCGCGACATGCTCGACCTGCGCCTGCCGCGCAGCTCGAGCGAACTGGCCGCCGTACAGGGCCCGAAGATCGCCCCGGAGCGGCTGGCAGCCGGCGACCTGGTGTTTTTCGGCAACCGCGGCAACGTCTCGCACGTCGGCATTTATGTCGGCGAAGGCCGTTTCGTGCATGCCCCGAGCAGCGGCGGCACGGTCCGCCTGGACACCCTGGACGGCTATTACTGGCGAGACCACTACACGGGGTCAAAACGTGTATTACATTGAATTGTGACGCACAGCACGTTGTGAAAAACGGAAATTTAACGGTATTTGAACCTCACGCCGGCTTCACCAGGGCATCATCGCGCATCGCCTGCCGCAATGTGATCCCAGCGTGACGACCGACGAATTGTCTTTCACCCCGCGTTTCCTTTCCCGGAACTCGCTCCGCCTGCTCTGCACCACCGTGCTCTGCCTGGCTGCCACTCCGGTGCTGGCCCAGAACGTGGACAAGCTCGCCGCGACGCCCGACCTGACTCCGCAAGACCCCGCCGCCAGCGCCGCCCCGGCCCCGCGCAGCCGCGCCGACGCCGCCGCCACCGCGACCCTGGCCGCCCTGCTGCCGCACCTGGCCGGCAACGACACCATTCCGCTGATGGACCGTTCGGCGATGTTCGCCGGCGACATCAGCCGCCTGCTGGCCAACTACGACGTTTCGCAGAGTGCGGCCGACCGCGCCGAGATCGCCGTCAACGACGGCAAGGTCCAGACCATCCTCAAGCGCGCCATGGGCCTGCTGGGCACGCCCTATCGCTGGGGCGGCACCTCGCCGGACGGCTTCGATTGCAGCGGCCTGGTCGGCTATGTGTTCAAGAACGCCCTGGGCATCGAGCTGCCGCGCGTCTCGCGCGAGATGGCGCATGACGATGCGGCTGCGCTGATCAAGGACCGCGGCGCCCTGACCGCCGGCGACCTGGTGTTCTTCGGCCGCCGCGGCCGTGTCGACCATGTCGGCATCTATGTGGGCGATGGTCGCTTCCTGCATGCGCCGAGCCGTGGCAAGGATGTGCAGATCGACACCCTGGCCAGCGGCTACTGGAGCGAGAAGTTCGTGCAGGCGCGCCGGGTGCTGTAAGCGTCTATCGGAGCGTTTGTAGAAGAAGGCCGCGCGAGCGGCCTTTTTTTGTGGCTGAAGTTTGTGTGGCGGCTAGTGCCCTGGCTTGCGGCTGGGGCCCCGTTCCCTCGCGGGAACGACTAGCGAGCCATGGCATGCACTGACGAGCTGCCGTCCTTCCCCCGCTGCGGGGGAAGGTGCCCCGACAGGGGCGAATGAGGGCGCTCTCTCTTAAAACCCGCGACCCTCTGTCGGGCGTTCGGGGGCAGGGGCTTGCTCGGGGGCCTGAGGCGACATGGATGTCGCCGCCGGAGCCCCGCAGGATGCAGTTTTTGGCGTTCCCCGAACAAGGCCCTGGCCCCGAACGCCGCTAGCCATCTTGCGCTGCCCGTGAATCGACAATTGGACTCAGCGCTCTGCCCCAACCTGATACTGCGCCACCGTTTCCTCGATCCCCTTGCTCAACTCCATCACCTTCAGCGCGTACTCGGCCAGCCGCTGGTCGGCCGGTGTCTCCGGTTGCCAGCTCGGGACAACCACCGGGGTGGCGTGGTCATCGTCCATCGCCACGAACACGATGATGCAGTGGGTGCACAGGCGCGATGCCCCGCCGACCGGGCTGCGCGCCCAGACGTCGATGGCGAAGTGCATGCTGGTGCGGCCGGTGTAGACCAGCTTGGCCGATACCGTCACTACGTCGCCGATCAGGATCGGGGCGACGAAGCGGATGCCGCCTACGGCCACGGTCACGCAATAGCGGCTGCTCCAGCCGCTGGCCGCGGCGAAGCCGACCTGGTCGATCCACTTCATCACCACGCCGCCGTGGACCTTGCCGCCAAAATTCACATCGTTCGGCTCGGCCAGGAACCGAAAGTTCAACGCGCGCTCTTCGCCACTCACTCGACCGGCTCCTGTTGTGGGGGCGGCCAGTTTGCCATGCCCTCGGCCCGGCGCCGCCTGGCCGGTCCGGCGCCGAATCGGCGTTGACTGAAGTGTCTGCCCCCGGGGGTACCGGCCAGGGCGGACCCCGCGATATCCGTGGTCCCGCGCCAGCGGGCGCCAGGCTATCGACCGGACAGGGGGCGGCCTGGCCGGAAGCTGCTTTGTCTCTCCAGCGCTCCGCCCCGCGCAGGCTACAGCGTGGGCGGGACGTGCATGGCAGCTATTCCTGATTTCAACCGGCGGTGCGTGATCTGGTTCGGCCAGCCGCATGCGCAGGAACGAGAGATCCTGGCCGCGGCAGGCTGGCGTCTGCGCATCGTCGAGCGCGATGACGAAGTGGGCATTGGCCTGCGCAGCGACGACCTGGTCGTCGGCCTGGTCGACCTGCGCGAGAACGGCGCCGACCTGGCGCGTGTGCAACGTCTGCTCGACACCCATCGCTATCTGGCGCTGATGGCCGTCACCGCGGCCGAGGCCAATGGCAGCGAGCCGATCGAGCAATTGCTCGAACAATGCATCGAGACCTTCAGCAGCCCACTGGACCCGCGTCGCATCGTGCAGGCGTTGCGGTTGCTGGAATCGCCGGCGCAAGGCGACCACCGGCACGGCGTGGAAGCACTGATCGGCGACAGCTCGATCATGCGCGCCACCCACGCGCGCCTGCGCAAGTTCGCGCCGGTCGAGCTGCCGGTGCTGGTGACCGGCGATACCGGCACCGGCAAGGAAGTTGCGGCCCGGGCCATCCATGAATTGTCGCCACGCGCCGGGCGCGCCTTTGTCGCGGTCAATTGCGGCGCCCTGCCCGCCAGCCTGGTGCAGTCGGAGTTGTTCGGCCACGAGCGCGGTGCGTTTACCGGCGCCGCGGCCCGGCGCCTGGGCCTGTTCGAATCGGCCAGCGGCGGCACCGTGTTCCTCGATGAGATCGGCGACCTG
Organism: Stenotrophomonas sp.; assembly: GCA_035539015.1. Taxonomy (GTDB): domain Bacteria; phylum Pseudomonadota; class Gammaproteobacteria; order Xanthomonadales; family Xanthomonadaceae; genus Stenotrophomonas_A. The sequence continues at coordinate 920 of DATLJF010000265.1, read as the reverse complement.
CCGCTGGATGCGCAGACCAACCTGCTGCGCGTGCTGCAGGAAGGCACGATCGAGCGGGTGGGCAGCAACCAGCCGGTGAAGGTGGATGTGCGGGTGATCGCCGCTACCCATGTCGATCTCGAACAAGCCGTGGCGGCGGGCCGTTTCCGCCGCGATCTCTATTACCGGTTGAATGTCCTGCGCCTGCCGATGCCGGCGCTGCGCGAACGCGGCAGCGACATCACCCTGCTGGCGCAGCACTTTCTCGATCGCTTCCGCGACCACCACCCAACCCGCGCGCGCGGCTTCTCGACTCTGGCACTCCAGGCCATGGCGGCCTTCGACTGGCCCGGCAATGTGCGCGAACTGCTCAACCGGGTGCAGCGTGCGGCGGTCATCGCCGAGCAGGAGCTGATCACCGATGTCGACCTGGAACTGGCCAGCGCACCCGTCTCGCCGCGCCCACGCCTGGACCTGGCGCGCGACCGCGCCGAGCGCGATGCCTTGCTGCTGAGCCTGCGCCAAAGCCAGTACAACGTCAGTGCCTGCGCGCGCAAGATGCAGGTTTCGCGGGTCACGGTGTATCGCTTGTGCCGCAAGCACGGCGTTGCGCTGGGACGCGAGCCGTGACTCACAGCATGTAGGGCACCTTGAATGCCAGGCTGAAGTCCGGCGAATCCGGGGTCAGGCCAACGCCGAGCAGGGTCACCAGGGTGGCATGCGAGTTCAGCGCATAGGTCACGCCGAAGTTGAGCGTGCCGGCGTTGGCGTCACTGCCGATCACCTTGACCCACTGGCCATTCTCATAGCGGGTGGAAGCGCGGCCGCTGAGCTTGTCGCTGAAGGACAGGCTCAGGCTGGTGCGCTCGTTGAAGGCGAAGGCGACACCGGCACCGAAGTAGAACGAGTCGCCGAGCCGCACTTCACCCGAATTGACCGTG
>DATLJF010000264.1:0-2248 GCA_035539015.1 Stenotrophomonas sp. | reverse complement strand
TGCGCCAGGCGCCGCGCTTCGAGCACTTGCTGGTCGAAGACGGCATCCTGTTGTTCAAGTACTGGCTCACCGTGGACCAGGAGGAGCAGGAAGAGCGCTTCGCCGAACGCCACCAGGATCCGCTCAAGGGCTGGAAGCTCTCGCCGGTGGACCTGCAATCGCGCAACGCCTACGCTGACTACACCCACGCCCGCGAAGCGATGCTGCAAGCCACCCATACCGAGTGGGCGCCGTGGACGCTGGTGGACTTCAACGACCAGAAGCGCGGGCGCCTGACCTTGATCCGCGACCTCCTGGATCGGTTGCCGGATGTGTCGTTGCCGGCCGACGAGCTGCCGCTGCCGAAATTGACGGGCAAGCTGCACAAGGAAAAATTCGGCGTGCTGAAGCCGATACCGCGTTATCGGCCCGAAGACTGACCCTCGCCGCCGGCATCTAGGCTGGCGACCTCGTCGCGCGCGCGCGCAGCGGCTTCCAGGGCCACCAGCGCCGATTCGAGCAGTTCGACAAAGGCGGGCCACAGCGGCTGTGCCGCTTCGACCTGGGTGATGTCGTCGCCACCATCGCGACGCAGGTTCGGGCAACGCGCCAGGAGCCAGGCTTCCAGCGTCATCCCGTCGGCCAGGTGCACGGTGGCGGCCATCAGCAACCAGTCGCGCAGCAGTTGCCGGTAGTCGGCCGCCAATGCGTAGCCCACATCGACCTGGTCCAGGTCGGCTTGCGGGTTCCAGGCCAGCCGCCCAATGCGCCAGGCACGCTCGCGCAGGTGCACGATGCCGGGCACCAGCGGACGCAGCGCGCGCAGCAAGCGCCAATGGCCCTGCAATGCGTCGGCTGCGCCCGAGCCGGCGGCCGCCATGGCCAGCCAGTAGCGACGCGCCTGCAGGGCGGGAATCTCGTCGAGCACCAGCGGGCCAGGGTCGGCCTGCAGCAGCAACGCTTCGGCGCGCAGCGCGGCGATGTCCGGCAAGGCGTCGTCGCCATTGCGCAGCGGAATGCCGTGGTCCACCAGGGCCAGGGCCAAACCCAGGGCACGCTGGCGCTGTTGTTGCTGGGCGCGGCGCTGGTCGGCCTGGCGCCACGCCTCCTGCTGCTGGCGCAGGCGGCGCTGCACCTGCGCCAGGTCGAGATCGCGCCACGGCCGGCGGTCGGCGTCATCCGGGTCGAAACGCAAGGGGTCAGGCAGGCCGTCGTCCTTGGCCGAGGTGTCCTCGATAGCGCCCGCCCCCAGCGCCACCAGGCTCATGAAATCCACGCCCGAGGCCGGGCTGAAATGCATCCGTGCCCATTGCGCGCGCCACGCCGCCAGCAACAACAGCACCGCGAACACCAGGGCCACGCCAACCTGGCGGGTAGCCGGCTGGCCGCTGGCGACCATCCCGGCCAGGCTGGCAAGCGACAGCCCCAGCAGGATCCAGAACGTACGCGCCCGTCGTCCTTCGCGCGCGCGCCTGCGTCCCAATGTCGTCATTGCCGTTCCCCTGTCGCGTATCGATGCCGATATATCGGCCGCGCTGGCCAGAGCTTGCGGGGCCAGATGCCAAAGCGCTTAGTCGGTCAAGAAACCGCCACCGCCGCCCGCGTGCGGGGCCACCCGGCCATCAACTGGCCTTGCCACCGGCAGCGGTGATCGCCGCCTCGATGTCGCGCGCCTCCACCGGGCCCAGGAACTGCTTGGCCACCTTGCCATCCGGGCCAATCAGATAGCTCATCGGCAAGCCGCGTGGCACCGCGAAGTCCGCCGGCGGCTGGTAGGTGTCGACGATGGCGATCGGGTAGGCCACCGGATGCGCCTTCAGGAAAGCCTGCATCTCGGCCGGCTCGATGTCCTCGTAGGCCAGGCCCACCACTTCGATGTTGTCGCGCATGGCGTGCAGCGCCGACAGTTCCGGCATTTCCTTCAGGCACGGCGCGCACCAGGTCGCCCAGAAGTTGACCACCACCCATTTGCCGCGATGCGCGGCCAGGTCATAGCTTTGGCCATCGACGGTGGGTAGCTTCAGGCTCGGCTGTTCGGCGGTGATCTCGCGCGCCGGCGGCATCGGCTCGGGGCTGGCTTGCGGCGCCGTGGCGGGGGTGGCGGGTGCCGGCCCAGCCGCGGGCGTGGCACCCGGCTCGGGCTCGCGCTGGCAGGCCGCCAGGGCCAGCAGCAGGGAAACGACTAAGGCGCGGCGGATCATGCGGGTTCTCCGGGCAGGGTTCGATAGAGGTCGCCGACGCGGCGCTTGAGCATCGCGCGCAGCGGCTG
>DATLJF010000263.1:0-30377 GCA_035539015.1 Stenotrophomonas sp. | reverse complement strand
TCAACCTGCTCAACCTGGCCAACGCGCTGGGTGCCTCGGGCGTCGTGGACGGCGTGCTTTCCTGCCTGGACAGCGGCGGCGCGGCCATCGCCGGCTGCGTCCCGTTCAACCCGTTGTCGCCGGCGGGCGCGGTGAGCCAGGAGCAGCTGGACTACATCCTGTTTACCGCGCACAACACCTACCAGTACAAGAACAGCAGCTTCACCGGAAATCTCGGCGGCGAACTGCTTGAGCTACCCGCAGGCTGGATGAGCTTCGCCGCCGGCTTCGAGCACCGCGAGGAGAGCGGCTATTCCTCGCCGGACGCGCTGATCGCCAGCGGCTACACCTCGGGCAATTCGTTCACCCCGACCTCGGGCGGCTACACCCTCAACGACTACTACGCCGAGCTCGCCATTCCGTTGCTCAAGGACCTGCCCGGCGCCAAAGCCCTGGACCTGAGCCTGGCTGGCCGGTTCTCCGACTACAACACCTTCGGCACCACGACCAACTACAAGCTGGGTTTCACCTGGAAGCCGTTCAACGACCTGATGGTCCGCGGCAACTACGCCACCGGCTTCCGCGCCCCATCGATCGAGGACCTGTACCTGGGCTCGTCGGACAGCTATGACGCCTACTCCGACCCGTGCTCGACCAACAGCAGCACCTACACCGATGCGGTCGCAGCCGCCTGCACTGCTGCCGGCGTGCCGGCCGGCTTCATCGCCGAATACAACAGCAGCGCCGGTTCGAACTCGGGCCAGACCCTCTATCCGTTCACCTACACCAGCAACCCCGACCTCAAGCCAGAGCAATCGAAGAACACCACCTTCGGTTTCGTCTACAGCCCGTCGTGGGCAGCGGGCGTGGACCTGTCGCTGGACTGGTGGAAGATCGAGATCGAGGATGCGATTTCCGAGTTCAGCGCCAGCTACATCCTCGACCAGTGCTACGACAAAGGCGTAAGCGCCTACTGCGACCTGGTCACGCGCAATGCCGAAGGCACCATCACCAACCTGGTGATCAAGCCGCTCAATGTCGGCCAGCAGCGCATGGCAGGCTATGACTTCGCCGCCCACTACCGCCTGCCACAAACCACCCATGGTGAATTCACCGTCTCCCTGGATGCGACCTACGTAACCCGCAATGAAAGCAAGGTCGACGACGACTCGGCGTGGGAGAGCAACAACGGCATCTATTGGCAGAGCAGCCCTAACTGGCGCCTGCGCGGCTCGGTTGGCCTGGACTGGCGCTACGGCAACCTGAGCGCGAACTGGAGCCTGCGCTACTACTCCGGCATGCAGGACTACGAATGGGGCCAGAACGACGACGGCAGCTACAACCACATCGCCGCCACCGCCTTCCACGACCTCCAGGTGGCCTACCAGCTGCCGTGGAATGCGACCGTGCGCCTCGGCGCCAGCAACCTGTTCGACAAGGATCCGCCGGTAGTGATGGGCGCGTTCGCCAATTCGTTCGACCCGGCCTACTCGATCCCCGGCCGCTACAGCTACCTGCAGTACACGCAGCGATTCTGATCCGGTACCTGCCGGAGCAAGCGGCGGCTCCGAAGCTTGGGGCCGCCGCCCTTTTGCGCAGTTCCTTCGTCGGCTTCATTTCAGCAATGACACAGTCGGCGCCGACGATGGCTGAACGCTCAAACCGTCGCCATCGCCCCGCCACGCGCCGGCGGCAAGCTGGGCGCACAACAAGAATCCATCTCTCTCTCCATGGCCGCCGGTGACCCCGGCGGCATTTTTTTTGCGCGCGGTTGACATCCGACGACCCCTTGACCATTTCCGGCCAAGCACCGCTAGTATGTGCACCAAGCCGGCCTGGATGGCCGGCATGGGGATGCCGGAGAGCACGATGATGCAACGGATTGGCATGTGGCTGGGGTGGCGCAGCCGCTTGGGCCGGCGCGGCTTCGCCGGCAGGACGCTGTTGACGTGCACAGCTTTCGCGCTGTCGTACGCACTGATGGCGCACCTCATCGGCACGGCGAGCACCTGGTTGCTTTACCCGTTTCTGTTTGCCAGCCTCTTTTCTGTTTCGGTGCGGCGCCTGCATGATCAGGGGCGCGCGGCCACCTGGCTCTTCCTCGTCCTTGTGCCGCTGGCCGGCCCGCTGGTGCTCGGGCTCCTGCTGCTGTGCCGACGCGGCAACGCCGGCGACAACCGCTATGGCGTGGATCCTCGTACGGCCGGGCTCGACTACCTGCAGGTCAATGCCTTTGAACGCGTCTGAACCGCCCAGGCCCGAGATCGGCCCGCCGTGTAACGTCAACGACGTGACCCGGCTGAACCCGGTGCGCGTGCGGGGAGTGGCCACGCCGCGCACGGTGCAGGACGTGCAGCAGCTAGTGCGCGAATCCCATGGCCCGCTGTCCGTTGGTGGTGGCCATTTCAGCATGGGGGGCCAGACAGCCAGTGCCGATACGCTGCACCTGGACCTGCGCAAGCTCAATTCAGTGGTGGCGTTCGATCCGGAGGCGCGCACGATCCGCGCCCAAGCAGGTGTCCGCTGGTGCGACATCCAGCGGCTCGTCGATCCACACGGACTGTCCGTGCAGATCATGCAAACGTATGCCAACTTCACCGTGGGCGGCTCGCTCAGCGTCAATGTCCACGGCCGCTATGTCGGCCTGGGTCCCCTGATCCTCTCGGTGCGGAGCATCGATCTGGTTCTGGCCGACGGCGAGCGGGTCACCGCATCGCCGCAGACGAACAGTGAGTTGTTCTTCGGAGCCATCGGCGGCTATAACGCGCTTGGCGTGATCGTCGAGGCCGAGCTCCAGTTGGCCGAAAACGTGCGCGTGCAACGCGAGCACGCCTGCCTGCCGGTGGCCGCGTATGCCGAGCATTTCCGAACGCAGGTGCGACACAAGCGCGACGCGGTATTCCACAACGCCGACTTGTATCCACCCGATTACGGGCAGGCGCGGGCAGTCACCTGGCGCCAGACGGACAAGGCGGCTACGGTTCCGCATCGGCTGCAGCCATTGCGCCGCACCTTCCCGCTGCATCGTTATTTCTTCTGGGCTTTCACCGAAACCTTCGGCGGCAAGTGGAGGCGGCAGCATTTGCTCGATCCGCTGCTGCACCGCTCGCGACCGGTCCACTGGCGCAACTACGAAGCAGGTTATGACGTGGCCGAACTCGAGCCCGCCTCGCGCCGACACCGTACCTATGTACTCCAGGAGTATTTCGTGCCGGTGGCGAATTTCGAGGCGTTCGTGCCGCGCATGGCCGAGATCCTGCGCCGGCATCGGGTCAATGCGGTCAATGTTTCAGTTCGCCACTCCCTGCCCGACCCGGGTTCGCTACTGGCCTGGGCGCGCGAGGAGGTCTTTGCCTTCGTTCTGTATTACAAGCAGCGGACCCGCGCCAATGCCAAGGCCCGGGTCGCGGTGTGGACGCGCGAACTCATCGAGGCAGCGCTGGCTTGCGGCGGCACGTATTACTTGCCCTACCAGCCACATGCCACGCGCGAGCAGTTCCATCGCGCCTACCCGGGGGCCGGCGATCTGTTTGCGCTTAAGCGCCGACTGGATCCCTCCTACCGCTGGCGCAACGCCCTCTGGGACCGCTATTACGCCCCTACCCTTTCGGATGATCCCATGAGCGAGCAGACCATTTCGTCCAGCAACGCGGACTTTCGCTCCGTCTACAGTACAGCCCGCGGTAGTGACGACTTCTACCGGTTCCTTCAGAACATCTATCGGCTGTACCCGGAGGACCGCTTCCATAGCGTGATCCAGGAGGCGGATGACGAACACCCCGGTGACGACGAGGCGGTCTATCGCCGCATCCAGGCACGGCTGCCTTCGATCAAGCCATTCCTGTCCGAGCTGACCTTCGCGCTGCCGTCACTGTTCAGGCAGAAGCGCGAGATGACCCGGCAAACACTGCAACTGCTCGGGCAACGGCGCAATTTCGATGGCTTGCTCGAGATCGGCAGCACCGGCCGCTACGTCAGTGACCTGCGTCGGCACCTTCGGCTTAGCGGCGAGGTGATCCTGCTCAACGATGTCGCGCCGAGTTATTCACCGACGGATATCGTCGAACGCGGCGGGTTGCGCAAGATCGGCCGCCTCGTGCCGCTGGACGACTACGCCGCTATTCCTGCGCGATCGATGGCCGACAACAGCGTTGAGCTGGTGCTCTGCCATATCGGGCTGCACCACGCACCGCTGGAACGGTTGGACGATTTCATCGACTCTCTGCGGCGCGTGCTGCGTCCCGGCGGCTTGCTGATCCTGCGCGACCACGACGTGGGCGACGACTACATGCGCGGGCTGGTATCGCTGGCACACGCCGTCTTCAATGCCGGGCTGCAGGTCCCCTGGGAGAGCAATGCGCGTGAGCTGCGCCACTTCCGTACCGTAGGCGGCTGGGTAGAGAGGCTAAAAGCCCATGGCTTCGTGCAGTCGGGCAGCGGGCTGCTGCAAGCCAACGACCCGACCCTTAACACGCTACTCGCGTTCGAGCGGCGCTGAGATGTCCCAGGCGACGGCGCGGTGGTGGGCAGTGCTGGGTTGCGGTTTGGCGCTGGTCGCCACGGCTGCACCGAGTCCGGAACGGCGAACCGTTAGCACCCACGCAACGAACCTACAGATCGCCCCGGCGGACCGTCGCGCGCCGGAACAGACCTTCCTGACGTTCCCCGAATGGTTCCTGGTCTTCAGTCCCGCCGAATATGCAAGGGCAGTCGGCGCAGGCCAGCCTCCGAGCGATTTTCCCTTCTTTGGCCACGTCGCCCAGTTCTGGAGCGCTTATCGGCAAGTGTCCCAGGCCACAAGAGGTTATCCCTTCAACCGCGAATACCACACGATGATCACAGTGATCGGCGTGAGCACAACAGTGGAGTACACGCTGAAGGGCAGTTACGAATTAGTGGTCGGCCGCATCACCGAAGCACTGGCGGGGGCGGCGGACGCGACCCCGGAAGACCGCCTGGCCGCGGCACAGGCGCAGGCTTATGTGGACTTCATCCGGGTACGCCCCTGGTACGAGTTCGACTTCATCACACCGCTGCGCCAACTTTGGACGCAGACCCCTGCCTGGGGCCCCGCACCGGCTCGCAAATGGGAGCGGCGTTACCTGCTTACCAGCGAGTGGCTACTCAAGGCCGGTTACGCAGCGGCGATCCAATGGGCGACGCGCTCCACCTTTGAGCCTCCGAAGGCAACTACCGTGGTCATCGTCGATCGTCTGCCGGCGAATATCGCGCACTCGCTGCCTGATGCCGATCTCGTGAGTAAGGACGGTGACGCGGCCATGCTGGCGTTGCCGCGCTACCAGGCGTTTACGGACCAAGCACTGCGACTGGCACGCTCCGGCACCGGCTTTATCGAGATCGCGGGCAACCGCGGCGATTTGCTGGTCAGCATCGTGTCCCGCCGCGAGCATCAAGTGCCCGCCGGAACGCACGTCCTGATCCAGCAAGCCATCGCCACGCGGCCAGGTTACGAGCGCAGAGTGCTGCAGCTGCCGGTCTCGCGGCTGTCGGCCACGCTGGTCGCCAGCTTCGCGGCAGGCGACCAGATTGAGCACGTCTTCGACTACTGAAGCACGCCGGGCCTCACGCCTCCACCTCAATACCCCGCCGCCTGCCCATCCTTGCGACTCTCCGACGCCCCGTAATACACGCCGGTCTTCGCATCGCGCATGATCGCCTGATAGCCGCCATACGGACCATCGGCGAAGATCACGCGGTGGCCCTTGCGCATCAGCGCGCGGATCGTGTCGTAGGAATAGCCACTTTCCAGGTTGACCTCGCCGCCGTCGCTCATCGCAGTCCCCTGCCCGGTCGGCTCGGTCGAGCCCTCGTGCTGGATGCGTGGCGCATCACCGGCCTCCTGCAGGTTCATGTGGAAGTCGACCAGGTTCATCACGATCTGCGCATGCCCCTGCGGCTGCATCGCGCCGCCCATGACACCAAAGCTCATGTACGGCTGCCCATCCTTGGTGATGAAAGCGGGGATGATGGTCTGGAACGGACGCTTGCCCGGGGCATAGCCATTCGGGTGGTCCTTCTTCAGCACGAACATCTCGCCACGGTCCTGCAGGATGAAGCCCAGCCCCGGCGGCGCCATGCCGCTGCCCATGCCCCGGTAGTTGGACTGGATCAGCGACACCATCATGCCGTCGGCATCGGCGACGGTCATGTAGATGGTGTCGCCCTCCTCCAGCTGCTTCGGCGTGCCGGGCTGCACTTCCTTCAGCGCCTTGTCCATGGAGATCAGCTTGCGACGCTCTGCGGCGTACTGCTTGGAGATCAACCGGTCCACCGGCGCTTTCTGGAAGGCGGGGTCGGCATAGAAGCGCGCACGGTCGGCGAAGGCCAGCTTCTTGGCTTCCACGAACAGATGCACATGCTCCGGCGAGCCGAAGCTGATCTTGGAGAAGTCGTAGCCTTCGAGGATGTTGAGTATCTGCAGCGCGGCAATGCCCTGGCTGTTGGGCGGCAATTCCCACACGTCGTAGCCACGGTAATTGCTGCTGACCGGGTCGACCCACTCGCCGTGGTGGCTGGCCAGGTCGTCATAGCTCAGGAAACCGCCATTGGCCTTGAAGTAGCTGTCGATGGTGTGGGCGATGTCGCCCTTGTAGAAGGCGTCGCGGCCGCCATCGGCGATCTGCTGCAGGGTATGGGCCAGGTTCGGGTTCTTCCATAGCTCGCCCTTGCGCGGGGCGTGGCCGTCAATGGTGAATTGCTCCTTGAAACCGGGGTATTGCGACAGGCGCGGCACCGAACGGTCCCAGTAGTAGGCGATGGTCTCGGCCACCGGATGGCCTTCACGGGCGTAGCGGATCGCCGGTGCCAGGTTGTCGGCCATCGCCCGGCGGCCGAAACGCTCATGCAGGGCGAACCAGGCGTCGACGGCGCCCGGCACCGACACCGGCAGCGGGCCGGTCGGCGGAATGTCTTTCAGCCCGCGGTGCTGGAACTCGGCCAGGGTCAGCGATTTGGGCGAGCGGCCCGAGCCGTTGTAGCCGTACAGCTTCTGCGTCTTCGGGTCCCAGACGATGGCGAACAGGTCGCCGCCAACCCCGTTGCCGGTAGGCTCCATCAAACCGAGGGCGGCATTGGCCGCGATGGCCGCGTCCACCGCCGAGCCGCCCTGCTTCATCACGTCCAGCGCGATCTGGGTGGCCAGTGGCTGCGAGGTAGCCGCCATGGCGTGCGGGGCGATGACCTCCGAGCGGGTGGCGAAGTCGGCACCGGTGATGCGGTCGCCGGCGAGCGCTGCCAGCGGCAGCAGGGCACAGGCCAGTGCGGCCAGACGTAGCGGACGGGGACGGAAGCGGGAGGCGGGTCGCACGGGCATTGGCCTTGGGCTCTGGTGACGGTGAATCTGCGGACCCTAGCATCCAGCGCGGGGGTCGCCGCCTGCCGGAAGTCCCCTCGGCCCGGGGCGCGGCGCCGATGCGTGATCCGGGTCGGCTTTGCGCAAATCGGGACCGGGCACGCGCATCGGCACGGCTGCTAGGTCCGAATCCGGGTTCAATCCTTTGCCGCGAAATGTGTCGGCCGATGCGGTGCAGGTCAGCCCGCGCGTTTGATCGAAGGGCTGCGGTCACGCGCGTGTACCTGGCTCGAAATCCTTGTGCGGCAGCGCATTGACCAAGAGCGCGGCGGCTGGGCGGGGGCCGCGAGCAAGAAAGGAACGCGGATTCAAACCATCGCGCAGTCACGGTGATTTTGTTGCCACTGCAACCGTTGCACGCGCCACCGAATTTTTTGCCGCCAATCGCTTGACACTCCTGCGCACGCATGTTTTTCTCGGTTCCATGTTGCAACGCCACACCACTGCGAACGCCGACCCCACCGCAGCGCCCGATCCGGCGCGCGTGGCCGCTTCGCTTCTCGTCCTTGTACTTATTACCTCGCCCACCAGTGCGGGACGAACCGACGCGTAAGCAGCAAAGACGCCAGGATTCGACAAAACCCCGCACCGGCAACGGCGCGGGGTTTTTCTTTGTAGGGATCACGAAAACCATTCTTTCACCTCGAGGAATCGCACGATGAGCAGCAACCAGAACCCGCGTATCACCGTCGTCGGCTACGGCAGCCAGGGCCGCGCCCATGCCTTGAACCTGCGCGACTCCGGCTTCGATGTCACCGTGGGCCTGCGCCCGGGCGGCCCGACCGAGATCCAGGCCAAGGCCGACGGGTTCGAGGTGCGTGCGCCGGCCGATGCAGTGCGCGAGGCCGACCTGGTCGCGGTGCTGACCCCGGACATGGTGCAGAAGAAGCTGTACGAGGAAGTGCTGGCGCCGAACATGCGCCAGGGCGCGTGCCTGCTGTTCGCCCACGGCCTCAACGTGCATTTCGACATGATCACCCCGCGCGAGGACCTCGACGTCGTGCTGGTCGCACCGAAGGGCCCGGGCGCGCTGGTGCGCCGCGAGTACGAAATCGGCCGCGGCGTGCCGTGCATCTGGGCGGTGTACCAGGACAAGAGCGGCAACGCCGAACAGCTGGCGCTGACCTACGCCGGCGGCCTCGGCGGCGCACGCGCCAACCTGATCAAGACCACATTCAAAGAAGAAACCGAAACCGATCTGTTCGGCGAACAGGCAGTGCTGTGCGGCGGCGCCAGCGCGCTGGTGCAGGCCGGTTTCGAAACCCTGGTCGAAGCCGGCTACCAGCCGGAGATCGCGTATTACGAAGTACTGCACGAGCTCAAGCTGATCGTCGACCTGTTCTACGAAGGCGGCATCACCCGGATGCTGGAGTTCATCTCCGAAACCGCGCAGTACGGCGACTACGTCAGCGGCCCGCGGGTAATCGATGCCGGCACCAAGGCGCGGATGAAGGAAGTGCTCAAGGACATCCAGGACGGCACCTTCACCAAGAACTGGGTGGCCGAGTACGAAGCGGGCCTGCCGAACTACAAGAAGTTCAAGCAGGCCGACCTGGACCACCCGATCGAGCAGGTGGGCAAGCAGCTGCGCGCGAAGATGGTGTGGCTCAACAGCCAGGCCGCCGCCGCGCAACCCACCGACAGCCAACGCGCGGCGTAAGCCGCGCCCTCCCCCGTCGCTCCGCAAAGGACGCCCCGCATGGACACCACCGCACAAGCTACGCCGCCCAATGGCGCGCGCTGGCTGACGCAGGCCCTGGAGGCCGAAGGCGTGGACACGCTGTTCGGCTACCCCGGTGGCACGATCATGCCGTTCTACGATGCCCTGGTCGATTCGTCGCTGAAACACATCCTGGTTCGCCACGAGCAGGGCGCCGCCCTGGCCGCGAACGGCTATGCCCGCGCCAGCGGCCGCGTTGGCGTGTGCGTGGCCACCTCCGGCCCCGGCGCTTCCAACCTGGTCACCGGCATCGCCGATGCCATGCTGGATTCGGTGCCGATGGTCTGCATCACCGGCCAGGTCGCCACGCCGTTGCTGGGTACCGATGCGTTCCAGGAACTGGACGTGTTCGGCCTGACCCTGCCGATCGTCAAGCACAGCTTCCTGGTGCGCCGGGTCGAAGACCTGCCGCAGGTGGTGCGCGAAGCGTTCCGCATTGCCCGCGAGGGCCGTCCCGGCCCGGTGCTGATCGACCTGCCCAAGGACGTGCAGCTGGCCAACGCCTCCGCGTTGCCCGCGCACGTGCCGGCCGAAGTGGCCCTGCCCGCCGCACCGGAACAGGCGCGCCTGGCCGAAGCGCTGGCCGCGATCGCCGGCGCCGAGCGCCCGGTGGTGTACGCCGGCGGCGGCATCGCCCTGGCCGATGCGGTGGATACATTTCGCCATTTCGTCGAAGCGGCGCGCCTGCCCACGGTGATGACCTTGCGCGGTCTGGGCGCGTTGCCGCCGCAGCATCCGCAGAGCCTGGGCATGCTGGGCATGCATGGCACCCGCGCGGCAAACATGGCGGTCCAGGAAAGCGACCTGTTGGTGGTGATCGGTGCACGCTTCGACGATCGCGCCACCGGCAAGCTCAACGAGTTCGCGCCGTTCGCCCGGGTGATCCACCTGGACGCCGACGCCTACGAGATCTCCAAGCTGCGCACCGCCGATATCGCGATCCCCGGCGATGTCGCCGCCGGCCTGAAGGCACTGGCCGCGGCGCGTTCGACCTGCGATGACTGGCGCAAGCGTTGCAACGCCAACCGCGACCGTTTCGGCGCCCGCTACGACGCGCCCGGCAGCGACATCTACGCCCCGGCCCTGCTCAAGCGCCTGAGCGAAGTGGCGCCGGCCGACACGATCATCGCCTGCGATGTCGGCCAGCATCAGATGTGGGTGGCGCAGCATTGCCGCTTCCAGCATCCGCGCAACCACCTGACCAGCGGCGCGCTGGGCACCATGGGCTTCGGCCTGCCGGCCGCGATGGGCGCGCAGTTCGCCTGCCCCGATCGCACCGTGGTGCTGGTCTCCGGCGATGGCAGCTTCATGATGAACGTGCAGGAGCTGGCCACCATCGCGCGGTGCCGCCTGCCAGTGAAGATCGTGCTGCTGGACAACAGTTCGCTGGGCATGGTGCGGCAGTGGCAGGAGTTGTTCTTTGCCGAGCGCTACAGCGAGATCGACTTGTCCGACAACCCCGACTTCGCCGCGCTGGCGCAGGTGTTCGGCATTCCGGCCACGCGCATCACCGCGCGCGACCAGGTCGACGACGCGCTGGCCGCTTTGCTGGCCCAACCCGGCCCGGGCTTGCTGCACGTGGCCATCGACGCGCGTGCCAACGTCTGGCCGCTGGTGCCACCCAATACCGCCAACAGCACCATGCTGGACAGCAATCCGGCCCATGCCGCGCGGGAGGCAAGCCATGCGTTACCGGCTTGACCTGGTGCTGCGTCCGGCCGAGGGCGCGTTGCTGCGCGTGATCGGCATGGCCGAACGCCGCGGCTTCAGCCCGTGCGCGATCCATGGGGCGCCGGCTGCCGACGACCAAGGCCGCTGGCACCTGCAACTGGACGTGGAAGGCAGCCGCCCGGCCGAGACCCTGTGCCGGCAATTGGAAAAGGTCTACGACTGCGAGTCGGTACAAGCTACGGCAATCCCCCTGGAGGCTGCGGCATGAACCGCCCGGCGGCCCGCCACCCGGAGCAGTGGGTACGGAGGTGTCTTCTTCCGTGCCAGCCGTTCGCGTGCCGCCATGCCTGACGCCGGTTTCGCCGCCGTGGAGCCCGACGTACCGGGCGTAGCCGAGGTCCAGGTCAGCGTTGCCGATGTGCTGGCCGCGCAGGCGCGGCTGCGCCGCTATTTGAGCGTGACCCCGCTGCACTATGCCGAGCGCTTCGGCGTGTGGCTGAAGCTGGAGAACCTGCAGCGCACCGGTTCGTACAAGGTGCGCGGTGCCCTGAATGCGATGCTGGCCGGCCTGGAACGCGGCGACGATCGCCCGGTTATCTGCGCCTCGGCCGGTAATCACGCCCAGGGCGTGGCCTGGTCGGCGTATCGCCTGGGCCTGCCGGCCATCACGGTGATGCCGCACGGCGCCCCGGCGACCAAGATCGCCGGCGTTGCCCATTGGGGCGCCACCGTGCGCCAGCATGGCAACAGCTACGACGAGGCCTATGGCTTTGCCCGCGAGTTGGCCGCGCAGAATGGCTATCGCTTCCTGTCCGCCTTCGACGACCCGGACGTGATCGCCGGCCAGGGCACGGTCGGCATCGAGATCGGCGCCAGCGCGCCGGACGTGGTGATCGTGCCGATCGGCGGCGGCGGCCTGGCCTCGGGCGTGGCGCTGGCGTTGAAGTCGCAGGGCGTGCGCGTGGTCGGCGCGCAGGTCGAAGGGGTCGATTCGATGGCACGTGCGTGCCGCGGAGACGCCAGCGAAATCGATCCGGTGCCAACGCTGGCCGACGGGGTCAAGGTCAAGATCCCTGGCTTCATCACCCGCCGCCTGTGCAGCAGCCTGCTCGACGACATCGTCATCGTGCGCGAAGCCGAGCTGCGCGAGACCCTGGTGCGGCTGGCGCTGGAAGAACACATCATTGCCGAAGGTGCCGGCGCCCTGGCCCTGGCTGCCGGCCGCCGGGTCGCCGGCAAGCGCAAGTGCGCGGTGGTGTCGGGCGGCAACATCGACGCCGGCGTGCTGTCCACCTTGTTGTCCGAAGTGCGGCCACGGCCGCCACGCAAGCCGCGGCGCCGTGACAGCGAGCGACTTAGGCAGGCGCGCGCGAAGTCCGACTTCGCCGCCGCGCCCCGTGCCGCCGCTCCGCCCGCCCCCACCCGCAAACCCGCCATCGCACACGTCATCGCCGCAGAGGAGTTCCCCTGGTGAACATCGAATCCGCCGTAGCCCCACCCCGAATCCGAATCTTCGACACCACCCTGCGCGATGGCGAGCAATCCCCCGGCTGCAGCATGACCCCGCCGCAGAAGCTGGTGATGGCACGCGCGCTGGCCGAACTGGGCGTGGACATCATCGAGACCGGCTTCCCGGCCAGTTCGCAGTCCGATCGCGAGGCGATGGCGCTGATCGGCCGCGAAGTGCGCACGCCCACCCTGGCGGTGCTGTCGCGCTGCCTGGCGGCCGACATCGAGACCTCGGCCAAGGCGCTGGAAGCGGCGGCCAAGCCGCGCCTGCATCTGTTCCTGTCGACCAGCCCGCTGCACCGCGAGCACAAGCTGCGGATGAGCCGCGAGCAGGTGCTCGAATCGGTGCGCAAGCATGTCTCGCTGGCGCGTAGCTACCTGGACGATGTCGAGTTCTCGGCCGAGGACGCCACCCGCACCGAAGAGGATTACCTGATCGAAGTGGTACGCGAGGCCATCGCTGCCGGTGCCACCACCATCAACCTGCCCGATACGGTCGGCTTCACCACGCCCGAGGAAATCCGCGGGATGTTCTCGCGGGTGATCGCCGGTGTCGGCAATCCGCAGCACATCATCTTCAGCACCCATTGCCACAACGACCTGGGGCTGGCGGTGGCCAATTCCCTGGCGGCGGTGGAAGGCGGCGCGCGCCAGGTCGAGTGCACCATCAACGGGATCGGCGAACGTGCCGGCAATTGCGCGCTGGAAGAGATCGCGATGACGCTGAAGGTTCGCAACGCCTTCTATGAGATCGACAGCGGCATCCACACCCCGCGCATCGTGCCTACCTCGCAGCTGTTGCAGCGCCTGGTCGGCATGCCGGTGCAACGCAACAAGGCGATTGTCGGCAGCAATGCGTTCGCGCATGAGTCGGGCATTCACCAGCACGGCATGCTGCGCCATCGCGGCACCTACGAAATCATGCGGCCCGAGGACGTGGGCTGGCCGTCCTCGCAGATGGTACTGGGCCGCCACAGCGGCCGCGCCGCGGTCGAGCAGCGCCTGCGCGCGCTCGGCTATTGGCTGGAGGAAGAACAGCTGAAGCTGGTGTTCGAGCAGTTCAAGGCCCTGTGCGAGCAGCAGCGCGTGGTCAACGACGCCGACCTGCGCGCGTTGATGCAGGATGCCAACAGCAGCGAGGGCTATCGCCTGGCATCGATGACGATCAGCGATGTCGGCAGCCGCGCCAATGCGCTGGTCGAGCTGTCCGACCCGGATGGCAAGCGCGTGGCCGAGACCGCGCAGGGCAACGGCCCGGTCGATGCCTTGTTTGGCGCGTTGTCGGCCGCCACCGGCGTGCGCCTGCAGCTGGACAGCTACCAGGTCCACAGTGTCGGCATTGGCGCCGATGCGCGCGGCGAGGCCAGCCTGAGCGTGCGCCATGAAGACGTCGAATACGAAGGCACCGGCACCAGCAAGGACATCATCGAAGCCAGCGCCCTGGCCTGGCTCGACGTGGCCAACCGCCTGCTGCGCCAGCGCGCGGCCGGCGAGCCACGGACCCAGCCCAACCCTGCCCACGACGCCGAGCCGGCGTTGCGCTAACCCGGCGCAAGCGCCGGCCGGTGGCGTCTCCACACTTACCTTTTTCCTGATTCGAACCGCAGCATCGCAAGGCATCCCATGAGCCCAGCACCCCGCACCCTGTACGACAAATTGTGGGACGCGCACGTCGTTGTCCCCGAGAGCGAAGCCGCACCGGCCGTGCTCTACATCGACCTGCACCTGATCCACGAGGTCACCTCGCCGCAGGCGTTTTCCGAACTACGCGCGCGCGGCATCGCGCCGCGTCGGCCGGACCGCACCAAGGCGACGATGGATCATTCCACCCCGACCCTGCCGCCCGGCCCCGATGGCCGCCTGCCGTATGCCAATGACGCAGCACGCAGCCAGGTCGAGACCCTGGCGCGCAACTGCGCCGAGTACGGTATCGAGCTGTTCGACATGGCCTCGGCCAACCGCGGCATCGTCCATGTCATCGCGCCGGAGCAAGGTTTCACCCAGCCCGGGATGACCATTGTGTGCGGCGACAGCCACACCTCCACGCACGGAGCCTTCGGCTCGCTGGCGTTCGGCATCGGGACCAGCGAAGTCGGCCATGTGCTCGCCACGCAATGCCTGCTGCAACGCAAGGCCAGGACGATGTCGATCACGGTCGAGGGCGAACTGGCGCCCGGCGTCGGTGCCAAGGACGTGATCCTGCACATCATCGGCGTGATCGGCGTCAACGGCGGCACCGGGCATGTCATCGAGTACCGCGGCTCGACCATTCGCGCGATGGACATGGAGCAGCGCATGACCCTGTGCAACATGTCGATCGAGGCGGGCGCGCGTGCCGGCATGGTGGCGCCGGACCAGGCGACCTTCGACTGGGTCGCCGCCACCCCGCGCGGGCCCAAGGGCGCCGAGTTCGACCAGGCCGTGGCCTACTGGAAGACGCTGCACAGCGACGACGGCGCGCGCTTCGACGCCGACGTGCGCATCGAAGCCGCCGATATCCGCCCGACCCTGACCTGGGGCACGCATCCGGGCACCGCGATCGCGGTTGACGCGGCGATCCCCGCGGCCAGCGACGTCGCCGCGCAGAAGGGCCTGGACTACATGCACCTGCAAGCCGGGCACAGCCTGGTCGGCACGCCGGTGGACGTCGTGTTCGTTGGCTCCTGCACCAACGGCCGGCTGAGCGACATGCGCCAGGTGGCCGACGTCCTGCGCGGCCGCCGCATCGCGGAGGGCGTGCGCATGCTGGTGGTGCCGGGTTCGGAGATCGTCAAGCGCCAGGCCGAGGCCGAAGGCATCGACACGGTCGTGCGCCAGGCCGGCGCGGAGTGGCGCGAATCGGGCTGTTCGATGTGCATCGCCATGAACGGCGACCTGGTGGCCCCGGGCCAACTGGCAGTGAGCACCAGTAACCGCAATTTCGAGGGCCGCCAGGGCCCGGGGGCTCGCACCTTGCTGGCCTCGCCGGCGACCGCTGCGTGGGCCGCAGTCAACGGCCGCGTTGCCGATGTGCGCGATCTGTATGCCGACGTGCTGGAGGTGGCCTGATGGCCGGCATCACCACTGTTTCCTCGCGCAGCGTCGTGCTGCGCGAGACCAATATCGACACCGACCAGATCATTCCGGCGCGCTTTTTGTCCACCACCGAGCGTGCCGGCCTGGGCCGCTATGCGTTCAATGACTGGCGTTGGCAGGCCGACGGCAGCCCCAATCCCGAGTTCGCCTTCAACCAGCCGGCCAACCAGGGCCGCAGCATCTTGCTGGCCGGGCGCAACTTCGGCTGCGGCTCCTCGCGCGAACACGCACCCTGGGCGCTGGCCGACCTCGGCCTGCGCGCGATCGTGTCCAGCGAGATCGCCGACATCTTCCGTAACAATGCGCTGAAGAACGGCCTGCTGCCGGTAGTGCTGGCCGAGGCCGACGTGCAGGCCTTGATGCAGCAGCCGGACGACGAACTCACCGTGGATGTTGGCACACGCGAATTGCGCACGCCGGACGGCCGCGTCTATCCCTTCCCGCTGGATGCCTTCGCCCGGACCTGCCTGCTGCAGGGCGTGGACGAGATGGGCTACCTGTTGGCGCGTGGCGCCGAAATCTCCCAATACGAGGCAACCCATGCACGCTGACATCGTCCTGCTGCCCGGTGACGGCATTGGCCCCGAAGTGATTGCCGGCGCGGTCTCCGTGCTGCAGGCCGTGGCCGAGCGCCATGGCCACAGCTTTACCTTCCACTCGCACGATATCGGCGGCATCGCCATCGACCGCCACGGCGAGCCATTGCCGGCGGCGACGTTGCAGGCTTGCCAGCGAGCCGATGCGGTCCTGCTGGGCGCGGTGGGCGGACCGAAGTGGTCCGATCCCAACGCCAAGGTCCGCCCGGAGCAGGGCCTGCTGGCGATTCGCAAGGCGCTCGGGCTATTCGCCAACCTGCGCCCGGTGAAGCCACACCCGGCCGCGCTGGACGCGGCGCCGATCAAGCCGCACCTGCTGACCGGGGTGGACATGATCGTGGTGCGCGAGCTCACCGGCGGCATCTATTTCGGCGACAAGACCCGCACCGACACCGATGCCAGCGATTTGTGCCGCTACAGCGTGGCGGAGATCGAGCGGGTGATGCGCACTGCGTTCCGGCTGGCGCAGCAGCGCCGCAACCATGTCACTTCGGTGGACAAGGCCAATGTGCTGGAGACTTCGCGCTTGTGGCGCGATATTGCTGCGCGCGTCGGTCGCGAAGAGTTCCCGGATGTGCGGCTGGAGCACCAGCTGGTCGATTCGATGGCCATGCACTTGCTCTCGCGTCCGCGCGATTACGACGTGGTGGTGACCGAGAACATGTTTGGCGACATCCTCACCGATGAGGCTTCGATGCTGGCGGGGTCGCTGGGGCTGTTGCCGTCGGCTTCGCTGGGTGAGGGCAAGGTCGGGCTGTATGAGCCGATCCATGGTTCGGCGCCGGATATTGCCGGCAAGGGGATTGCCAATCCTTATGCGACGATCTTGAGCACGGCGTTGTTGCTGCGGCATTCGCTGGGGTTGGAGCAGGAGGCGCAGTGCGTGGAGCAGAGTGTCAGTGATGCGCTGGGTGCGCGGGCGTTCACGGCGGATCTGGTGGCGCATGGGGTGGCGCCTTTGAGTACGCAGCAGGCGGCGGTGGGGATCGTGCAGCGGATTCGGGAGCGGTGTCCGGTTGCTGAGTTGCGCGATTGAGGTGTTGGCTGATTGGTGTTTACGTGCGGCCTGCGGGGGTAAGCCCCTTTCGGGACACGCCGTAAATACGTCCTTGTAGG
This sequence comes from Stenotrophomonas sp., assembly GCA_035539015.1. Lineage (GTDB taxonomy): Bacteria > Pseudomonadota > Gammaproteobacteria > Xanthomonadales > Xanthomonadaceae > Stenotrophomonas_A. The sequence continues at coordinate 13,339 of DATLJF010000263.1, read as the reverse complement.
CTCCTTGGCGACATCCATGTCGCCAAGGGTCCCGAAAGGGGCTTACCCCCGCAGGCCCGATGGATCGCGCTGACGGTGGGAGTGAGAAAAGCGGGGCCGGTCGCTGCGCGCCGGCTTTGGCGTCACGTTGCTGTTGTTGCTTCTTCCTCGCGGACTCGGAACCAGGTGGCGTAGAGCACTGGCAGGAACAGCAGGGTCAGTACGGTGCCGACGATCAGGCCGCCCATGATCGCTACGGCCATGGAGCCGTAGAAGGCGCTGCGCGATAGCGGGATCATCGCCAGTACTGCGGCTAGTGCGGTCAGCACGATCGGGCGGAAGCGGCGGACGGTGGCGTCCAGGATGGCGTGCCAGCGGTCGTGGCCGGCGTCGATGTCTTGCTGGATCTGGTCCACCAGGATCACCGAGTTGCGCATGATCATGCCGGCCAGGGCGATGGTGCCGAGCATGGCGACGAAGCCGAAGGGCATCTGGAACAGCAACAGGAACAGGGTCGCGCCGATGATGCCCAGGGGGGCGGTCACCAGCACCATGGCGGTGCGGGAGAAGCTGCGCAGTTGCAGCATCAGCAGGGTGATCACGACCAGCAGGAATAGCGGCATGCCGGCATTGATGGAGTTCTGCCCGCGCGCGGAGTCTTCTACGGTGCCGCCGACTTCCAGTCGATAGCCGGAAGGCAGCTGGGTGCGGATGTCGTCCAGGGTCGGCAGGATCTGCTGGGTCACTGCGGGGGGCATCATGCGGTCGGCGATGTCGGCGCGCACGGTGACGGTCGGCAGGCGGTCGCGGTGCCAGATGATGCCGTCTTCGAACGCGGGCTCCAGCCGCGCCACTTGCGACAAGGGCACGCTGCCGCCGTCGCCGGTGGGAATGCCGAGGCCGGCAAGCATGTCCAGGTTGGCGCGTTCTTGCTCGGGGCCGCGCAACAGCATTTCGATCAGTTCGTTGTCTTCGCGGTAGGTGCTCACGCTCAGCCCAGACAATGAGGCCGAGAGGAATTGCGAGACCTGGGTGCTGGTGATGCCGAACTGGCGCGCGCGATCCTGGTCGATGACCACGCGAACGATCTTGCTGGGTTCGTCCCAGTCCAGGTTGACATTGGTGACGTGCGGGTTGGCGCGCACTTTCTCGGCCACTTGGCGCGCCAGGGCCTGTACGCGTTCGATGTGTTCGCCGGAAACCCGGAACTGCACGGGGTAGCCCACCGGCGGGCCGTTCTCCAGCCGGGTGACGCGGAATTGCAGCTCGGGGAACTTGGGCGCGACTTCATGCAGCAACCAGTCGCGCAGGGTCTCGCGTGCGTGGGTGTCCTTGGCCAGGACGACGAATTGGGAGAAGTTGGTCGCTGGCAGCTGCTGGTCCAACGGCAGGTAGAAGCGCGGTGAGCCGGTGCCGACGTAGGCGACGTAGTTGGCGATGTCCTGGCGCTGGGCCAGCAGCTTCTCCAGCTGGCGTGCCTGGGCTTCGGTGGAGCGCAGCGAGGCGCCTTCGGCCAGTTCCAGGTCGACCATCAGTTCGGGCCGGGTCGAGTCGGGGAAGAACTGCTGCGGCACGAAGCGGAACAGCACCAGCGAGCCGACGAACAATGCCACGGTCGCGGCGATGACCCACCAGCGGTGGCGCAGGCAGGTTTCCAGCAGCCCGCGGAAACGCCGGTAGAAAGGCTTCTGGTAGGGATCGTGCTGGTGCGCGTGTGCCTGCGAAGGCGGCGCCAGCCAGCGGCCGAACGCGGGGTGGCGATCGGCCATGGCGGCGCGCCGGGCGCGCCAGCGCGCGGCCAGGCTACCGGGCTTGGGCGGTTGCGGGTTGGCCAGGTCCGGCAGCATCTTGTCGCCGAGATAGGGGATGAACAGCACCGCCGCCACCCACGACACCAGCAAGGCGATGGTCACTACCTGGAACAGCGAGCGCGTGTACTCGCCCGTGCTGGAGGCGGCGGTGGCGATCGGCAGGAAGCCGGCGGCGGTGATCAGCGTGCCGGTGAGCATCGGGAAGGCGGTGGAGGTCCAGGCGAAGCTGGCCGCGCGCATTCGGTCGAAGCCCTGCTCCATCTTGATGGCCATCATCTCCACCGCGATGATCGCGTCGTCCACCAGCAGGCCCAGCGCCAGGACCAGCGCGCCCAGGGAGATCTTGTGCAGGCCGATGCCGAAGTAGTGCATCACCGCGAAGGTCATCGCCAACACCAGCGGAATGGACACGGCCACGACCAGGCCGGTGCGCAGGCCGAGCGAGAACAGGCTCACCGCCAGGACGATGATCACGGCCTCGGTGAGCACGTGGACGAATTCGCCCACGGACTCTTCCACCGCGTGCGGCTGGTCGGAGACCTTGCGCAGCTGCATGCCTGCCGGCAGCGTCTTCTGCAGCCGCTGGAATTCCGACTCCAGGGTCTGGCCCAGGCGCAGGATGTCGCCGCCGTCCTTCATTGCCACGGCAATTCCGATGGCGTCCTCGCCCATGAACCGCATCTTCGGCGCCGCCGGGTCGGAGAAGCCGCGGTGGATGGTGGCGATGTCGCCCAGGCGCACGGTGCGGCCATCGGCATGGATCGGGAACTCGGCGATGTCTTCGACCGAGCCGAGCTGGCCGGTCACGCGCAGTTGGACGCGCTCGCCGGCGGTCTCGACGAAGCCGGCCGGGGCCATCGCGTTCTGCTGTTGCAGCGCCTGCTGCACCGCGCTCATCGGCACGCCGAGGTTGGCCAGCTTGGTGTTGGAGATCTCCACCCAGACCTTTTCGTCCTGCAGTCCGACCAGGTCCACCTTGCCGACGTCCGCCACCCGCTGCAGTTCCAGCTGGATGCGGTCGGCGTAGTCCTTCATCACCGCATAGTCGAAGCCGCTGCCGGTGAGCGCGTAGATGTTGCCGTAGGTGTCGCCGAACTCGTCGTTGAAGAACGGCCCGACCACTTCCGAAGGCAAGGTCGCGCGGATGTCGCCCACGCGCTTGCGCACCTGGTACCAGAGTTCGGGGATATCGCTCGACTTCATCGAGTCGCGCGCCATGAAGATGATCTGCGACTCACCCGGGCGCGAGTAGGAGCGGATGAACTCGTACTGGCCGGTGTTCATCAGCGCCTTTTCGATGCGCTCGGTCACCTCGCGCGAGACCTGCTCGGCGGTGGCGCCGGGCCACAGCGTGCGCACGACCATGGCCTTGAACGTAAACGGCGGATCTTCGGACTGGCCGAGATGGCGATAGGACCAGGCGCCGATGATCGCCATGGCGATCATCGCGTAGAGCACGAGCGCGCGATTGGTGAGCGCCCATTCGGAAAGGTTGAAGCGACGCATGTGGGGCTCCGCAGGGATCGGGTGTGCCGGCGCAGGCGCCGGCGGGCGTCAGCGCTTGGCCGCCGGGGTCGGGGCGGTGGTGCGCAGCGGGCGGTTGCTGCGGTCGACCGGGGTCACTTGCTCACCTTCGCGCAGCAGGTGGCCACCGGCAGCGACCACCCAGTCCCCTGCGGCCACGCCGGACAGCACGGGTACCCGGTCGCTGGCATAAGCCCCGATCCGCACCGGGCGCGCGTGCACCTTGCCGCTGGCCGGATCGACGATCCAGATCGAGGCCGCATCGTTGGCGCCGCGCTGGATCGCCGAAAGCGGCACCGTCAGCCCGCCCTGGTCGGCCGCGGCCAGGTAGACCCGCGCGCTCTGGCCCAGCTCCACCGCCGACAGCGCCTCCGGCGCCAAGGCCACGCGAGTGGCGAAGGTGCGGGTCTGCGAATCGGCGGCCGGTGCGATCTCGCGGATCGTGCCGGGCAGGCGCTCACCGGTGTGGTTCCACAATTCGATCTGCGCCGGCTGGCCCACCTTGAAACGGTTCGCGCCGGACTCCGGCAGATTGATCGCGATCTCGCGCGCGCCGTCGGCAGCGAGGGTGAAAACGGTCTGGCCGGCGGCGACCACTTGCCCGGCTTCGGCCTGGCGGCTGGCGATCACGCCATCGGCAGGTGCCACCAGGTGGGTATAGGCGGCCTGGTTGCGGGCCACGTCCAGGCTCGCACGCGCGGCTTCGGCCTGATTCTGCGCCGCTTTGTAGGCCGCGTTCTGCGCGTCATAGGTCGAGCGGCTCACCAATTGCTGGTCGACCAGCTTGGCGTAGCGCTGGTAGTCGTCGCGCGCGCGCGCCAGGTCGGCCTGGGCCGATTCGTACTGGGCCTGCGCCGAGCGCGCCTGCAGCGCGAGGTCGGCCGGGTCGAGTTCGGCCAGCACCTGGCCACGATGGACACGCTCGCCGGCATCGACGAGGCGCTTGACCATGTGCCCGCCCACGCGGAAAGCCAGCGCACTTTCCTGCCTGGCCCGGACCTCGCCAGGAAACGTCGCCATGCCGGGACCAGCGGCCGGCACCGGCTGCACCACCAGCGCCGGCGGCGGCGTCGGTGCAGGAGCGGGTTCGCGTCCACAACCGGACACAAGCAAGACCAACAGGCAACCACCAATCCTTGAAACGTTGCGAGCGCGCATCGGGAGTGTTCCGGCTATGGAAAAGTGAGGGCGAATAGTGAACCTGTCGGTATAGTATAAATATAGAACCGAATGGTCTAGTATTCGTTGGATGTCGATCTCGATCTCCAATCCGCCACCCAAGGCGCCTGCTGCCAAGCGGGCGGCCGCCAACAAAGGCAATGGACCCGGGCGACCCAAGGATCTGGGCAAGCGCGCCGCCATCCTGCAGGCAGCCAAGTCGTTGTTTGTCGAACAGGGCTACGGCGGCGTGAGCATGGACGGCATCGCCGCCCTGGCCGGTGTGTCCAAGCTCACCGTCTACAGCCATTTCGGCGACAAGGAGACCTTGTTCTCCGAGGCCATCCGCGCCCAGTGCGAAGAGATGATGCCGGCCGATCTGTTCGAGCACGCGCCCAAGGGCCCGCTGCGGCAGCAGTTGATCGGCATTGGCGAGGCGTTTTTCGCCATGATCAGTTCCGAGGCGGCCATCGCCACCCACCGCATGATGCTGGCGCCGGGCACCGGCGACGAGCACGTGCGCGAGATGTTCTGGAATGCCGGGCCGATGCGCGTGCAGCGCTCGCTCGCTGACTTCCTCGCAGCCCGCGCCAAGGCCGGCGAACTGCAGGTCACCGACCTTGGCCTGGCGGCCTCGCAGTTCTTCTGCCTGCTCAAGGGCGAGCTCCACCCCATGATGATGTGCGGCCTCGGCGGCACCCCCAGCACGGCCGATGTGCGCCGCCACGTGGCCGCCAGCGTGGACTTCTTCCTGCGCGCCTATGGCCCGCGCTGAATGCGGCCCGGCCAAGCCTTTGGTCGCGGTGACTTCCGGCACTGCGACCCCTAGGCGCCGCCGGTGATGCTACGGACGCACCCAGCAGGCGCTTCACCGGTAAAATGCCTGCCCCACCGTGTAGTTGGATAACGCCCCCATGACGATCGATTTCTCCCAGGCCCGCGAAAAGATGGTCGAGCAGCAGGTACGTCCCTGGGACGTGCTGGACCTGCGGGTACTCGACGTCCTGGCGCGGCTGCCGCGCGAAGCCTTCGTACCGCAGGCCTACCAGGCCCTGGCCTATGCCGACCTGGAGATTCCGCTGGCCGGCGGGCAGAAGATGATGAAGCCGGTGGTCGAGGGCCGCATGTTGCAGGCGCTGGACCTGCAGGCCGGCGAAGACGTGCTCGAGATCGGCACCGGTAGTGGTTTCGCTACCGCCTGCCTGGCCGCGCTGGGGCGCGAGGTCGTCAGCCTGGAGATCGACCCGGCGCTGGCCACGGCCGCGCGCAGCGCGCTCGATGCGACCGGCCTGGGCAGCAACGTGCGGATCGAGACCGCCGACGCATTCGCCTGGCAGAGCGAGCGTCGCTTCGATGCGATCTGCATTACCGGCGCGGTGGACACGCTGCCGCCGCAGTTCCTGCAGTGGTTGCGCCCGGAAGGCCGCCTGTTCGTCGTGCGCGGTCACGATCCGGTAATGGAAGCCGTCCTTGTCCGCGCCGATGTCAACGGTACGCGGGTCGAGTCGTTGTTCGAGACCGACCTCGCCTATCTCCAGGGCGCGGCCCCCACGCCACAGTTCAAATTTTGAATCCCAAGGAAGCCCTATGATTCGCCGATCCCTCGCCCTGGCGCTGGCCGCCGCCCTGCTCCCGATGGCCGCCCAGGCTGCCGATCTGCTGCAGGTCTATGAAATGGCCCGCAACGGCGACCCGCAGCTGTCGTCGGCGGAGTCGACCCGGCTGTACAACAAGGAAGGCCAGGTGCAGGCCCGCGCCGCGCTGCTGCCGCAGCTCAATGGCACCGCCTCGCTGAACCGCACGCGCAGCAACTACGACGACCCGGTCGGCACGGTCAGCAGCACGACGCGCCGCTATGCCGTCGACGGTACCCAGACCGTGTTCAACTGGGCGCAGTTCGCCAACGTCAAGGCCCAACGCGACATCAGCCGTGCCGCCGACTTCACCCTGGATTCGGCCAACGACAACCTGATCGTGCGCAGCTCGGCGGCCTACTTCAACGTGCTGGTGGGGATCGAATCGCTGGCCGCCGCCGAGACCAACGAGGCGGCCGCCAAGAAGCAGTTCGACTACGCCGACAAGCGCCTGGAAGTTGGCCTGGCGCCGATCACCGACGTGCACGAAGCGCGCGCCCAGTACGACCAGGCCCGTGCCGACACGATCCTGGCGCGCAACAACCTCAAGGACTACTACCAGGCCTTGACCGAGCTTACTGGCCAGCCGGTGGTCAGCCTGCGCGCACTGCCGGACGAGTGGCGTCCGGAAGTACCTGCGCAGTACAGCAACGTCGATGAGCTGGTCACCACCGCGATCAACGAGAACCCGGCGCTCAAGGCACAAGCCCTGCAGGTGAGTGCGGCCGAGTCGAACGTTTCGGCGGCGCGCGGCGGGCATTACCCGACGCTCAGCCTCGGCGGCAGCTGGGGCAAGACCGCAACCTGGGGCGATGCCGTGGGTTCCGGCGGCGTCACCGGCAACCCGAACGACACCAACGCGATCGGCCTGACCTTGTCGGTGCCGATCTTCTCCGGCGGTGCTACCCAGTCGCGCGTGCGCCAGGCGTTGTCGCAGCGTGATATCCAGCAGGACACCTTCGAGCAGCAGAAGCGCGCCCTCGACCGCAACACGCGCAACGCCTTCCAGACCGTGGTGGCGGGCATCAGCGAAGTCGAAGCACGTCGCCTGACCGTGGTTTCGGCGCAGGCTGCGTTCGACGCCTCGCAGGTTGGCCTGGAAGTGGGTACCCGCACCGTGCTCGACGTGGTGCAGAACCAGCGCACCCTGTTCGCCGCCCAGGTGGAATATGTGCGCGCCCGCTACAACTTCCTGCAGAACCGCCTGCTGCTGGCCCAGGCCACCGGCAAGCTCGACGTCGCCGACCTGCAGGACATCAACCGTATGTTGACCCAGGACGCCGAGTCCAAGTTGCAGAACGCCAGCGACGCGCTCCAGCGCCAGTAAGGGCCGGGTGCAGGCAAATTAAAGAAAGCGGGCTTCGGCCCGCTTTCTTTTTGAGCCGCGGCACGCTCAGCCGGCGACGCTTTCTGCTACCGGCGGCAAGTGTGGGGCCACTTGCACCAGGGTGCGCGCCACCGCGCCGCGGCCATTGGCCACCAGCGCCAGGCCGGCATCGCGCATCTGCGCGCGCGCCTGCGGGTCGCCCAGCAACATCTGCAGCGACTCACCCACGCCATCGACATCCTCGCGGATCGCCACCGCACCGGCCTCGCGCATGCGCCGCGAGATCTCGGCGAAATTGTGCAGATGCGGGCCCGTTACCGCCGGCGTGCCCACCGCCGCCGGTTCCAGCAGGTTATGCCCGCCGATCGGCTGCAGGCTGCCGCCGACGAAGGCGACTTCGGCGCAGGCATAGAACGCCATCAGTTCGCCCAAGGTGTCGATGACGAAGACCCGCGTCCCGGCCGTGGGCCAGCGCTGCTGCTTTCGCGTGGCCACCGCCCAGCCCTGCTCGCGGGCTAGCGCCTCCACCCGGGGGAAACGCTCGGGGTGGCGCGGCGCCCACAGCAACAGCAGGTCCGGGAAGGTGCGGCACAGCCGGCGGTGCAGCTCGATGACCGCCGCCTCCTCGCCTTCATGGGTGCTGGCGGCGATCCATACTGGCCGGCCCGCGGGCACGCGCGCGCCGAACTCGGCCACGAACCCGGGCAGTTGCTCGGGTACGGCGATGTCGAACTTCAGGTTGCCCAGGGCCACCACTTGTTCCGGCCGCGCGCCCAGCCGCACGAAGCGTTCGGCATCGTCCTGCGACTGCGCCGCCACGCAGGCCACCGTGCGCAGCGCGCGACTGATCAGTGGCGCCAGCAGGCGATAGCCGCGCAGCGAACGGGCCGACAGGCGAGCGTTGAGGATGTACACCGGGATGCCACGATCGCGGCAGCCGAACAGCATGTTCGGCCACAGCTCGGTTTCCAGGATCAGCGCCAGGCTGGGGCGAAAATGCGCAAGGAAACGCCCTACGCTGCCGGGCACGTCGTAGGGCAGGTAGACATGGTCGACCGCCTCGCCCCACAGCGCGCGCACGCGCTCGGAGCCGGTCGGGGTGATCGTGGTGATGACCCAGCCGATGTCAGGGCGCTGGGCACGCAGTGCGTTGACCAGGGGCGCGGCGGCATTGACCTCGCCCACCGAGACCGCGTGTACCCACACCTGCGGCCGGCCGCAGCCGCTGGGATAGGCGGCGTAGCGCTCGCTCCAGCGGTTGAAGTACTCGCGCACGCGAAAGCCGCGCCACACCAGGTGGTACACGGTGATCGGCAGCAACAGGTACAGCAGGGCCGAGTACAGCCCGCGCAACAGCCATTCGACAGGGTCTTTCCGCATCGGCGAAGGATACGCGGCCGCCGTGGAAGGCGCGATGCTCGGCACCTGCGCGCCATCGCGGCGCGATGCCCCTGCCGGCCGGGGGCGATAGAATTGGGCCATGCCTGAAGCCGCCGATGTCGCCCTCCGCCCCTCCCTGCTCAAGCCGGCGCACTGGCCGATGTATCTGGCGCTGGTCGTCATGGTGCTGGCCGGACGCCTGCCGTGGCTGTTGCAGCGCGCGCTCGGGCGCGGCGTCGGCTGGGTCGCTTTCCATTGCGCCGGTACCCGCCGACGTGCGGCCGAAGTCAATTTGCGCTTGTGCTTCCCCGAGCAGGACGAAGCGTGGCGCGCGCGCCTGCTGCGCGACAGTTTCGATGCATTGGGCGTAGGCCTGTTCGAGTTCGCCCGCGCCTGGTGGGGCAGCATCGACACCATTCGCCCGCGCGTCCAGATCGAAGGCCTGGAACACCTGCGTGCACTGCAGGCCGAAGGCCGCGGCGTGCTGTTGGTCTCAGGCCACTTCATGACCCTGGAAATGTGCGGGCGCCTGTTGTGCGACTACGTGCCCCTGGCCGGCATGTACCGGCGCCACCGCAACCCGGTGTTCGAATGGGCGGTCAAGCGCGGCCGCCTGCGCTACGCCAAGGCGATGTTCGCCAACGAGGACTTGCGTGCGACGGTCAAGCACCTGAAGAAGGGCGGTCTGCTGTGGTACGCGCCCGACCAGGACATGCGCGGCAAGGACACCGTGTTCGTGCCGTTCTTCGGCCATCCTGCCTCGACCATCACCGCGACCCACCAGCTCTCGCGCCTGACCGGCTGCGCGGTGGTGCCCTACTTCCATCGCCGCGAAGGCGGCAACTACATCTTGAGGGTGGGCGCGCCGCTGCCGGGGATTCCATCGCAGGACGTGATCGCCGACACCGCGCAGGTGAACGCGGCGATCGAGGACATGGTGCGCGAGGCACCGGACCAATACCTGTGGATCCACCGCCGCTTCAAGCGCCAGCCCGACGGCGGGCCCAAGCTCAAGCTCTACCAGTAACGCTCAGGCCGCGGCTGGCCGGTCTTCGTTTAGCAGCGCACCGGCATACAACGCCGCCAGCATCAACATCAGCCCACCCCAGAAACTCGAATAGAACGCCAGGTGGGTGTTGAGCGGGAATACCGTGACCAGCAGCGCCACCATCGCCGGGCGTGCCTGTTCGCGCGCGGCGGCGCTGGAATAGCGCCACGCGCGCCAGGCCTGCGCGGCACCGGCCAGCCATAGCAGCAGGCCGATGAAGCCGGTCTCGGCCAGGATCTCCAGCACGATCTGGTGGGCATGGAACGCTGGGCCCTCACCCCAGGCCGGCACTTGCTCCGGGTGCGGGTCGCATTGCGGGTAGGCTTCGCGGAAACCGCGTGCGCCGACCCCGTTGAACGGATGCTCGCGCACCATGCACAGCGCCGCCGACCAGATCTGCGCACGCCCGGACAGCGCGGCGTCCACGCCCGATGCCCCGCCCTCCACCGCGGCGTGCATGCGCACCACGCGCTCATGCACCTGCGGCGAGAACTGGAACAACAACAGCATCCCGACCACCGCGGCCGCCGCGACGGCCAGCATTCCGCGCCCGCCGATCAAGCGCCAGCCCGAGCACAGCAGCACCAAGGCATAGGTGATCCACGCCGCGCGCGCACCGGCCATCACCACCACGGCCCCGCACGCCAACGCCACCACTGCCCAAGCCAGGCGCCCGCGCGCGGCCGCAGCGAACAACAGGAACGGCGACAAGCTGGCCAGGGTCTGGCCGAATTTCAGGTTGCAGGGCCCCAGCAGGCCACTCAGGCGGTCGACCGCCGCCACTTCCTGCACCGTGCACAGGCCATGGCCACTGATCGCCCATTTCAGCTGGTCCATCGACCAGAACAGCGGGCTGGTGCCGGAAACCGCCTGCAACAAGGCATCCAGGGTCCACACGCCACCGATGATGGCCAGGCCCGCGAACGTACGGCGGCGACGCACCGGGTCGGCCACGGCGATCGCGCACAACCACATGAAAGGCAAGTAGCGCAGGTCGGTCACCGACTTGCGCAATGCCAGCGGCACATCGATCGCATCGAAGGCCGACAGCAGTTCGGGCAGCCAGTAGGCCAGGAACAGCACGCTGGTCAGGGCCCAGGCCGCCCCGCTGAGCAACTGGGTACCGCCGCGGAAACGGCGGCGCAGCAGTCTCCAGCTTGCGAACACCGCGCCCAGCGAGAGCACGCTCTCGGCCAGCCCCGGGGCCGGCCACAGGGCGACGAACACGATCACCCACACCGGCGCCCAGCGCCCGGCGTGGGCCGGCAAAGGGGCAATGCGCTCAGCGGCGGAGTTCGGCATAGACCTTCAAGGTGCTGTCCTGCATCGACTGCAGGGTATAGGGAATGCGTGCAGGCAGCGTCGGCGGTTGGGCAAGCAATCGCGCCGCCTGCAGCGCCAGTGCGGCCTCGTCGAACGGCACCGCCGCGCCGGCCGGTTGCAGCTCGCGCAATAGCTCGCCGACCCCGCCATGGTCCCAGCCCAGCAGCGGCCGCCCGACCGACAGCGCCTCCAGCACCGTGCGGCCGAAGGCCTCGGGCTTGCGCGACAGCTGCAACACCAGATCGCTGGCGGCGTAGGCTTCGGCAATCCGGGTAGTGGGGGGAGTGAAGGCCACGGACTCGGCCAGACCCAGGCGCGCGGCCTCGGCCTCGAGCTCGCGCAGGTAGTCCTCGCGTCCCGGCTCGCGCGCGCCCGGCAGCCACAAGCGTGCGTCGCCCCCCTGGGCGCGCAACGCGGCCAGCAGGCGCAGGCCGTCGTGGTGTCCTTTCAACCGAGTGCCGCGGCCGGGCAGCAGCAGCAGCGGGCCTGCGCCGCGCAGGGCCGGAACCTCGGACAGCGCCCAGGCACGTGCCGCCGGGTCACCGGGTGGCCGGCGCGGAAACTGGCTGGCGTCGATGCCGCGCGGGATCGTGCGCAACTTGCCCGGGTCGGTCGCCGGGTAGTGGCGCAGGACATAGTCGTGGACCGTGCGCGAGACACAGATCACCCGCTCGCCGTAGGTCATCACCGCGCTATAGCGGCCTGGGGAATTGAGGCCGTGCACCGTGGTCACGAAGCGCGGCCGCCGCGCGGCTGGCAGGCCCCGCAGCGCATGCCAGGCCAGCCAGGCCGGCAACCGCGAGCGCGCATGCACGATATCGGCGCCGAGCTCGTCGAACAGCCGCCGCAGCGCCGGCACCAGGCGCAGGGTCAGCAGCGACTTGCGGCCGACGTCCAGGGTGAGGTGTTCGGCGCCGCTGGCCAGCAGCGGTTCGACCAGGCGGCCGCCGGCCGAGACCACCACGGCACGGTGGCCGGCGCGCACCAGCGCCTGGGCGATTTCCAGCGTGGATCTTTCGACGCCACCGGAATGCAGGGCCGGTAGCAGCTGCACCACGGTCAGGCGGTGCATGGAGGACCGATCAGTCGACCAGGACGAAGACAGCGCCGCAGTACGGGCACTTGGCTTCCTGGCTCGGCTCGTCGTCGATCGGCAGGTAGACGCGCGGATGCGAGTTCCACAACGCCATCTCCGGCGTCGGGCAGCTCAGCGGCAGGTCGCTGCGATGCACGTTGTAGCGCTTCTCGGCGTTGGCGGGCGCGGTGGCGGTATGGCTCATGGCGGCAATCGCAGGCTTGGAACGGAGGCCGCCAATTCTAGCAGCGGGCGGGCGTGCCGGCGGTCTACGCGATCGCCGCATCGGCCACCGGCTCCGGCGCGGCGGGCGGCCGGAAGCTGCGGGCGATCCGCCCGTGCGCCAGCTCCAGCACACGATCGGCGCTGGCGATGGTCTGCGGCCGGTGGGCGATGATCACCCGGGTGAGCTTGAGCTGGCGCACGGCGGCGTTGACCTGCTGCTCCCGGGCTACGTCGAGGTGGCTGGTGGCCTCGTCCAGGAACAGGAAGCGTGGGCGCCGATACAGCGCGCGGGCGAGGATCAGGCGCTGCTTCTGCCCACCGGACAAGGCACTGCCCATGTCGCCGATCAGACTGTGGTAGCCCATCGGCAGGTCGAGGACGTCCTCGTGCACGGCCGCCAGCGTCGCCGCCTCGTGGACCCGGGCCATGTCCGGCGCCGGGTCGAAGAAACTGATGTTGTCGGCGATGCTGCCGGCGAACAGCTGGTCGTCCTGCATGACCACGCCGAACATCGCGCGTGCCTGGGCCGGGCCGAGGCGCTGCAGGTCGATGCCGCCGATGCGGACGGTTCCGGCCTGGGGCGCTTGCAGGCCCAGCAATAGCTTCAGCAATGTCGACTTGCCGCAGCCGGACGCACCGACGATCGCCACCGACTCACCCGCCTCGATTCGAAAGCTGCAGGTGCGCAGCACCCACGGATCGGAAGGCGCGTAGCGAAACCCCAGGTCCAGCACTTCGACGCTGGCATCGAGCGTGGCCGGCAACGCGGTCGGCAGGGACACCGCTTCCGCGGGCGTCAGCACGATATCCGCCAGCCGCTCCCCGTGCAGCCGCAGCATCCGGAATTCGATCCAG
>DATLJF010000262.1:0-20329 GCA_035539015.1 Stenotrophomonas sp. | reverse complement strand
GGCTGCTCTTGAGTCATTGGCGGCCCTTGGAGGTCGACAACAGGCCAGAGTCGATCAGCTTCCGCCTGTAGCGATAAGCGGTCGCCCTGGACATGCCCCAGCGGTCCATGAATGCCGCGATGGAGGGCAGCGCGCGCGCAGACTGCGCCCAGGCCGCGATCTGGAAAGCGGTCGCGATTGCGCCGTCGCTGCCGCCCATCAGGCTCGAGAAGTACTCTCGCGGCGCATGGCCCGCTTCCGGCCGGTGCTCGGCGGGCTTGCAGCGCGCTCGGTCGGCGATCAACGAGGTGAGCTGTTCAATGCGACCCTCGTGGCCTTCGTCAGGGAAACGAGAAGCGATCAGGGCCGCAAGCTGTTGGCCTTTGGGGCCGGGTTCGCCGATGCGTGCATCAAGCCGGTTCACGGCGCGAGGGCGGAAATGGATGATGACGGCGCTCATGTCAGCGCCCCAATCGCTTCACGATCTCTCGCAAGCGTCGCAAGTTGTCGTTGAGGATCCAGGTGACGCCGTCGATCGTCTCGCCGTCATCGTCCTGGATGGCCTGCTTCGCGTACTGCAGGCACTGCGACAGCGCCAGCGACTTGACTACGATCTCGTCGGCCTCGTCTTTCAGGGCCAGTCGGGATAGGTCGCGCGTGGTGACTTGGCGGTCCATGGCAGGCTGTTCGCCAGGATCGGCGTTTCTGGCATCGGGCATTGCGGCGGGCGCAGGATGTTGTAGGATGGCTCTCATAGTCTTGTCGTTCCTTGGTAGGGTTCGGTCATGGCTTGAACGGCTCGGGCGCGGCAAACGCTCGAGCCGTTTGTATTTCTGGACTCGGAAGGCATGGCGCCCTCCCTTCAAGCGGTCGCGCGGCTGTCCGCGGTTTCGACGACATTCGCCTGGAGGTAGGCGTCCAAGTCGCCCTTTCGGTAGAACACCCGGCTTCCGAGTCGAATGAAGCGAGGGCCGCGACCCGAAGCCCGCATCTTGTCGAGGGTGCCTTTTGCGATTCCTAAGTAGGCGGCGGCTTTCGGCACCGACATTCGGTCCCGCACCAAAATCGCCGGTTCTGTGCTCGTATTCATCTTTCCTCCGTTCGTAGCTACACCGTGTAGCCATCGAAGCATATGGTTACACCGTGTAGAATCCCAAGTCAACACACCGTGTAACCACGCAGATGAGCCGAGACATAAACCCCTTTGGACTGCGATTGCCCCCTGAACTCAAATCGCGGCTTGAGGCTGCCGCGGCGGAGGCCGGACGCTCCCTCAATGCGGAAATCGTGTGGCGGCTTGAATCGACCTTCTCCGCACCGTTGACCTACATGTTGATCGAGCGGCGCCTTGACGAGATTCAAGAAGCGCAGCGAAAAGTAGTGGATTGGAAGTCGGCAGTAGCACTCTTGGAGGGCAGCGCGCGCGAGTTGCAGAAGGCGCGCACTCCCGAGGCAAAAAAAGAGCTCGGCAGGGTCCAAGCTGACCTCGACCGGTCTCAACGGAATCTCAAGATCGCGCAGGATCAGCTAGATCGGATTGAGGAGGAGGCCAATCGGCTAATCGAGGATCTTGGTCGTCGTGTCGCTGCAGAAACAGGCAGGGAAGACGAGTGAGCGCCTTCTCCAAGCTCACGCGCGCGGGTTTGCGTGGCCTGCAGCCTGGACAGTCGGTCAGCGAGCGTGGCATCACGTACACGCGCTTGGAAGGCGGCGATGGCCGTTGGGCGGTCAACGTGATGGTGAGCCGGCGCCGGCATCACCAGGTCGTCGGCATGGAGTCGCAGGGCTTCACCCGCACCCAGGCAGAGGAGGTCGTCGCCAGGCTCAAGGCCGGCAAGCACGAGAAGGCGCACGGGGTGAGGAAGGCGAGGGCGGTGACGTTCCGCGAGGCCGGCAAGCTCTACCTCGAGCACCTGGAGGCCACCGGCGGGAAGGACATACCCAAGAAGACGGCGCGCCTGAAGCAGCACGTCTACCGGCTGCTGGGGTCGATCCAGCTATCAGCCCTCACGCAGACCGATCTCAGGAAATACGCAGCGGCCCGCCAGAAGGAGGGCGCTACCCCGGGCACGGTCAACCGAGAGTTGGCCGTGGTGAGCCACCTGCTCGGCCTAGCGGCCAATGCCGAGGAGTTGGCGCTGTTGCCGGGCCTGCCGTTCCGGGTGAAGCTGCTGAAGGAGCCGCAATCCAAGCCGGTCTACCTCAAGCCCGCCGAGATCCAGGCGCTGCTGCGCGCCGCGGTGGACGATCCGAACGAGCACGTCATGACGTTCTGCATGGTCGGCCTGCACACCGGCATGCGCCTGTCAGCGATCCTGCGGATCCGCGTCGACGAGCTGGACCTGCGCCGGCGCGTGCTGTGGGTCGATCGTGACAAGGCCGGCGAACGCCAGCAGCCCATGACCGCGGAGCTGTGCGCCTATCTGGGCGAGCGGTTGCAGGATCACAGCAGCGAATGGCTGTTCCCCAGCAGCACCAGCAGCAGCGGCCACGCCACGAACGTCTACAAGGCCTTCCGGCGCGTAGTGAAGGCTGCCGGCCTGGCCGCGGTGATCACGCCCCACAAGATGCGCCACACGATGGCCACGAACGCAGCGCACGCAGGCGTCGATGCGGCTACGCTGCAGGCCATGGGCGGATGGAAGTCGCGAGCGATGGTGGAGCGCTACACGCACGCCGGCGCCATGGCCGAAGCGATGGATAAGCTGGCGGGCGCCTACAAGCTGCAATCGACGCGGGGTCGTCCTAGGCGCAAACAAGTACCTCCCAACACGACGCTAAAAAGGGGTGCACAGAGATGAGCGATGTGGACTTCGGTGCAGTACCGGATTACATCAATGCCGTCGTGGCGCTAGGCGTGGGTTATGCCGTGTGGCGACTCGGAACAGTTCAAGCAAGGATCGCTCAAGACGATCGGGTCAAAGAGGGGCGCATCATCCTCTCCTACATCTATCCTGAGTTGGCCATTCTGAAAATGCATCTGAAGGCACAGGCTGACTGGCTGAAGACCAACATCGCGAGCTTTGTTCACGATCAGTCCTGGCGTCAATCCGTTCTTGCACGCTTGAAGACCTATCAGGCCAATTCCGTCAAGGCATCCGTTTCAAGATTGCACGTCCTTCCCGAGGACCAGGCGAACCAGTTCGGCACGCTTTTGGGCAATCTCACTAAGCTGCATGGCATGGCGGACGTGTTCGGGAACGAAGAGCATGCGAGGAGCCCGGAAGAGTGGGCCGCAACTGGACTCTACCTGGCTGCGGAATTGGAGCAATACGCGAAAGAGACTGACGCGATTCTGGACTTGATCCGGTCGCTGAATCTACGAGTCGATGCAGCGCCTCGCACCCCGTCTTCCGGTGAGTTCGGGTGAGCACGATTACACCAGAATTACAATGAGGTCGCCGTCGGGTGCGGCTTTTTATGGAGTTTTCGCCTGGTCGGCGCTGGATTGAAAATCCCCGTGTCGGGGGTTCGATTCCCTCCCCGGCCACCATGTAAAACTATGAAAATTTGTGGTTTTGCCGAAACGAGCCGAAGGGCTCGTTTTTCGTTTCGTGCTTTGCGCGGCGTTGTGATGGTTGTGAATGTGCGCTCCGGCTGCATGCTGGCAAGGGGTTGACAACTGCTTGCTACCACCGGAGCATCCATATTCAAGTCGGACTGGAAATATCCGGTCGGCGCTGGGCCCCGCAAGGGGCCCTTCGCTTTTAGGGGCACCGCTTGACTCCGTAGCCCTCCGCTCTGCCATAAGCGTCACGCCGAATCTTTCCGCGGATCACTTCGTACGCGCGGTTCGGTTGATTTGGCCTAATCGCGCGAATGCCTACTGGCCGTGCCACCAGGTCCGCCAATTGAAGACCGCAGGAATTTGATTTCTTGGGCACCATGATTAGATCAAAGGGCAGAGCCCTGCCGCATGCGTTGTTTCCGTTCACTATTCGCTCGAAGGCGGTGGTCAGCTGCGCATCCTCTACTCGACCTCGACATTCAACGATGACGTGTGTTCTCCGGCTCCGTTGACCTAAGCTTTTCATTTCAAGGAAAGCTCGCTCAAGCACAAAGCTCATCGAGACATCGTATGGATTGGCCGGGGTTGCGTATCGCCTCACGTACTCCTGTTTGTCAATCACGCTATAGATCAGTGTGTACTCGCACTCGGAGAAAATTCGCGACAGCCTGTCATGAAACGATGTTCGGACCTGCTCGCGGCCAAAGATGGGCCCCGCAGGTCCGCTACTCAACCAGCTTTCGCATCTCCCGCATCCACTCACTTTTTGGTAACGCGGTGAGTAGAATTCGTACAAACACAGGTGCACTTTCCCGATTGAGCCGCTTGGTCGACAGCGTCAAGCTGTGCCCAAGGAGTCCGAAAAACTCCACATACATCGGTGCCCTGTGCCGTGATCGGTAGGTTTCACACTCATGTCTAATGAGTGTGGACGGCGCGTGCTTTCGCGTCGGGAGGGCGACGAATAAAAGACCCTTAGGGGAATAAGTCGCACCGAGTGTATGCGGTTTTTTCGGCCTCCCGACACCCGTCGCCAACCCGGCGACGGGCTTCCGTCGGCCAAGGAGGTCCAGCATGCGTTCCCGCAATAGAAATCCCATCCCCTGCAATCACACCTACAAACGCGAGCACAAAAAGGACGAAGCGTCCGCACCGTGTTGCAACCTGGTCTGGGTAGAACCCACGCTTACGCCCATGCTCACCGAGGAGCAGATCGCCGCGCTGAACGCCGCCGAGGCGGCCAAGGTCCAGGCGGGCTACAAGCGCTCCCGTCCGCGTCGGCCAAGTACCTGCCGGATCGGATCAAGTCACTATGCTCATTCCGACCGCTGCGTTCCCTCTATCCGGCTACGAGGTGGCTGGCTGGCGCAGATGGGGATCGTTGATGGCGACGACTTACGCGTAGAGTTCTTGCACAACGCGGTAGTGCTCACGCGCATGGAACTACCGCCGCCGCCCCCGACCACGCGCACTCGTCACAAGAAGTGGTCCGCTAGGGCATCCGCATAACAGCGGCTGCGTGGCTGTGATTGAGGGCGCGCGGCCTTGCAGGCCGCGTGCCTTCACCGATTCCCCGGCACCGGCGAAACATCAAACAACGGCACTCCCGGCGGAATCGAAAGCTGCTGCTTCTGCATCCCGTTGATCACCAGCTGGTAGTTCCCCGGTTCGATCATCAGGTAGTACATCCCATCGGCCCCGGTCATTACTGCCGGCGCGCAGGCGTTCGGCGCCGAGCACAGCGTCACCTGCGCGTTGACCATGGGGAACACGCCCGACGGGCCATAGAAATCCACCCGACCACGGACTTGCGCGCCGAACGCGCTTCCGGCGACGAGCCATAGGCCCAGGCCCGCACAAGCAACAAGAGAAATCCTTTTCATGGCGAAGGTCCCGAGACAGGCGGTGCAGCGATAGCGGTCAGCGATCCCGCCGCCACGGTACTGGGCGCAGCCGGGGCGGTCGGCATGGCCGACAACGCACTGCCCGTCGCCACATACGGCGCCAGCAGATTGATCGTCGCGGTTTTCACCACGATGCGATTTCCTTCCTTGATCGTCGCGATATTTGAATCGTTGAGGTCCACCACCTTCGGCGGCGTGCCGGACACTTCCAGGTTCAGCGCCGGGAACGCGCCGTCCTGCCGCGTTACCCACAGCGACAGCTTGTCCGCACGCAACACCGAATAGGGCGTCACCGAGGCCTTGATCTGGGTGTACTCGTAACTGCCGGGCTCGATCACCTTCCCGGTGTGGTCCTTCATCTGCACCGGTACCTGCACCAGCCAGGCGTCCTGTTTGTCCTTGTCGCGCTCGGAGCGGTCGATCGCTTCCATGTGCAGGAACAGGAACGTGGCGAAGCCCAGCAGGGTGAGGTAGGTCGCGGTGGAGCCGGCCGCCTCGAAGCTCATCTTGAAGCCGAGCACGTTGAATACGCCGCTGGCCAGGCCGGGGGCGCGGTCCTTCAGCCGCTCCTGGCGCGTCTTGAGCAGATAGAAGATGGCCGATGCCGGCAACAGCGGCAGCAGCAGCATGAGGCCGACGACGGCCACCATCAGGAATTGGCTCATGGCATGGTCTCCTTGGCGAGCGCTTGCTCCTTGTGCGGCGCGCAGGCCCCGCCTCCACGGGGCCGTGTTGCCGCTCACATCCACGCCAACGGGGTGGGGCTCTTGGACCGGCCAGGTTGGCGGCAATGGGCCGCTGGCGGCACGAAGTTGGCCGGCTAGCCTGGCGCTCGGCGTTTGGGCGCGAGGGTTCCTGCCAACCGCGCGGCACCTTGTCCGCCTTGTCCGCCCTGTCCGCTGCGCGGACACGACCTCCAGCCTATTTCGCTGCCCCATCGCGCCCGCTATTTTCTGCTCACATACAAGTAAAGGGGATCACGATGCGCAAGCAATGGATGGTCGGCGTTCTGATGCTGCTGTGTGGCGGCACGCTGCAGGCAGCCGAGTCGTGCCCGGATACGGCGGCTTACGCCAAGTCGCGCGCGATCATCGCCGACCTCGGCAAGATCAGCGCGCCCAACGGCGTGCAGGAGTCCTGGGCCGAGCAGGCCGGTGGGATCGAGCAGTGGGTGACGGCGCGCGGGCAGGACCGCGACAACCCGGTGATCCTGTTCGTACACGGCGGCCCGGCTTCGCCGCTGACGCCGACGCTGTGGCAGTTCCAGCGCCCGCTGGAGGAGTACTTCACCATGGTCACCTACGACCAGCGTGCGGCCGGCAAGACCTTCCGCATCAATCCGCAGGCGGCGGTGGCCGATACCCTGCAGATCGAGCGCTATGCCGACGATGCGATCGCCATGGCCGAGGCGGTGCGCAAGCGCTACCACAAGCCCAAGGTGATCCTGATGGGCCACAGCTGGGGCACGATCGTGTCGATGCGCGCGGCGCTGAAGCGGCCGGACTTGTTCTATGCCTACGTTGGCGTGGGCCAGGTGATCAATGTGCGCGAGAACGAGCGCATCAGTTACGACTATGCGGTGGCGCAGGCCGAGGCGCACCACAACGCCGAGGCGGAAAAGGAGCTGGCCTCGATTGCGCCGTACCCGGGTAATACGCCGATCACCCGCGACCGCATTGTCAGTGCACGCAAGTGGGCGCAGTTCTACGGCGGCATGAGTGCGTACCGCGAGAGCTCGGAGTATTTCTTCAACGGGCCGAAGCTGTCGCCGGACTATGAGGATGCGGACCGCTGCGCCGTCGATGCCAGCAACGTCTTTACCCTGGGCCGGGTGTTGCCCGAGTTCCTGGCGGTGGATTTCACCGGCGTGCGCCGCTTCCCGATCCCGGTGGTGATGTTCATGGGCCGCCACGACTACACCACGCCCTCGCAGCCGACCGAGCAGTGGCTGGCGAACGTACAGGCGCCGATGAAGCAGGGTGTGTGGTTCGAGCACTCGGCGCACATGATGCCGTGGGAGGAGCCGGGCAAGCTGCTGGTGAGCTTGCTGACCTACGTGCGCCCACTGGCCGCGGCCGCAGCGCCATCGGCGGCTGAACACTGAAAAGGCCAGGCGCGCCATTGACGCGCAGACGCGGCAAGATTGGCGCCAGTCCCTTGGAGGTCCGGCAGATGAAGCGAGCCCTGGTTCTTGCCCTGCTGGCGGCCGGCCTGGCCGGCTGCGCCAGCAACCGCATCAGTGACGACGAGCGCCTGGCGCTGTACCGCGCCCATGCCGGGGCACCGGTGCGCGACTTCCAGTATTTCGGCAACCTCAACGGCTGGAACAACCTGGGCAATACCGCGCTGGCGGTGTGGACCAAGCCGGGCACGGCGTATCTGCTGGAACTGGCCGGCCCGTGCAACGACCTCGATTACGCCCCGGCGATTTCGATCACCAACATGATGGGGCGGGTGTCGTCGAAGTTCGACGATGTGATCGTGCTGGGCGGCCCGCGCACGATTCGGATGCCGTGCCGGATCGAGTCGATCCGGCCGCTGGACGTCAAGGCGTTGAAGGTTTCAGAGCAGCAGCTGCGCGAGGCCAAGACGGAGGAGCGGGCGCGGAAGGCGGATTAGCTGTTGTAGGAGGGGCTTCAGCCCCGACTGTGTCGGCTGCGGGATGGGTGCTGGAGCCGACATCTTCCGGTCGCGGCTGAAGCCGCTCCTACGGGGAGGGCGGTGCTTTCAGTCCTCCGGCGCCACATACCCCGCGGGCTTTTCTGCATCGCCGGCGAACAGGAACTTCTGCAGCTCGGCTTCGAGGAAGGCGCGGTGCGCCGGGTCGCGCGGTGACAGGCGGTTCTCGTTGATCAACATGGTCTGGTGCGCGAGCCATGCCGCCCAGGCTTCCTTGCTGATCTCGGCGAATACGCGCTGGCCGATGGCGCCGGGGTAGGGCACGAAGTCGAGGCCAGGGGCCTCGCGCTTGAGGTAGGTACACAGGACGGTGCGGGACATGGCGCTCACGGGTTCAATAGTTTGCGGATCGGCGCTGGCAGGCCCAGCGTGGCGAGTTCACCGGGGCCGACCCAGCGCAGGTCGGCATTGTCGCCCAGCGCGGCGCCGGCCGCGACCGGGGTGATCGCCAGCGGCTGCATGTGCAGGCGGTAATGGGTGAATGCGTGCAACAGGTCAGGCAGGGCTTCGGCGGCGTCGAAGTCGCCGTGCAGGTGCTGCTCGAACCAGGCGCGCGCCTGCGCCAGGTCGTCGGCCTGTGGCAACGACCACAGTGACGCCCAGATGCCGGTAGGCGGGCGCTTGTGCAGCAGCAGTTCGCCACGCGCGTTGCGCAACAACAGGAACACGGCCGAACGCTCGGGCACGGTCTTGCCCGGCTTGGGCGTGGGCAGGGCCTCGGTCAGGCCTTCGCGCCGAGCCACGCAGTCGTCCTGTTGCGGGCAGATCGCGCAGGCCGGCTTGCCGCGGGTACACAGGGTGGCGCCGAAATCCATCTGGGCCTGGGTGTAGTCGGCCAGTCGGCCGGCCGGAACGCTGTCGACATGCGCCTGGGCCAGCGCCCACAGCTGCTTTTCCACCGCCGGCAGTCCCGGGAACCCTTCGATGCCGTGGAAGCGCGCCAACACCCGCTTGACGTTGCCGTCGAGGATCGCGAAGCGGTCGTTCCAGGCTTGGCTCAGGATCGCCCCGGCGGTGCTGCGGCCGATGCCGGGCAGGGCATGCAGGGCGTCGAAATCGCGCGGCAACTCGCCGCCGTGCAGTTCGACGCAGCGTTTGGCGGCCGCGTGCAGGTTGCGCGCGCGGGCGTAGTAGCCCAGGCCCGCCCACTGCGCCATCACCGCGTCCTCGTCGGCAGCGGCGAGTGCGGGCAGGGTGGGGAACGCCTGCAGGAAGCGCTCGAAGTAGGGGATCACCGTGGCGACCTGGGTCTGTTGCAGCATGATCTCCGACAGCCACACCCGGTAGGGCGTGCGCGGATGCTGCCAGGGCAGGTCGTGGCGGCCGTGGTTATCGAACCAGGCCAGTAGGCGGTCGCTGAAGCGTAGTGCCATGGTGGGCAGCGTCAGCCGCCCAGTGCCTCGGGCAGCAGGGCGTCGACGAACGCTTCGGGATCGAACACGCGCAAGTCCTCCGGCCGCTCGCCAATGCCGGCAAAACGAATCGGGATGCCGAACTCGCGCGCCAGCGCGAACACCACGCCGCCCTTGGCGGTGCCGTCCAGCTTGGTCACCACCAGCCCGGTCACGCCGACGGCGGCGTGGAACTGCCGCAGTTGCGACAACGCGTTCTGGCCGGTGGTGCCGTCGATCACCATCAGCACTTCGTGCGGGGCGGTGGGGTCGATCTTGCCAAGTACGCGGCGGATCTTGCCGAGCTCGTTCATCAGGCCGGTCTGGGTGTGCAGGCGCCCGGCGGTGTCGGCGATCAGCACATCGGTGCCGCGCGCCTTGCCGGCCTGCAGGGCGTCGAACGCGACCGAGGCCGCATCGGCGTTCTGGCCCTGGGCGATCACGGTCACGCCATTGCGCTGGCCCCAGGCCTGCAACTGGGCCACGGCGGCGGCGCGGAAGGTATCGCCGGCGGCCAGCATCAGGCCATGGCCTTCGTCCTTGAAGCGTTTGGCCAGCTTGCCAATGGTGGTGGTCTTGCCGACGCCGTTGACGCCTACGGTGAGCACGACGAAGGGTTTGGCGTTGCGGTCGATCACCAGCGGCTGCGAAACCGGCCGCAGGATCGCGATCAAGTCGGCGCGCAGGGCGGCGAGCAACGCCGGGGCATCGGTGAATTCGCGCGCCTTCATGCGCTTGCGCAGGCCTTCGACCAACGCGGTGGTGGCCGGCACGCCGACGTCGGCGGTGATCAGCGCGGTTTCGATCTCGTCCAGCAGATCGTCGTCCAGGCGCGGGTTGCGCGAGAACAGGCCGCCGAAGCTGCGCGCGAAGCTGCTGTTGCGCAGGCGGTCGCGCCAGCCGGACTTGCCGGCCGCAGCCGGCACGGCGGCATGCGCGCCGAGGTCGGTCATGTCATCGGCGGTGCCTGCGGCGGGCGCCGGCTCCGGGATGGGCGTGGCGACCGGAGTCGGCGGCGCGGTCGGGGCGACGACCGGGGTCAGGACCGCTGCGGAGGGCTCGGCGACCACGACATGCGCGGCCAGTTCCTCGGCGACCTGCCCGCTAAGCTCGGCGGCCGCGACTTCCTGCGGCAGCGCGTCTGCCAGCTCCTCGAACGTCACCGCTTCGCTCGCCTTGGACGGCGCCTGCGGGAACGCCGCGGCCATTTCCTCGGCCGTGTAATGCTGGGTCTGCGGCGCGTCCGGTGCGGTGTCCTGGGGCTTCTTGCGGCGGAAAATGTTGAGCATTGGCGGCAGCTTTGGGGCAGGGGACTATGCTAACACCCGGGCCTGCGAGGCCCGCGTGCACTCAAGTGCAGCGGTGGGCGGCCGCTAACGCTCTGGCAGGGCTGTCGATCGGCGGCCATGGGGGATCGAGGATGGACAGCTTGGCAATTTCAGCCTCCGGCATGCGCGTGGCGTCGCTGCGCCTGGACGCGGCGGCATCGAACGTGGCGCGCTTGCCGGTCGAAGGCGCGCAGCGGCTCGGGGTCAGTGCCGCAGCCCAGGCCGATGGCGGCGTCGGCGCCACGGTAGTGGCGACCGCGCCGGATACCGCCGCGCCGGTGGGCGATCTGGTCGAGGCGCGCTCTGCTGCGCTGAGCTTCGATGCCAATGCGCGAGTGTTGCGGACCAGCGATGAGGCGATTGGGTTTCTGTTGGACGTGACGGCCTGAGGGAGGGGGCTGGCAGCGATGCCGCCGGATCGGTCGGTTTCCGGTCGCGGCTGAAGCCGCTCCTACATTGAGCCTGCACAGATCCCTGGTTGCTGGAACTGCACTTGTAGGAGGGGCTTCAGCCCCGACAGTATCAGCGGGCGACAGGGCCACGGTTGCCGATGGTTGCCGCTCGCCGTGAGGCCGTCGGAGGATCAGCCTCCCGCCAATTCCAGCAGCAGCTTGTTAAGCCGCCGCACGTAGCCAGCCGGGTCCTTCAGCGTGTCGCCCGCCGCCAGTGCGGCCTGGTCGAACAGCACCCGCGCCAGTTCGCCAAAGCGCGACTCGTCGGGTTCGGCATCGAGCCGCGCGATCAGCGGGTGCGCCGGGTTGAACTCAAACACAGGCTTGGTCTCGGGCAGTTTCTGCCCGCTGGCCTCGAGGATCTGCCGCATCTGCAGGCCGAGGTCGTCGCGGCCAATGGCCAGGATGGCTGGGGAATCGGTCAGCCGCTGCGACACCCGCACCTCGGCTACTTCATCGCCCAGGGCGGTCTTCAGCCGTGCTACCAGCGCCTGCTTGTCCTGCGCGGCCTGTTCCTGCGCCTGCTTGTCCTCGGGACTGTCCAGGGCGCCCAGGTCGAGGTCGCCGCGGGCGATGTCCACGAACGACTTGCCGTCGAACTCGGTGAGGTAGCCCATCAACCATTCGTCGATGCGGTCGGTCAGCAGCAGCACCTCGATGCCCTTCTTGCGGAACACCTCCAGGTGCGGGCTGTCCTTGATCTGCGCGTAGGTCTCGCCGGTGAGGTAGTAGAGCTTGTCCTGGCCTTCCTTCATCCGTGCCACGTACTGCGCCAGCGACACGTCCTGGGCGCCGTCGCTGCCGGCGGTGGAGGCAAAGCGCAGCAGGCCGGCGATCTTCTCGCGGTTGCTGTAGTCCTCGGCCGGGCCTTCCTTCAAGACCTGGCCGAACTGCTTCCAGAAGCTGGCGTAGTCGTCGGGCTTGTCGTTGGCGAGCTTCTCCAGCATGTCCAGCGAGCGCTTGGTCAGTGCCGACTTCATCGAGTCGATCATCGGCCCGGCCTGCAGGATCTCGCGCGAGACGTTCAACGAAAGGTCGGCCGAGTCGACCACGCCCTTGATGAAACGCAGGTACAGCGGCAAGAACTGCTCGGCCTGGTCCATCACGAAGACGCGCTGCACGTACAGCTTCAGGCCCTTGGCCGCGTCGCGATGATAGAGGTCGTATGGTGCGCGCCCGGGCACGAACAGCAGCGAGGTGTACTCGAGCTTGCCTTCGACCTTGTTGTGGCTCCACGCCAGCGGGTTGGCGTGGTCATGGGCAATATGCTTGTAGAACTCCTGGTATTCCTCGTCCTTGATCTCGTTGCGCGGGCGCGTCCACAGCGCGCTGGCGCGGTTGACCGCCTCCCACTGCGGCTCGGTCGCTTCGGCTTCGTCGCTGACCTCCTTGCGCAGCTCGATCGGCAGGGCGATGTGGTCCGAATACTTCTTGATGATCGAGCGCAGGCGCCAGCCATCGGCGAAGCCTTCTTCGCCGTCCTTCAGGTGCAGGACGATGCGGGTGCCGCGCTCGGGCCGCTCGACGGTGGCAACGTTGAATTCGCCTTCGCCACGCGAGGACCAATGCACGCCTTCGCTCGGCGCGAGGCCAGCGCGGCGGCTGTAGACGTCGACCTGGTCGGCGACGATGAAAGCGCTGTAGAAACCCACGCCGAACTGGCCGATCAGGTGCGCGTCCTTCTTCTGGTCACCGCTGAGATGGGACAGGAAGTCGGCGGTGCCGGACTTGGCAATGGTGCCGAGGTGGGCCACGGCCTCTTCGCGGCTCATGCCGATGCCGTTGTCCTCGATGCTCACGGTACGCGCGGCGGCGTCGTAGTCGATGCGGATGCGCAGCTCGCCGCTGCCTTCCAGCAGCTCGGGGCGGACCAGCGACTCGAAGCGCAGCTTGTCGGCCGCGTCGGCGGCGTTGGACACCAGCTCGCGCAGGAAGATCTCCTTGTTGGAATACAAGGAGTGGATCATCAGCTGCAGCAGCTGCTTGACCTCGGTCTGGAAGCCCAGGGTCTGTGCTTGGGTTTCTACGGTCATGCGGGAAGTTCTCCAGAGTGGCCTTGCCGCGAACGCGGCGATGTCCCCCGTGTGTGGGGCGCACCGGCGCTTTTCAAGGCGCTGGTCTATCATTCGCCGCCACATGACCTGCCCGCCGCTTCCCGTGCCGACCTTTCCCTCCCTGCCGTCCTGCCTGCCGCGGTGGTGCCGATGAGCACGCGTGGGCGCGGCGAGGGCCAGGTGCGGATCATCGGCGGGCGCTGGCGCAATACGCGGCTGGCGGTGCCCGACCTGGAAGGCCTGCGCCCCACCAGCGACCGGGTCCGCGAGACCTTGTTCAACTGGCTGATGCCGCGCCTGGCGGGTGCGCGGGTGCTGGATCTGTTCGCCGGCAGCGGCGCCCTCGGGCTGGAAGCGGTCTCGCGCGGGGCCGCCTCGGCCTGCCTGGTCGAGCGTGATCCGGGGCTGGCGGCGCGGCTACGCGAGCAGGTTGCCAAGCTTGGCGCCGAGGGGCAGGTGCAGGTGCAACAGGAAGACGCCTTGCGCTGGCTGGCGCAAGCCCCGGCCGCCCGCTTCGATATCGCCTTTGTCGACCCGCCTTTTGCCGCCGGCCTTTGGAATCAGGTGCTTGCGGCACTGCCGGCGCACCTGGCCGAGGACGCCTGGCTGTACGTCGAGGCGCCGCAGCAGTCCGCGCCGGCACTGCCGCCCGAATGGTTGCTGCACCGCGAAGCCGCCACCCGCGAGGTGCGCTATGCGCTGTACCGGCGGGCCACTGTTACACTGACGACACCTTCACGCGGTAACCCAGCATGACCGTGGCCAATCGCCGAATCGCCGTCTACCCGGGTACTTTCGACCCGATTACCAACGGCCATATCGACCTCGTTGCCCGCGCCGCGCCATTGTTCGACAAGGTCGTGGTGGGCGTGGCCTACAGCCCGACCAAGGGCCCGGCGCTGTCGCTCGAACGCCGCGTTGAACTGGCGCGTGAAGCGCTCGGCGGGCACGACAACATCGAAGTGCGCGGCTTCAATACCCTGCTGGCGCATTTTGTCCGCGACATCGGTGCCGGCGTGCTGCTGCGCGGCTTGCGCGCGGTGTCGGATTTCGAATACGAATTCCAGATGGCGAGCATGAACCGCCACCTGATCCCCGAGGTCGAGACGCTGTTCCTGACCCCGGCCGAGCAGTACAGCTTCATTTCGTCCTCGCTGGTGCGCGAGATCGCCCGCCTGGGCGGCGATGTTTCCGGCTTCGTGCCGGCCTCGGTGGTCGAGGCGTTGCGCCAGGTGCGCGAAGCCCGCAGCCAGGCCTGAATCCTTTACCCGTTACACCCATAACAAAACAGCAAGAACAGGGAGGAACACCTAGATGAAGAATTTCATGCGTGCTTTGCTCATCGCCTCGGTCGCCGCGCTGGCGTTCACCGCCTGCAAAAAGGAAGAGGCCAAGCCGATGGCCGACGCCGCGCCGGCGTTGAAGGCCCCGGCCAAGGACGATGATGCGGGCTGGAAGCAGTACCTGCAGGCAGTCGCGATCCAGAACATGGGCACCGTGACCAACAATCCGTTCCTGTACTACCTGCCGCCGGAATCGGATCCGGAGTTCCAGGCCAAGTACGACCGCCAGGTCGAGAGCGCCACCACCACCATCAGCCGTGGCGTCAGCCCGGGCAACATGATTGCCTTCGGTTCGTCGGCCTCGGCCAAGATGGCGGACATGATCGGCGTGGTGTTTAAGGACGTGCAGGCCAACTCGATGAAGGGCGTGCGCGTGGTGTATATCGGCGATGCTGCCGACAACGCCCGCGTGCAGACCGTCATCCAGCCGACCGGCGCCGAGTACATCTTCGTCGAAGCCAAGTAATGCCCCCGGACCGGGCGCAGCGTGCGCCCGGTCCCTTTGCCGGAACCACATTGCTGCATCCGTCTTCCCCATCGGCGATCGCCTCGCCCGCGACCGGCCACCGTTTCTCCGGCCCGGCCCGCACCCGTGCCGCCCAGCCGAGCCGCGCGCGTCCTGCCGCCGCGATGCCGCCATGTCGCTGAAGATCAACGAGCTCTGCGTCAACTGCGACGTCTGCGAGCCAGCCTGCCCGAACCGCGCCATCTCCATGGGCGAGACCATCTACGTGATCGATCCGGCGCGCTGCACCGAGTGCGTCGGTCATTTCGACGAACCGCAATGCGTGGTCGTCTGTCCGGTCGAATGCATCGACCCGGACCCCCAGATCCCCGAGACGCATGATCAATTGCTGGCCAAGCTGCGCCAGTTGCAACACGATCATCCCGAGTTGTACGAAGAGGAACCGCCGAGCCCATGAAGCCTTTCGCCCGTCCCGTGCTGCTGGGCCTGCTGGCCCTGTTCGTCGCCACGCCGCTGGTGGCCGCCGAGCCGACCCGGTCGACAACCCGGACGGCACCCCGCGCTGCGCCGGCGCATCCGCCGGGGGCCGCCGTGGCCAGCGGCCATCGCCTGGCCACCGAGGCCGGCCTGCAGATCCTGCGCGAGGGCGGCAACGCCTTCGACGCCGCCGTGGCGGTGTCTTCGACCCTGGCGGTGGTCGAGCCGATCAGTTCCGGCCTGGGCGGCGGCGGGTTCTTCCTGCTGCACGATGCCCGCACCGGCAAGGACGTAATGCTTGATGCGCGCGAGTACGCGCCCGAGTCGGCGACCCCGGCGCAATACCTGGACAAGCAGGGCGAGCTGGATAGCGACCGCGCCGAGAACGGCCCGTGGTCGGCCGGCATCCCGGGTCTGCCGGCCGCGCTGGTGGAGCTGGCGGGCAAGCACGGCCGCCTGCCGTTGAAGCAGTCGCTGGCGCCGGCAATCAAGATCGCCAGCGAAGGTTTCCCCGTGTACGAGCGCATGGCCCGTGGCTATGCCTCGCGGCGCGAAGTGATGGAGCGTTACCCTGGCACGCGCGAGGTCTACCTGCGCGGCGGGCGGCCGATCGCCACGGGAGATGTGTTCAAGCAACCCGAGCTGGCGCACACCCTGGCCCTGCTGGGCGAGCACGGCTTCGATGGCTTCTACCGCGGCGAGACCGCCAGCAAGCTGCTGGCGGGGGTGAAGCAGGCCGGCGGCCGCTGGACCGCGCAGGAACTGGCTGCCTATCGGGTCAAGGAACGCACGCCCATCACCTTCCAATATCGCGACTGGAAGATCACCACCGCGCCGCCGCCGTCTTCCGGCGGTATTGCCCTGGCCGAGATGCTGCAGATGCTCGAGGGCTGGGATTTGGCCAAGCTCGACCAGGTCCAGCGCACCCACCTGGTGGTCGAGGCCATGCGCCGCGCCTTTCGCGACCGCACCTTCTTCCTGGGCGACCCGGATTTCGTCAGCATCCCGCAGCGCGTGTTGACCAGCCCGGACTACGCCATGGGCCTGCGCGCCACCATCAACCCGGCCAAGGCCACGCCCAGCGATTTGCTGTCGGGCAACCCGACGCCGCTGGAAGACGACGAGACCACGCATTTCTCCATCATCGACGCCGAGGGCAACCGCGTTGGCGCCACCCAGACGGTGAACCTGCTGTATGGCTCGGGCCTGATTCCCTCGGGCACCGGCGTGCTGCTCAACGATGAGATGGACGACTTCGCGCTCAAGCCCGGCACCCCGAACGCGTTCGGGGTGATGGGCTACGAGGCCAACGCGCCCAAGCCGGGCAAGCGCATGCTCAGCTCGATGACGCCGACCTTCATGGAGTCACCGCAGCGCGTGGTGGTGCTCGGCACGCCGGGCGGCAGCCGCATCATCACCATGGTGCTGCTGGGCATCCTCGGCTACGACGCCGGCCTGGATGCGCAACAGGTTGCCGCGCTGCCGCGCTATCACCACCAATGGCTGCCGGATCGTATCGAAGCCGAAAGCGGCGCGTTCACCCCGGAAGTGGTGGCCGGTCTGCGCAAGCTGGGCCACAACGTCGATGTGCCAGGCGACAGTGCCGCCGGCGGACGCGGTTCCAGCCACGTCTGGGGCAATATGCAAACCGTGGAGTGGGACCTGGGCAGCAACGTGCTCCATGGTGGTAGCGATCCGCGCAACCCGGTGGGCAGCGCGCAGGTGCAGGCGGCGACCACGCCCTGAGCGTGGCGGCGGCAACGGAGGCAGCGATGAAATTGTGGTCGATTCGCGGCAACAGCCAGAAGCTCGACGGCGGGGCGATGTTCGGCAACGCGCCGCGCGCCATGTGGGCGCAGTGGGCGCCGCCGGACGAACACAACCGTATCGAGCTGGCCTGCCGTGCGTTGCTGGCCAGCCCGCTGGGCGGCAAGACCGTGCTGTTCGAAACCGGCATCGGCGCCTTCTTCGAGCCCAAGCTGCGCGAGCGCTATGGTGTGCAGGAAGCGCGGCACGTGCTGATCGATTCGCTGCGCGAGGCCGGCTTCGAACACGAAGACATCGACGTAGTGGTGCTCAGCCACCTGCACTTCGACCATGCCGGCGGCCTGCTGGCACCTTGGGGCGAAGGCCGAGAACCCGAGCTACTGTTTCCGAACGCGACTTTCCTGGTCGGCGCTGAGCACTGGCAGCGGGCCCTGCAGCCGCATCCGCGCGATCGCGCCAGCTTCATTGCCGAACTGCCTGGCTTGCTGGATCGCAGCGGTCGCCTGGAAATTGTCGATGGCCCGCATTCTCGCGCGCTGGGCGAATCGGTGCGTTTCAGCTTCAGCGACGGCCACACGCCGGGCCTGATGCTCGCCGAGATCGTGGGGCCGGAGTGGGTCGATGGCGCCGCGCATGGCGGGGTGGCGTTCTGCGCCGACCTGATCCCTGGCCGCTCGTGGGTACACGTGCCGATCACCATGGGCTACGACCGCAACGCCGAACTGCTGATCGACGAGAAGCGCGCCTTCCTGGAAGACAAGCTCGCGCGCAACGTGCACCTGTTCTTTACCCATGACCCGCAATGCGCCTTGGCGCAGGTAGTGCGAGACGAACGTGGCCGCTTTGGCACCACGCACGAAGTGGCCGAGTTGCGCGCACGGACGTTGTTCACGCCGTTGCTGGCGTGACGATTGGCGTCGCGGGCTGTCGGATGGCAGTCGCGGCTAAAGCCGCTCCTACAGTGTCTGTCGGCTAACTGTAGGAGGGGCTTCAGCCCCGACGAGCGAAGCCAACCGGTTGCAACCGCCGGCCAGCTCCGGGCAGGATCAAGCTTCCCCGAGCGCCTGCCCCCAATGTCCACAATCTCCCGCCGAACCGCCGTCGCCTGCTGCCTGTTCGCATTCGCCGGCCACGTCCTGGCCGCGCCCTCGGCCATCCGCCTCGACCAACTCGGTTTCGCGCCCGGCGCGCACAAGCTGGCGATCGTCGCGGGCGATGACGCGCCTGCCGCCTTCAGCGTCGTGCGCGCAGACAACGGCCGCGTGGTGCTGCGCGGCCAGCTGAGCGCCCCGGCCACCTGGGAGCCGGCGGGGGTCAGCGCGGCGATCGCCGATTTCAGCGCGTTGACCACGCCCGGCCGCTATCGCCTGCAAGTCCGTGGCCTGCCACCCTCCGATCCTTTCAGTATCGACCCCGATGCCTACGCCGGCCTGGCCGATGCCGCGCGCAAGGCTTATTACTTCAATCGCGCCAGCCTCGCGCTGGACGCTGCGCAGGCCGGTCCCTACGCGCGTGCCGCCGGGCATCCGGACACCCAGGTCGATATCCATGCTTCCGCCGCTTCGCCGGCTCGCCCGGCCGGCACCGTCGTCTCCGCGCCCAAGGGCTGGTATGACGCCGGCGACTACAACAAGTACGTGGTCAATTCGGGCATCTCCACCTGGACCCTGCTCACTGCGTTCGACCACTACCCCGAATTTTTCCGCGGCCGCGACCTCAACATTCCTGAAAGCGGCAATGCAGTGCCCGATATCCTCGACGAGGCACTGTGGAACCTGGAATGGATGCTGGCGATGCAGGACCCCACCGATGGCGGGGTGTACCACAAGCTCAGCAATCTCGGTTTCGACGGCAATGTGATGCCAGCACAGGCCACCGCGCGCCGCTACATGATCGGCAAAGGCACCGCGGCCACGCTGGATTTCGCCGCGGTGATGGCCAAGGCCAGTCGTGCCTATGCGCCCTACGAGGCGCAGTTTCCCGGCCTGTCGGCGCGCATGCGCAAGGCTGCCGAGTCGGCCTGGGGCTGGGCGCTGGTGCATCCGGACCTGGCCTACGTGCAGCCGGCCGACGTCAAGACCGGCGGCTACAACGATGAAAAGTTCGGCGACGAATTCGCCTGGGCCGCGGCCGAGTTGTATCTACTGACCGGTGAGAAGACCTATTTCCAGACCTTCGAGCGCTACGCCGCAGCTCCGGACGTGCCTTCATGGGCGCAGGTGGGCAGCCTGGGCTGGATGTCCCTGGCCGCCGCTGCAGAGCGTTTGCCCGACGATGCGGCGCGCGCGCGGGTGAAGGCCGGGCTGCAAGCGTCGGCGGCCGCGCTGGCGGCAAAGTGGCGGCTGTCGCCGTGGCGCCTGGCCACGCAGAAGGAAGACTTCCGTTGGGGCAGCAATGCGGACGTGTTGAACCAGGCGATGATCCTGCTGCAGGGGTATCGCCTCGGTGGTGGGCGCGAGCAACTGGATGCAGCGCAGTCGCAGCTGGACTATGTGCTTGGGCGCAACCCGCTGGGGGTTTCGTTCGTGACCGGGCAAGGCCTGCGCACGCCGATGCATATCCACCATCGCCCTTCGCAGGCCGATGGGGTCGATGCGCCGGTGCCGGGCTGGTTGTCGGGTGGACCAAACCCGGGGCAACAGGACAGCAAGGATTGCGGCGGCGTGCGTTACCCGAGCACGGCGCCGGCGTTGTCCTGGCTGGATGATGCCTGCAGCTATGCCAGCAACGAGGTGGCCATCAACTGGAATGCACCGCTGGTATATGTTGCCGCCGCGCTGCAGTCACTGACGCCGGCGGCCACGGCCACCAAGGACTAGAGCCGCGTGCCGAAGATCCGGTCACCGGCATCTCCCAGTCCCGGCAGGATGTAGCCCTTCTCGTTGAGCCGCTCATCGATGGCGGCGGTGTAGACCTCCACATCCGGATGCGCTGCTTCCAGTGCCTTCAATCCTTCCGGTGCGGCCACCAGGAAGATCCCA
>DATLJF010000261.1:0-10579 GCA_035539015.1 Stenotrophomonas sp. | reverse complement strand
CTTGTTGTAGCGCTCGCCGGCGGTGACCAGGCCCGACTGGTACTGCTCCTGGATTTCCAGCACCTCGGCCTCGGCCTCGGTCAGGATGCCCTTCTTCTCGTCCGGGATCAGCATGTCGTCGATGCCGATCGACACGCCGGCGCGGGTGGCGTAGGCGTAGCCGGTGTACATCAGGCGGTCGGCGAAGACGACGGTGTCCTTCAGGCCGAGCATGCGGTAGCTGGAGTTGATCAGGCGCGAGATGTTCTTCTTGGTCATCTCGGTATTGGCCAGCGCGAAGGGCAGGCCCTCCGGCAGGATTTCGCTCAGCAGGGCGCGGCCGACCGTGGTGTCCACGATCGTGCTTTTCTTCTGCTTGACGCCGTCCTCGTCGGCCAGCACCTCGGTGATGCGGACCTTGACCTTGGCGTGCAGCTCGACCACGCGGTTGTCGTAGGCGCGCTTCACTTCATTGGTGTTGGCGAACACCATGCCCTCGCCCTTCTTGTTCTCCAGGGCGCGGCTCATGTAGTACAGGCCCAACACCACGTCCTGCGACGGCACGATGATCGGCTCGCCGTTGGCCGGCGACAGGATGTTGTTGGTGGACATCATCAGCGCACGCGCTTCCAGCTGGGCTTCCAGCGAGAGCGGCACGTGGACGGCCATCTGGTCACCGTCGAAGTCGGCGTTGAACGCGGTGCAGACCAGCGGGTGCAGCTGGATCGCCTTGCCTTCGATCAGCACCGGCTCGAACGCCTGGATGCCCAGGCGGTGCAGGGTCGGCGCACGGTTCAACAGCACCGGATGCTCGCGGATGACCTGTTCGAGGATGTCCCACACCTCGGCCTCTTCACGCTCGACCAGCTTCTTGGCGGCCTTGATCGTGGTGGCCAGGCCGCGACGCTGCAGCTTGGCGAAGACGAAGGGCTTGAACAGCTCCAGCGCCATCTTCTTCGGCAGGCCGCACTGGTGCAGCTTGAGGTACGGACCGACGGTGATGACCGAACGGCCGGAGTAGTCCACGCGCTTGCCGAGCAGGTTCTGGCGGAACCGGCCCTGCTTGCCCTTGATCATGTCGGCCAGCGACTTCAGCGGACGCTTGTTGGTGCCGGTGATGGCACGGCCGCGGCGGCCGTTGTCCAGCAGCGCATCGACCGATTCCTGCAGCATGCGCTTTTCATTGCGCACGATGATGTCCGGCGCGTTCAGCTCGAGCAGCCGGCGCAGGCGGTTGTTGCGGTTGATGACGCGGCGGTACAGGTCGTTGAGGTCGGAGGTCGCGAAGCGGCCACCGTCCAACGGCACCAGCGGGCGCAGGTCCGGCGGCAGCACCGGCAGCACGGTCATGACCATCCACTCCGGACGATTGCCGGACTCGATGAAGGCCTCGATCAACTTGATCCGCTTGGTCAGGCGCTTGAGCTTGGTTTCCGAACCGGTGCTGGCGATCTCTTCGCGCAGGCGGGTCATTTCCGACTGCAGGTCGATCGTGCGCAGCAGCTCGTAGACCGCCTCGGCGCCCATGGCGGCGTCGAAGTCGTCGCCATGCTCCTGGCGCGCGGTCAGGTACTGCTCTTCGGTCAGCAGCTGGCGGCGCTCGAGCGAGGTCAGGCCCGGCTCGGTCACCACGTAGGCTTCGAAGTACAGCACGCGCTCGATGTCGCGCAGGGTCATGTCCAGCATCAGGCCGATGCGCGACGGCAGCGACTTGAGGAACCAGATGTGCGCGACCGGCGAGGCCAGGTCGATATGGCCCATGCGCTCACGGCGCACCTTGGCCAGGGTCACTTCGGTGCCGCACTTCTCGCAGACCACGCCACGGTGCTTCATGCGCTTGTACTTGCCGCACAGGCACTCGTAGTCCTTGATCGGTCCGAAGATGGCGGCGCAGAACAGGCCGTCACGCTCGGGCTTGAAGGTACGGTAGTTGATGGTTTCCGGCTTCTTCACTTCGCCGAAGGACCACGAACGGATCAGGTCCGGCGAAGCCAGCGCGATCTTGATCGCGTCGAAATCCAGCGTCTGGCGCTGCTGGTTGAAGAGATTGAGCAGGTCTTTCATGGTGTTTCTCCGTCAGGAGGAATGCTGTGTCGATGGGGGCTGTCGGTCGCTTGCGGCGGCGCGGATGCCGGAGGGCACCCGCGCCAGCGCGATCAATTGCCGTCCAGCTCCATGTTGATGGCCAGCGAGCGGATTTCCTTTACGAGCACGTTGAAGGACTCCGGCATGCCCGCGACCATCTCGTGCGCGCCATCGACGATGTTCTTGTACATCTGGTTGCGGCCCTGCACGTCGTCGGACTTCACCGTCAGCATTTCCTGCAGGGTGTAGGCCGCGCCGTAGGCTTCCAGCGCCCAGACTTCCATTTCGCCGAAGCGCTGGCCGCCGAACTGCGCCTTGCCGCCCAGCGGCTGCTGGGTGACGAGCGAGTACGGACCCGTCGAACGCGCGTGCATCTTGTCGTCGACCAGGTGGTTCAGCTTCAGCATGTGCATGTAGCCGACCGTGGTGTGGCGGTCGAACGGTTCGCCGGTGCGGCCGTCGTACAGCTGGGTCTGGCCGCTCTGCGGCAGGTCGGCCAGTTCCAGCATGCGCTTGATTTCCGCTTCGGTCGCGCCGTCGAACACCGGGGTCGCCATCGGCACGCCGTCGGTGAGGTTCTTGGCCAGGTTCAACAGTTCGGCATCGCTGAACTGCGACAGGTCGACACGGTCCTCGCCCAGCTTCTGGTCGTGGTTGTAGATGTCGGCCAGGAACTTGCGCAGTTCGATCACCGCGGTCTGCGCCTCGAGCATGCGCTGGATCTTGCGACCCAAGCCCTTGGCGGCCCAGCCCA
Source organism: Stenotrophomonas sp. (assembly GCA_035539015.1). Taxonomy (GTDB): domain Bacteria; phylum Pseudomonadota; class Gammaproteobacteria; order Xanthomonadales; family Xanthomonadaceae; genus Stenotrophomonas_A. Next base: position 7,761 of record DATLJF010000261.1, on the reverse strand, counting down.
GGTGCACTTCCAGCACCTGGCCGATGTTCATGCGCGACGGCACGCCCAGCGGGTTGAGCACGATGTCCACGGTCTCGCCATCGGCCATGTAGGGCATGTCTTCGATCGGCTGGATCATCGACACCACACCCTTGTTGCCATGGCGGCCGGCCATCTTGTCACCCGGCTGGATGCGACGCTTCACCGCCAGGAACACCTTGACCATCTTCAGCACGCCCGGTGCGAGGTCATCGCCCTGGGTGATCTTGCCGCGCTTGTCGGCGAAGCGGTGCTCGAACTCCTTCTCGTGCGCCTGGATCTGCTTCTGCGCGCGTTCGATCGCCTCGGCGGCGTCTTCGTCCTTCATGCGCAGCTGGAACCAGTCGGACTTCTTCAGGCTGTCCAGGTAGGCGTCAGTGACGGTGTCGCCCTTCTTCAGGCCGGCGCCGCCATTGGCAACCTTGCCGACGATCTGCGAGCGCAGGCGCGCGTAGATCGCCGCTTCCAGGATGCGGAACTGGTCGTCGAAGTCCTTCTTGACGCGCTTGATCTCGTTCTCTTCGATCTGGCGGGCGCGCTTGTCCTTCTCGATGCCGTCGCGGGTGAAGACCTGCACGTCGATGACGGTGCCGTCCATGCCCGGCGGCACGCGCAGCGAGCTGTCCTTCACGTCCGAAGCCTTCTCGCCGAAGATCGCGCGCAGCAGCTTCTCTTCCGGGGTCAGCTGGCTCTCGCCCTTCGGCGTGACCTTGCCAACCATGATGTCGCCGGCGCGCACTTCGGCGCCGATGTACACCACGCCGGACTCGTCGAGGCGGTTCAAGGCCTGCTCGGAGACGTTCGGGATGTCGGCGGAGATTTCCTCCGGCCCGAGCTTGGTGTCGCGGGCAACGCAGGTCAGCTCTTCGATGTGGATCGTGGTGTAGCGATCCTCTTCCACCACGCGCTCGGAGAGCAGGATGGAGTCTTCGAAGTTGTAGCCGTTCCACGGCATGAAGGCGATCAGCATGTTCTGGCCCAGGGCCAGTTCGCCGATATCGGTGGACGGACCATCGGCCAGCACGTCGCCGCGCGCGATCACATCACCCACGTTCACCAGCGGACGCTGGTTGATGCAGGTGTTCTGGTTCGAGCGGGTGTACTTGATCAGGTTGTAGATGTCCACGCCGGCATCGGTGGCGCCAACGATCTCTTCCTCGTTGACCTTGACCACGATGCGGGCCGCGTCGATCTGCTCGATCACGCCACCACGCAGTGCGTTCACGGTCACGCCCGAGTCGCGCGCCACGGCACGCTCGATACCGGTACCGACCAGCGGCTTCTGCGCACGCAGCGTCGGCACGGCCTGGCGCTGCATGTTGGCGCCCATCAATGCGCGGTTGGCGTCGTCGTGCTCGAGGAACGGCACCAGGGCCGCCGCGATCGACACCGTCTGCATCGGCGAGACGTCCATGAAGTGCACTTCAGCCGGCGGCTTGAGCAGCGACTCGCCCTGGAAGCGGCACGGCACGAACAGCTCGGTCAGCTGGTTCTTGGCGTTGTGCAACGCATTGGCCTGGGCGATGACGTACTCGTTTTCTTCGATCGCCGACAGGTATTCGATCTCGTCGGTGATCACGCCGTCCACGACCTTGCGGTACGGCGTCTCGAGGAAGCCGTACTGGTTGGTGCGGGCGTACACGGCCAGCGAGTTGATCAGGCCGATGTTCGGGCCTTCCGGCGTCTCGATGGTGCAGACGCGGCCGTAATGGGTCGGATGGACGTCGCGGACTTCGAAGCCGGCGCGCTCGCGGGTCAGGCCACCCGGACCCAGGGCCGAGACGCGACGCTTGTGCGTCACTTCCGACAGCGGGTTGTTCTGGTCCATGAACTGCGACAGCTGCGAGGAACCGAAGAATTCCTTGATCGCGGCGGCCACTGGCTTGGCGTTGATCAATTCCTGCGGGGTGAGCCCTTCGGACTCGGCCATCGACAGGCGCTCCTTGACCGCGCGCTCGACGCGGACCAGGCCCACGCGGAACACGTTCTCGGCCATTTCGCCGACCGAACGCACGCGACGGTTGCCCAGGTGGTCGATGTCATCGACCACACCGCGACCGTTGCGGATCTCGGTCAGGACCTTGATCACTTCCAGGATGTCCGAGCTGTCGCCGTGTGCGGCGACCAGGCGCTTGGACTCTTCGTCGTTGCGCTCGCCGAAGTACTTCTTGTCGTACAGCACCGACTCGCCGGTGACTTCCTTGCGGCCGACACGGCGGTTGAACTTCATCCGGCCGACCGTGGACAGGTCGTAGCGCTCGAAGGTGAAGAACAGGTTGTGGAACAGGTTCTGCGCGGCGTCCTTGGTCGGCGGCTCGCCCGGACGCATCATGCGGTAGATCTCGACCAGGGCTTCCAGCTGGGTCTTGCTCGGATCGATGCGCAGGGTGTTGGACAGGTACGGGCCACGATCCAGGTCGTTCACCCACAGGGTGCCGACCGCATCGACGCCGGCCTTGCGGAACGCAGCCAGCTGGTCGTCGCTGATTTCGTCGTTGGCGCTGGCCAGCAGCTCGCCGGTCGAGGCGTCGATGACGTCATGCGACAGGATGCGGCCGACCAGGTACTCGTCCGGCACTGCGAGGGCAGCGATGCCCGAGGCTTCCAGCTGCTTGACGTGGCGCGCGGTGATGCGCTTGCCGGCTTCGACAATGACCTTGTCGCCATCGGCCAGGTCGAAGTTCAGCGTTTCGCCACGCAGGCGCTCGGGCACCAGCTCCAGCTGGACGCCTTCGTCCGGGTTGATGTGGAAGGTGTTGATGTCGAAGAACTCGTTCAGCATCTCCTCGTTGGAGTAGCCGAGCGCGCGCAACAGGATCGACACCGGCAGCTTGCGGCGACGGTCGATACGGGTGAACAGCGCGTCCTTCGGGTCGAACTCGAAGTCCAGCCACGAGCCACGGTAAGGAATGATGCGGGCGCTGTACAGCAGCTTGCCCGAGCTGTGGGTCTTGCCACGGTCGTGGTCGAAGAACACGCCGGGCGAACGGTGCAGCTGCGAGACGATGACGCGCTCGGTGCCATTGACGATGAAGGTGCCGTTCTCGGTCATGAGCGGGATCTCGCCCAGATAGACCTCCTGCTCCTTCACGTACTTGATGGCCTTGGTGGTCGACTCACGGTCGTAGATCACCAGGCGCACGGTCACGCGCAGCGGCGCGCCGTAGGACAGGCCACGGTTGCGGCATTCGCGCTCGTCGAACACCGGGTCGCCCAGCTTGTAGCCGACGTATTCGAGGGCAGCGTTGCCGCTGTAGCTGGAGATCGGGAACACCGACTTCAGGGCCGCGTGCAGGCCGTGGTCCGTGCGCTTGGCCGGATCAACGTTTTCCTGCAGGAATTCACGGTAGGAATCCACCTGGATGGCGAGCAGGAACGGCACTTCGAGAATCGAGCGCTGCTTGCCGAAATCCTTGCGGATACGCTTCTTTTCGGTGAACGAATAAGACGTCATGAGGTCTTCCACCTTGGGCTGTGGGGGCCGCGCGTCCGCGACCCAGAGCGTGCTTACGTAAAGAACGAGTTGTCAGTTGGAAGTCGCTGGTATTGCCGGCACCAGCACGCCTTCTCCTGCTACTTCCAACTACCAACTCCGTGCTTGCGAGTTGGGTTTCGGCCGCCAGGGACGCCAAGTCCCATCAACGGCCAAAGGCCGGGGGCTTTCGCCCCCAGCCTTCAGTGCACCGCCGAGAATGGCTGGCGATGCAAGGTGCGGCTTACTTGACTTCGACGGACGCGCCGGCGGCCTCGAGGTCCTTCTTGAACTTGTCTGCGTCTTCCTTCGACACGCCTTCCTTCAGGACGCCGCCGGCCTCGGTGAGGTCCTTGGCTTCCTTCAGGCCCAGGCCGGTGATGGCGCGAACGGCCTTGATCACGTCGACCTTCTTGGCGCCGGCATCCTTCAGGATGATGTTGAACTCGGTCTGCTCTTCAACCACGGCAGCCGGGCCAGCGGCAGCAGCCGCGACAACCGGAGCGGCGGCGGAAACGCCGAACTTGTCTTCGATGGCCTTGACCAGGTCCATCACTTCCATCAGGGACTTCTCGGCGATGGCGTCGACGATCTGTTCGTTGGTAAGGGACATTTTGATTACCTTCTAAAAATATTCTGGATTGGTGTTTCTAGCGGATCGCTAGGGACATCGAACTCAGGCGGTTTCGGCGACAGGCTCGGCGGCGGTAGCGCCACCTTCCTGCTTCTCGCCGATGGCCTTGACGGCGCGGGCGAACATCGTGACCGGCTCGGTCAGGACGCGGGCCAGCATGGCCAGGGCCTGATCGCGGGTCGGCAGCGAAGCCAGGACGTCGACGTGGCTGGCCGGGAAGACCTCACCACCGATCGAGACGACCTTGGCCTGCAGCTTGTCGTTGCTCTTGGCGAAATCCTTGATCAGGCGACCGGCAGCGCCGGGCTCCTCGAGCGAGAACGCGTACAGCAGAGGACCGACCAACTTGTCCTTGACGACGGCGTAATCGGTGCCTTCAACGGCGCGCACGGCCAGCGTGTTCTTGACAACTTTCAAGAAAACGCCAGTCTCGCGGGCCTGCTTGCGCATCGCGGTCATCTGCGAGACCGTGGTGCCAGCATATTCGGCTGCGATCAAGGAGTGGGCCTTGGCGGCGATGTCTGCCAGCTCGGCGACTACTTCTTGCTTCTGGGACAGATTGAGAGCCATTGCACTCCTCCAATTGAACTCCGCTCACGGCTCCTGCCGCTCGCGGTCCAGGGCGGCATCCTTCCTGGACGCCGGGAACATCGACCGATGTTCCGGTGGTGGCCGTTCTAGACCTGGAGTGAGCCAACCTGGGATGTCCCAGACCGCAAAACCAGAAAACTCCAGAAGGGCGACACCATCTACGCAGGCCTGCCTCCCGAGGGAGGTGGATTAAGCGGTTTCGCGGGACCGGCGGCGACTCCTTGCCAATGCGAGCTTCCGTGCCCGTCGCCGATCTGCAACCACCGCGCCTGCGGTCTTTGACGGCTACCGCCGGCCTGCGCCGGCGATCGCCTTCAAATGTCCCGGCCGGGCCGAAGCGCGGACGGGGTTGAAACCTGTACAACCCGGACAAGTCGGCCTGATGACAGGCCGCCCTGCCCGCTTTATTACTTCAGCGAAAGGCTGGACTGATCCACGGTGACGCCCGGACCCATGGTCGAGCTCACCGACACCTTCTGCAGGTAGGTACCCTTGGAGGTCGCCGGCTTGGCCTTGATCAGGTCCGCCAGCAGCGCCTGCAGGTTGGTCTTCAACGACTCGTCGTCGAAGCTGGCCTTGCCGATGGTGCAGTGGATGATGCCGGCCTTGTCGGTGCGGTAGCGCACCTGGCCCGACTTGGCGTTCTTGACCGCTTCGCCCGGGTTCGGGGAAACGGTGCCCACCTTCGGGTTCGGCATCAGGCCGCGCGGGCCCAGGAGCGTACCGAGCTTGCCGACGACGCGCATGGCGTCCGGGGTGGCGATGACCACGTCGTAGTTCAGGTCGCCGGCCTGCATCTTCTCGGCCAGGTCGTCCATACCGACGGCCTCGGCGCCAGCAGCCAGGGCTTCCTCAGCCTTGGCACCGGCCGGGGCGAACACGGCCACGCGCACGGACTTGCCGGTACCGGCCGGCAGCACGGTGGAACCGCGCACCTGCTGGTCGGACTTCTTGGCGTCCACGCCCAGGCGCACGGCCACATCGACCGCTTCGACGAACTTGGCCTTGCTGGTGGTCTTGACGATCTTCAGCGCCTCTTCGATCGAGTACGCCTTGCCCGGCACGACGGCCGCGCTGATTGCTTTCTGTCGCTTGGTCTGTGCCATTGCTTAACCCTCCACCGTCAGGCCCATGCTGCGAGCGGAGCCCGCAATCGTACGCACCGCCGCTTCCAGCTCGGCCGCAGTCAGGTCGGCTTCCTTCGCCTTGGCGATCTCTTCCAGCTGCTTGCGGGTCACCTTGCCCACCTTTTCGGTGTTGGGGCGCTTGGAACCGGAGGTCACGCCAGCGGCCTTCTTCAACAACACGCTCGCCGGCGTGCTCTTGGTGATGAAGGTGAAGGTGCGGTCCGAATAGGCCGTGATGATGACCGGGGTCGGCAGACCCGGCTCGAGCTTCTGCGTGGCAGCGTTGAACGCCTTGCAGAACTCCATGATGTTCAGACCGCGCTGGCCCAATGCAGGACCGACCGGCGGCGAGGGGTTGGCCTGACCGGCCTTCACCTGCAGCTTGATGTAACCGACAACTTTCTTTGCCATTTGAGTGCTCTCCGGGTGCTAGCGCCCTGAACGGGCTCCCCATCGGGCCGGGAAAAACGTACGCGTCCCGGCATCGCGTTGTAAGTGCGCAGACGGCCACCGAGAGGTGGCCGAGGTTCCTGGCGGTTCGCCAGGAGGAGCGAGCCGCGCAGTATAGAGGAGTTGTGGCCGCCGCTCAAGCGCGGCGGCAACGGGCCTGGATCAGCCCTTTTCGACCTGGCCGAATTCCAGCTCGACCGGGGTCGAGCGGCCGAAGATCAAGACGGCCACGCGCAGGCGGCTCTTCTCGTAGTTGACCTCTTCGACCACGCCATTGAAGTCGTTGAACGGGCCGTCGGTCACACGGACCATCTGGCCGGGCTCGAACAGCACCTTTGGACGCGGCTTCTCGACACCGTCCTGGACGCGCTGGAGGATGGCGTCGGCCTCCTCGTCGCGAATCGGCAGCGGGCGGTCGGCAGTGCCGCCAATGAAGCCCATCACCTTGGAAGTCTCCTTCACCAGGTGCCAGCTTTCGTTGTCGATACGCGGAATGCCGCCTTCTTCGTGGGTCTCGATCTGCACCAGCACGTAGCCGGGGAAGAACTTGCGCTCGGAACGGCGCTTCTGGCCGGAGCGCATCTCGATCACTTCTTCCGTCGGCACCAGGACATCGCCAAAGCGGTCCTGCATCTCTTCACGGGCAATCCGGTCGCGCAGCGCCTGCGCTACCGACTTCTCGAAACCTGAATAGGCATGAACGACATACCAACGCTTCACTTGAGCCTCCTCAACGCCCCAGGAACCACTTGGTGGCCCACTGGATGATGAAATCGAAACCACCCAGCATCAGGCTGAGGACGATGACCACCACGATCACCACCCAGGTGGTCTGGATGGATTCCTTGCGCGTCGGCCAGACGACCTTGCGCAGCTCGAAGCGCGACTCGGACAGGAACTCGCGGGTCTGGCGGCCCCGGGCGGTGCCCAGGAAAACCAGTGCACCCAAAGCCAATCCCACTACGACGGCCAGGCCGCGGATCTGCGGCGCCCAGTTACCCAGGGCGACGGCGCGTTCGGGCGTGGAGAACCAGAACCAAACAAAAAGACCCGCCACCGCGAGGATCGCAGCGACGGCGTACTTGAACATGTCGCCACCAGCTTGGGCAGCGCGCTTGGAAGGTTCGATTTTGCTATTCATCCGGCTCTGGGTACCCGATCTGACCTAGGTCGTGGAGTTTCGCGAAGATGGCACGCCAGGAGGGACTCGAACCCCCAACCTGCGGTTTTGGAGACCGCTGCTCTGCCAATTGAGCTACTGGCGTACGGTTTACTTAAGCGAAACCCTTAGACAACGAAGGCGGACCGATGTTCAAACCGGCCCGCCGTTCGCGCGATCCGGCAGCCGAGGCCGCCGGACTGCAGGCACTTACTTGGTGATCTTGGCCACCACGCCGGCGCCGACGGTACGGCCACCTTCGCGGATCGCGAAACGCAGGCCTTCGTCCATCGCCACCGGGTTGATCAGC
>DATLJF010000260.1:0-21769 GCA_035539015.1 Stenotrophomonas sp. | reverse complement strand
TGATGCCGGCCACGATGTGCGGCGGCACGATGCCGCGCTCGTACAGCAGATAGGACAGCAGCAGGTAGTCCATGTGGCTGCGGTGGCTCGGCACGTACACCACTTCGTAGCCGGGCGCGGCCTGCTTGAGCTTGTCCAGGTGGTGCACCAGCACGCCGGCGTAGATCCGGTTCCACACATGCGACAACAGGAAGCTGGCCGAACGCACCACCGGGCTGGAGTAGTCCGCGGCCACTTCCCACGCCAGCGCATGCGCCTTGCGCCAGGCGTCGATCGGCTTGCTGTTGTCGCGCTTGGCCTGGGCCGCGATCGCCTCGCGCACCGATTCGGACGCCAGCACCTGGTCCACCAGCAGGCGCCGGGTCGACAGGTCCGGCCCGATCACCGCTTCACGGATGCGGCGGAAGTGGGTACGCAGCACCCGCTGCAGTTTGCGCAAGGTGCGCTCGGGCGGCAGGCCTTCGTCCAGGGTCTGGCGCAGCGAGATCGGCGGGGCGAAGCGGACGATCGTCGTGCGGCCGTTGAGCAGCACCGAGAGCAGCCGGCGAAAACGCCCGACCAGCGCCCAGTTTTCCGAGAACAGCACCGCGAACCAGCCGCTCTGCTTATCCGGCGCGCGGCCAACGAAGATCGACACTGGCACCAGGTGGACATCGAGGTCCGGGCGGGCGCGGTGCGCCTGCAACAGTTTGGCCAGCGAGTCGGAATGGGTCTTGGCGCCGCGCTGCTCGGGAATGAGCGAGTTGCTGCTGCTGCGGCGTGACAGCGCCAGGTAGGCGCGCTTGCGACCCAGCGGGTCGCCCGGCAGCGGCACCAGCGGCGAAGGCAGGCCGGCCTCGCGGCAGGCCTTGTCGAGGATCAGGGCGTTGGACAGACCGTAGTCCTCCAGCACGTAGACCACCGGCCGGCCGTCGTTGTACTGGCCGGGCTGCTCGGGTTCGATGGTCAGGCCCAGCCACGGATCGGCCAGGCGGCCGAGAAAGCGCGCCCACAGCGGGCGCCGCGGCTGGCGCGGAGTACCGCCGACGCCGGGAGGCACCATGGGCGTGCGGACAGCGTCCGTCGCCGAGGCCGGCGTCGGGTTGGCGGGGCGGTCCGGGTCGGGCTGGCCGTCCGGGAACGGCAATTTATTCTGTTCGGGCATCGGCGCCATTATGGCTTAGGCGGCTGCGCAGGCGCCTGATCTGCGGGTGCGGCCTGCGCGGCGGCCGGCACCGGGGCCTGCAGCACCCGCTTGACCTCGTCCTGGATGCCTTGCAGGTACCAGTGGCCGTTGATCCTCACCAGCGCAGCGCTGGTGTCGATCTGCTCGGTGGCCAGTGGATATTGCAGGTGCACGCGGGCCCGGTCGCCGTCCTGGCTGACCAGGCCGACCCGGGTCTGGTCCAGGCTGGTGTCCAGGGCCAGGCCGTAGGTATCCAGCACAGCCTTGAGCTCCTGCACGAACGGGCCGAGCCGGCGCAGGCTTTCCTCCATGCCGGCGGCCTGCATGGCGGCCGGGTCGGAGAAACCGGTACGGCGCGCGGCAGCGACCAGGCGCGGGATGGCGGCTTGCGCATGCGGGCGGTCGGCCAGCGGCGCGCCGCCCGCCCAGCCGGCGAGGGCGTTGACCAGTTGCACGTAATGGGCGCGCTGCTCGGGACTGTAGTCACCCTGGTTGCGCAGGTATTGCACGCCGAACAGGCCCAGCGAGTGCGCCGCCTGCTTCACGCCGGCGCCCTGCCCCGCAATCTGGGTGTCGAAAGCGCGTTGCAGGCGCTGCTCGGCGCCTGGGGCGGACAGGTATTGCAGCAGGCCCGGCAGATCTTCGCCCAGCGGCAGGCTGGTCAACGGCCAGCGGCTGTGACCCTCGCGCCAGGCAACGTCGAGCTGGACGTATTGCTCCGGCGTCACCGCGGCCTTGGCGAAGCCGACCAGATCGTTCGCGCGCAGGCGCTCGGCCAGCCCGCGAACGGTGGCGGCCGGCTCGGCGGTGGCGCCCGGCAGTTCGGCCGGCTCGCGCTTGCAGCCCGGCAGCAGGAGCAGGGCGGCCAGCAGCCACGGCAACGGACGCCACGATGCAGGGCGGGCGGTCATCAAGGGCATGGCGTTCGACTCCCCAATCGATCACGCATCTTGCCGGTGTGCAGCCCGCAGGGGCAAGGCGCAACGAGGCGTCCTGCGTGACGCGCGGGGTTGTCTCGCGCTGTCCGGCCGTGTCCTGGGGTGCCGCGGGCGCGCGGAGGCATGGCGTTTCCTGATGGCGATCACATATTGCATCGCATCATGTAAACGTTTGCAGTTCCTGTTAGGTTCCGCTCCCAGAGCCGCGATCCCCCCGTTGCGGCGAGGTTGGTAGATGCGCAACGCAGCGGCCCCAAGCGGCCATGACGAGACAAAGCAGGGCCAGGTTTGGGCCCGTGGAATGGGTGCAATGCCCGCCGTACACGGGCTTTGCCCCTGAGGTGCAGCTGGCCGGGCCGCAGACGACCGGCCAATCGTTACGAAATTTTTCCGACGCTTGCACTTAACCGCAAGATTTTCACATCCGAAGTTGTATCCGTCTTACGCATGAGACAAATCAACCATCCAGCGCACGGCCCGGGAGGGGTCTCCGTGAAAACCATTCGAACCAACGCCAAATTTCCCGTCCGCAGCCTCCTGTGCTGCGCCCTGGCCGCCAGCCTGTTCGCGGCGGCTCCTGGCGCGTTCGCCCAATCGGCCAACGCCAACCTCCGCGGCAAGGTGACCTCGCAGTCCAACCCGGCCGCCGGCACCGAAGTGGTCGCCACCAACGTGGCCACTGGCGCGGTCCGCCGCGCCACCACCGGCGCCGATGGCGCCTACACCGTCGTCGGCCTGCAGCCAGGCACGTACCGGGTCGAGGCCGCCGGCCGCACCGAGACGGTGACGGTGACCGTGGCTTCGACCGCCACCCTCAACATCGCCGCGGGCGAGGCCGCCGCGCCCAGCGCCGGCGCCGCCACCACGCTGGATGCGGTCAACGTGACCGCGCCGACCCTGCTGCAGGAAGTGCGCACCTCCGAAGTGGGCAAGACGGTCTCCCTGCGGCAGATCCAGACCACCCCGCAGGTCTCGCGCAACTTCCTCGAATTCGCCGACGCCGTCCCCGGCATGGTGTTCACCCGCGATGCCAAGGGCAACACCTCGCTACGCGGCGGCGCCCAGAACACCAGCTCGACCAACGTCTACATCGACGGCGTGGGCCAGAAGAGCTACGTCAAGGAAGGCGGCGTGGCCGGCCAGTTCGGCAGCGCGGGCAATCCGTTCCCGCAGTTGGCCATTGGCGAGTACAAGGTCATCACCTCCAACTACAAGGCCGAGTACGGCCAGGTGGCGAGCTCGGCGGTGACCGCGGCGACCAAGTCGGGCACCAACGAATTCCATGGCGAGGCGTTCTATCGCTACACCGATGAAGACATGCGCGCGATGACCCCGGCCGAGCGCCAGCCGGAGCAGGAAAAGGCGGTGTCGGCGGAGAAGGAATATGGCTTCGCGCTGGGTGGCCCGATCATCCAGGACAAGCTGCACTTCTTCATGACCTATGAAGCCAAGCGCTTCGACCTGCCGACCACCACGGTGCCGGACGACGGTGCTGCCAATGCGGTGGGCTTCCTGCCCGCTAACGCCGCTTCGCAGCTCGGCGCCGACGCGCAGGAGTTCCAGGAAGACCTGTACTTCGCCAAGATCGACTTCGAGCCGACCGACCGCGACCGCTTCGAGCTGTCCTACCAGGACCGCGACGAGACCCAGGAAAGTTTCTCCGGAAGCACGGCGCGCTCGCATGGCTTTGTCAGCGAAAATACTGACACGCGTTGGGCGTTGCGCTGGAATCACAGCGGAGACTGGTTCTACAACGAGGTGCTGGCCACCCACGAAGAGTCGTTCAACAACCCGATCCCGATCACCCTGGGCAACGGCTACATCTACACCACGCCCAATGGCAGCAACGACGCCACCATCGTCGGCATCGAAGGTGGCTCGCCGCTGGCGGCACAGACCAAGGGCCAGAAGGGTTGGTCGCTGGAAGACAACTTCACCCTCAACGCGATTGAGTGGCACGGCGAGCACACCATCAAGATGGGTGCGCGCTACAAGGACGTGGACCTGTACGCAGCCGACGCCTTGGACATCAATCCGCAGTTCTATTACTCGCTCGACAATCCCGACTTTCCCTCCGACACCCCGTACAAGGCGTTCTTCACCAAGCCGGTTACCGGTATTGGTGGATTGGCACCGAGCGTGAAGTCCAACGCCAAGCAGTACGGCCTGTACATCCAGGACGACTGGCAGGTCAACGACCACCTGATGCTCAACATCGGCGTGCGCTGGGACTACGAAAAGAATCCGTCCTACCTGAACTTCGTGACGCCGCAGAACGTGGTCGCCGCGCTCAATAGCCAGGATCCGAACGGCCCGGCTGGGCAGACCTATGCCGACTCGCTGCGGCTTGGCGGCCTGGACGTCAACGACTACATCTCCACCGGTAACAACCGCAAGGCGTTCGATGGTGCGTGGCAGCCCCGCCTGGGTTTCTCCTATGACCTCAATGCCGACGAGATGCACGTGATCCACGGTGGCGCCGGCCGCTCGTACGACCGCGACCTGTTCGACTACCTGCAGCTGGAAGTCACCAAGTCGGCATTGCCGCAGGTGACGGTGAACTTCCGCGACCCGGCCACTGGTGCCTGCTACCAGGGTGCGGCGCCGTGCTACGACTGGAACCCGGCACTGCTCAACGGCCTGGCCGGCCTGCAGGCACTGATCGGCAACACCAGCAATTCGGGTACCGAGGTCGATCTGCTCAACAACAACCTCAAGGCGCCCTACTCCGACCAGTTCAGCCTGGGCATGAGCAACCAGATCGGCGACTGGCTGACCGATGCCACCGTCACCCGCGTCCTCAGCTATGACGGTTTCGGCTTTACGCTGGGCAACCGTTACCCGAACGGAAACTTCTTTGATACGCCTTCGCTGTGTAACCCGAATGCCACGGGCTACAGCCAGCCCTGGGGCTGCGGCGTGCCTACGTTCGGCGGGCTGATCGTTGGCAACAACGGTATCAAGACCCGCACCACGCAGATCCTGCTGTCGGCGCAGAAGCCCTATAGCAAGGAAAGCGGCTGGGGCGCGTCGGTCGCGTACACCTGGACCAGCGCACGACAGACCCGTGACATCAACGAGCATTACGCCTTTGATGCCGCCACGCTCGATGACTACCCGTTCATCAAGTCCAACGCCGCCGCGCGCCACCGCTTGGTGGCTACCGCCAACTACGACGGTATCTGGGGTATCACCTTCGGCGGCAAGCTGACGCTGGCCACGCCGATCCCGAGCAACGAATTCATCTGCGGACCAGACCCGGCGTTTGGGTCGAACGAACCGGCGTGCATCCCCACCGGCTTCAACCCGCAGGGGAATGGCAAGTTCCTGGTCGGCGGCAAGATCTTCGGTTACCGCTCGGTGGACCTGCAGGCGACCAAGGACTTCAAGATCGCCGGCGACTGGAGTGCCTACGCGCGCCTGGACATCATCAATGTGTTCAACTTCGACAACTTCACCAACATCCGCTACGTGACCGATGCCAACGGCAAGCGAGCGTTCTTCAACGAAACCGGCGACATCATCGGTACGCCTCGCCAGGTCAAGGTCGAAGTGGGCGTAAGGTTCTAAGGCCGAAGCGCAAAGCTCCACGCAACAGCGAAGGCCCGCGGACCCCGTCCGCGGGCCTTCTTGCTGTTCGCGGCGCGGGTGCGCGGTACGCACAAGCGGGGCAATAAAAAAGGAGGCGGGATCGCGAGATCCCGGCCTCCTCAAAACCGGCCGAAGCCAGTGGACAGTGTTGTGGCACATCTCCGGCGGACCGGATGAGCGGCATGGTAGAGGCTGCCTGAATTTTGTGCAACAGGCGAAGTTTATTGAATAAACCTCTGAATTTTAACGATAACTATCCTTTTTCTTAGATTTATCGAACGATCTGGCGGATAGCACCGTCTTCGCGTTGAGCCAGCCCTTGGATCAGCCAATCCTCCCGGAAACGCTTTCATGCCTGGGAGGGCCACGTGGACAAGTCGCAGCAATCCCGCACTCTGGTTCGTCATCTGCTGGCCTGTGCCCTGGTGGCTTACCTGCCCCCGTCGCCTGCTTTCGCCCAATCGGCGAACGCCGCATTGCGCGGCCAGGTCGATGCCCCTGCGGGCACTGAAGTAGTCGCCACCGACATGGCCACCGGCTCAGTCCGCCGCACGAAGCTGGGGCCCAACGGCGGCTTTTCGCTGATCGGCCTGGCGCCGGGCACTTACCGGGTCGAGGCCGCTGGCCGCAGCCGTACCGTGGTGCTGAGCGTGGCCTCCACCGTCGCCCTCGATCTGGACGCCGTGCCGGCCGGCCCTGCCGATGCGACCACCCTGGACCGGATCACCGTCACCGCACCGGCCATGCTCGAAGAGGTGCGTTCGCCAGAAGTGGGCGAGACGGTTTCGCTACGGCAGATACGCACCACCCCGCAGGTTTCGCGCAATTTCCTCGAATTCGCCGATGCGGTGCCCGGGATGGCATTCACGCGTGACGCCAACGGCCGGACCTCGTTGCGCGGCGGGGCGCAGAGTACCGACGGCATCAACGTCTACATCGATGGCGTCGGGCAGAAGAGCTACGTCCTGGGTGGCGGCATCGCCGGGCAATTCTCCAGCGCCGGCAACCCGTTCTCGCAGCTGGCGATCGGCGAGTACAAGGTGATCACGTCCAACTACAAGGCCGAGTACGGGCAGATTGCCAGTGCGGCGGTGACCTCGGTGACCAAGTCCGGCACCAACGAATTCCACGGCGAAGCCTTCTACCGATACACCGACGAGCACTTGCGCGCACGCACGCCGAGCGAGCGCCAGCCGGGCAACGACAAGGCGGTGTCGGCGGAGAAGGAATATGGCTTCGCCCTCGGCGGCCCGCTGCTGCGCGACCGCGCGCATTTTTTCGTGGCCTATGAAGCCAAGCGGTTCTCGTTGCCGACAACCGTTGGCCCCGGCGGCGTGGCACGCAACGCCATCGACAGCCTGCCGGCGCCCGCGGCGGCAGAACTCGGGCCGGCGAGCCAGCCGTTCCAGCAGGACCAGGTGTTTGCCAAGATCGACCTGGAGCCAAGTGACCGCGACCGCATCGAGCTGTCCGTGCAGGATCGCAAGGAGTACCAGATTGGCCTGGGCGGCACCACGGCGCGCTCGCACGGCACGGTCACCAACAACACCGATCGACGCTGGACCCTGCGCTGGGACCACAGCGGCGATAGCTGGTTCAACGAGGTACTGGCCACGTCGGAGAACAGCTTCTACCAGCCCACGCCGATCACGCTGGACGAGGGCCTGCTCTACACCACGCCTGACGGGACCCAGGACCCGACGGTATTGGAGACCGCTGGCGGCTCGCCGCTGGACGCCCAGCGCAAGGGACAAAAGGGCTGGTCGCTGGAGGACAACCTCACCCTGAGCGGCCTGGAATGGCATGGCGAGCACACCATCAAGATGGGCGCCCGCTACAAGCGCATCGATCTCTTTGCCGCCGATGCCAGCGACATCAATCCACAGTTCTCCTACTCGCTGGAGAACCCGGCCTTTCCGGCGACGGTGCCGTACAAGGCGTTCTTCACCAAACCGGTGGTCGGCATGGGCGGCCTGCTGCCGAGCGTGCGTACGCGCACCGAACAGATCGGGCTGTATATCCAGGACGATTGGCGCATTAACGACCACCTGGAGTTGAACCTGGGCCTGCGTTGGGACTACGAGAAGAATCCTTCGTATCTCGGGTTCGTGACGCCACCGAACGTGGTCGCCGCACTCGGCCGGCAGGATCCCAACGCAGGCCCCGGCCAAACCTATGCGCAAACGCTGGCGATGGGTGGGATCAATATCAACGACTATCTCAGCACCGGGCACAACCGCAGTACCTTCAAGGGCGCGTGGCAACCCCGGCTGGGCTTCTCCTACGACATCGATGCCGACGAGCAACACGTGATCCATGGCGGCGCCGGCCGGGCCTATGACCGCGACTTGTTTACTTACCTGCAGCTGGAACGCACCAAGGCCGCGCTGCCGCAGATCACGGTGAACTTCGCCGATTCCGCCACCGGCAATTGCTATCGCGGCGCAGCGCCTTGCTACCCGTGGGACCCGGCCCTGCTCAATGGCCTGGATAACCTGCAGGCGATGGTCGGGCCTGCGAGCAATGCGGGCATCGAAGTAGACCTGATCAACAACAAGCTCAAGGCACCGTATTCCGACCAGTTCAGCCTGGGCATGCGCAACCGCATCGGCGACTGGAGCACCGACGTCACGGTCACACGCATTCTCAGCCACAACGGCTTTGCCTTCGTACTCGGCAACCGCTATCCCAACGGCAACTTCTTCGACGCGCCGAGCCTGTGCAACCGCTCGGCCGAACCAGGCTACATGCAACCCTGGGGCTGCGGGCTGCCGGGCTTCGGCAGCCTGATCCTGAGCGATTCGGGGATCAAGACGCGCACCACGCAGCTGCTGTTGTCGGCGCAGAAGCCGTACACCAAGGAAAGCGGCTGGGGGATGTCGGTGGCCTACACCTGGACCCATGCACGGCAGAATCGCGACATCTCCGAGCACTACGCCTTCGACCGGCCGAACATGCAGGCCTATCCCTTCGTCCGTTCCAATGCCGCCGCGCGCCATCGCCTGGTGCTGACGGGCAACTACGACGGCCCCTGGGGGATCACTTTCGGCGCCAAGCTCACCCTGGCTACGCCAGTGAGCGCGAACACCAGCTATTGCCAGGAGCTCGCCCCCTACGGCAACCAGCCCCAGTGCATGCCGGTCGCAGTCACGCCCAATGGCAATGGACGCTTCCTGCTGGGCGGCCAGATCTTCGGCTATCGCTCGCTGGACCTGCAGGCCACCAAGGAGTTCAAGCTGGCCGGCGATACCTCGATGTACGCGCGCGTGGACATCATCAACGTGCTGAACTTCGACAACCTGGTCGACCTGGACATGGCCAACTGGCAAGGCCAGCGCCACGCTTGGTACAACCGCGCCGGGAACATCACCGGCACGCCGCGGCAGGTGAAGCTCGAGGTCGGGGTGAAGTTCTAGCCAGGCGCCTGTAACAGCGCGCGGCTCAGAACGAGAGTACGGCGATCTCGGTCTGGATCGCTTCGGCGGCGGCCACCGGGTCGCTCGCCTTGCGGATGGGCCGGCCCACGACGATCGCGTCGGCACCCTCGCGGAAGGCTTCGGCCACGCCGACGGTGCGTTGCTGGTCGTCGCCCACCGGGCCCCCCGGGCGAATGCCCGGGCAGACGATGGAGAAGCCGGCACCGGTGGCCCGGCGGATCTGCCCCGCTTCCTGCCCAGACGCGATCACGCCATCGATGCCACTGGCCTGCGCGGCCAGCGCGCGCTCAACCACCACTTCGGCAGGTTCACGATCGATGCCCATGGCCCGCAGGTCGGCGCGCCCCATCGAGGTCAGCACGGTCACCGCCAGCAGGCGCATGTCGCCGCGGTTGGCTTCCACCGCGGCCTGCAACATCGGCGCGTGCCAGCCGTGCACGGTGCAGTAGCTCACCGGCCACTGCGACAACCGGCCGATCACCCCGCCGATCGTGGCCGGGATGTCGAAGAACTTGAGGTCGACGAAGATGCGCTTGTCACGCTTGGCCAACTCGTCGAGCACCTGGAAATACTCGCCCGAAGCCAGCAGTTCCATGCCGATCTTGTAGAAAGACACCGCATCGCCAAGCCGATCGACCCATTGCAGCGCTTCGGCGCGCCCGGGGACATCGAGCGCGAAAATCAGGCGTTCGCGCGCGCTGAGCGGCAGCGGTGGCCGGCTCATGGTGCCACGTCCAGGGCATCGCGCTTGGCCTGGCGGCGGGCCGCGCGCGGTTGGGTGTAGTCGTTGTTGAACTGCGCCGGCTCCCAGCCGCCGTAGCTGGGGTTGGGCAACATCCACCAGCGCTCGCCGAACCAGTCGTGGTACTGCTGCAGTAGTTCGCTGCGGCCTTGCGGCGTATTGGCGAGCACCTGGACGAAGTCACCCAGCTGGTCGCCAAACTGCATCAGCACGCGGTACTGCTGGCCCGCCAGGCGGCGGCGGCAGTTCTTCTCGCTGCCGTTCTGCTCGCAATCCTTCACCACCGTGCCCAGGCCGAGCAACACGCTGTTGTCTGCCACTGGCATGCCGACCTTGCGCAGGTTGGCCAGGGTCGCATCCTGCAGGTGCACGGCGCGGTTGGAGATGTAGAGGACGGTCACGCCCTTGGCATCGGCGGCCTTGGCGAAGTCGACCACCCCCGGGAGGGCCTTGGCCTTCTTTTCGGCCACCCACTGCGACCAGGTGACTTCGTCGTATTCCTGGTTGTCGCGGATCAGGCGCGCCTGGTAAGGCGAGTTGTCCAGCACGGTTTCGTCCACGTCCATCACCACGGCCGGCTTCAGGCCCTTGGCGGTATTCCCGCGCTCTTCCGGTACCAGCGCATCCCAATTGGCCTCTTTCAGGGCTTCGTCCAGGCGGTCGGCGGCGGCGCGGTAGGTCTGCTCGGAGAGCGCGCGATACTCCTCCGAACGCTGCATCCACAGCACCGCGTTGAGATTGTCATCGGCGGCCACGCCATCGGCCTGGGCCGGGTGCCCAGCCGTCTTGGGCGCGGCCGAGGGTGCCAATGCCGGCTTGGCGGCGGTGGCCGCTTCCGGTGCTTGTACCTTGCAGGCGGACAACGCCAGCAGGCTGGCGGCAACGAGGGTCAGGGTCAGGGAAGTGCTGCGACGCATGGGCTACTACCAGGGAAAGTGCGGCAATTTTACCGGCTTGGCAGTGACCTGCGGGTTTCAGCGGTCCGGCCCGGCTATCCTGCCGGCCCCTGCTCCCGGATCTCCTTCCCCATGAACGCCGCAGACCTGCCCCAGATTCCGGTCCTCGATCCCGCCCAAGCCCGGGTATTGGGCTGCCTGGTCGAGAAAGAGGCGACCACGCCGGATACCTACCCCCTGACCGTAAACGCGGCGCAGGTGGCGGCCAACCAGAAGACCGCGCGTGAGCCGGTGATGGCGCTGGAAACCGGCGAAGTCCACCGCGCTTTGCGTCAGCTGGAAGGCCTCGGTCTGGTCCGGCAGCAGTTCTCTTCGCGTGCCGAGCGCTACGAGCACCGGCTGGAGGCCGCGCTCGGCCTGACCCGCCAGCAGGTCGTGCTGCTGGCCCTGCTGTGCCTGCGTGGCCCGCAGACCGCGCATGAGTTGTTCGCCCGCAGCGAGCGCATGCTGCGCTTCAACGACGCCGAGGAAATCCGCCACGTGCTGGAGCGACTGGCGCAACGTGAGCTGGTAGCGGCGCTGCCGCGTGCGAGCGGACAGCGCGAGGAGCGCTATGCGCATGGCCTGTGCGGACCGGTGGATACCACGGCCGTGGCGGCATCCAGTGCGGCCGCTCCCTCGACCTCGTCAGCCGCGTCCGACCTGGCCGCGCGCGTGGCGATCCTCGAGTCCCAGATGGCCGAGCTACAGGCACGCCTGGACGCGATCGACGCTGGACGCGACTGAGCGTGCTTCAGAAGCTGACGGCGTAGTAGGCCAGCGGCTCGCGTTCGGCGGCCATCACGTACTCCCCTTCGCGGCGCAAGCCGAGCTTTTCCAGCAGCCGCACCGAAGCGGCGTTGCCGGGCGAAACGATGCCACACACCCCGGGCAAGCCCAAGGTCTCGCGCGCGTGGGTCATCACGGCGCGGGCCGCTTCTTCGGCGTAGCCGCAACCATGGTGCGCCGACAGCAACGCGTAGCCGATATCGGGCAGCGTGAGGTCGGCGCGCTGGATCAACCCGGCGGTGCCGATGAAGTTACCGCCCTGGCGCAATTCGATGGCGTAGTGGCCGAAGCCCACGCTGGCGTACTGCGCGCCCTGCCAATGGGCGAGGTACTCGCGTGCCTCGGCTTCGGTGCGCACGTTGCGGTCGGCAATGCCGGCGATGAAGCCAGGGTCGTTCAAGAGCGCCAGCATGTTGGCCGCGTCATGTACCGGCGACAGCTCGCGCAAATGCAGGCGTTGCGTCTGGATCGATAGCGCCAAGGTCAGGCTCCTTGCAGGCGAGGCCACAGCGTGCCGACGCCTGCTCGCGCTGGCAAGGGGTCAGTCGAACAGTGCCTGGATCGCGGCCAGGCCCGCACTGGCGCGCTCTTTCTTGCGCTCGGCGTCGGCCACCGGGTCGGCGCCGTCGCGCTGGATCTCCGCCGCCGGGATCTCTTCGAAGAACCGGCTGGGCTTGAGCCGGATCTGCTCGCCGAACTTGCGCGTGACCTTGCTGTAGCTCATCCACAGCTGTTCCTTGGCGCGGGTGATGCCGACGTACAGGAGCCGGCGCTCTTCCTGCAGGTTGCCTTCGTCCAGGCTTACTTCGTGCGGCAGCACGCCGTCTTCGCAACCGACGATGAACACGTAACGGAATTCCAGCCCCTTGGACGCATGCAAGGTCATCATGCGCACCTGGTTGCCGCCATCGTCCTTGTCGTTGCGCGACAGCAATGCCAGCTGCGCGGCGAGGTCGCCGGCACTGGCGCCGCGTGGGCCGCCTTCGAACCACTCGGCGAGTTCGTCCAGGTTGGCCTTGCGCCGTTGGAACGAGGCTTCGTCCTTGCTCTGGTTGCGCAGGTCAGTGAGCAGGCCGGATTTTTCCGCCAGCCGGCGCACCAGGTCCGCGGCTGGTAGCGTCGCCGACTGCTGGCGCAGGTCGCGCAGGATGTCGGTAAAGGCGCTCAGGCCGTTGGCCGCACGCGGCGGCAGGTGTTGCAGGGCACCCATCGATTCTGCCGCGCGCGACATCGGCACGTGCTTGGTGGCGGCCAGTTCGGCCAACTTGGCCAGCGAGCCGGCACCGACCTCGCGCTTGGGCGACTGCACCGCACGCAGGAACGCCGCGTCATCGTCGGGGTTGACGATCAGGCGCAGCCAGGACAACAGGTCCTTGACCTCCTGGCGTTCGAGGAAAGCGGTGCCGCCACTGAGGTGGTAGGGCACGCGCAGCAGCTGCATGGCTTTTTCCAGCGGCCGCGACTGGAAGTTGCCGCGGAACAGGATGCAGAAGTCGCTGTAGGGCACCTGCTTGGCGTTGGCGAGATAGGAAATCTCGGCGGCAACCTTCTCGGCCTCGTGCTCGCTATCGCGGCATTCCCAGACGCGAATACGCTCGCCGTCGGCCTGGTCGCTCCACAACGTTTTCAGGTGCTCATGCGGGTTGTGCGCGATCAAGGCATTGGCCGCGCGCAACACGCGGTTGGAGCAGCGATAGTTCTGTTCGAGCTTGATGATCTCCAACTTCGGATAGTCCTGCGCCATCTGCAGCAGGTTGTCCGGGTTGGCGCCGCGCCAGGCATAGATGCTCTGGTCATCGTCGCCCACGCAGGTGAAGTTCCCGCGCTCGCCGGCGAGCATTTTCAGCAGCCGGTACTGGGCATCGTTGGTGTCCTGGCACTCGTCCACCAGCAAATAGCCGATGCGTTCGCGCCAGGCCTGGACGATCTGCGGATTCTCTTCGAGGATCTGCACCGGCAGGCGGATAAGATCGTCGAAGTCCACCGCATTGAACGTGCTCAGCCGCGCCTGGTAGCGCTCGTACAGGCTCGCCGCTTCCTTCTCGCGATTGCTGCGCGCGGCAGCCATCGCCTGTTGAGGCGACAGCCCGGCGTTCTTGGCGCGCGAAATCAGGTTCTTGGCATCTTCGATCACATCGGGCTTGGCGCCGTGCAGCAGGTCCTTGACCTGGGCCGCGGCATCATCGGCGTCGAAGATCGAAAAGCCGCGCTTGAGCCCGGCCGCCTCGTGCTCGATCTGCAGGAACTTCAGCCCCAGCGCATGGAAGGTGCAGATGGTCAGCCCTTCGGCTGCCTCGCCGCGGATGCGCTTGCCCACGCGCTCGCGCATTTCCTTGGCCGACTTGTTGGTGAAGGTGATCGCGGCGATGCGCTTGGCCGGATAGCGGCCAGTGGCGACCAGTTGGGCGATTTTCTCCACGATCACGCGCGTCTTGCCGCTGCCGGCGCCAGCCAGCACCAACAAAGGACCTTCGCAGTGCAGGACCGCGGCGCGCTGGGGGGGATTGAGACCGTGCATGAGGCTTCCGTGGGCGGAGCATTGTAGCGGGCGCTCCAGCTGGTGCGAACGATTGACAGCGCTGCGGGGCTGGTCTATCAAGGCGCCAATGGAGCATCGTGGCCGTGCTCGGCCGATGCATAGCGAAGGAAATGGCCATGCGTACTGCGTTGTCGCTTTTCCTGGTGTTGGGTGCGCTGCCGGCAGCCTCTGCAGCGGACCAGGCGGACGATCCCCAGTTGCACCGCGTCACCCAGACTGCGGCCTATGCCGTGGCGCATCCGGGCGAGCAGGCACGGCAGTTGGGATTCCAGGCGCTGAAACAGGATCGTCCGGCCGAGGCACGCCGCCAGTTCCTGTTTGGCGCGCGCTATGCGGACAAGCTGTCCCAATTCATGCTTGGCCAGCTGTATTGGGAAGGCATCGGCGGACCGGTCGACCGGCCGCTTGCCTATGCCTGGATGGACCTGGCGGCCGAGCGCGGCAACTCAGCGGCCTTGGCTCGACGCGAAGTGATCTGGAATGCGTTGAACGCGGACGAGCGCGCACGCGCCGTAACAGTAGGCAAGCCGCTGCAGGCGCGCTATGCCGACACAGCGGCGCAGCCCCGGCTTGAAGCGGTGATGCGCCGCAACCGCAAGGACGTCACTGGCAGCATGCTTGGCTGGGTGGACAAGGTGTCGGTGTGCGTGGCCGAGGAGCACAAAGGAATGCGCAGAGGCATAGAGGGCACGTGCCCGCCTACGGTGGGTGGCGAGACCTACTACGACGACCGCTTGTGGGAGCCGAAACACTACTGGGCCAGCCAGGATGCAGTGATGACGCGCGAGCTCGGTACCCAGGTGGAGGTCGGCCCGCTCGAACCGGCGCCCCCCTCGGGGCGCTAGAACTGGGCGGCTGTCGCCGCGGCGGGAGCCACACCGCTAGAATTCCCGCATGGCCAAGCTCTATTTCTATTATTCGGCGATGAATGCGGGCAAGACCACGACCTTGCTGCAGTCGGCGCACAACTACCGCGAGCGCGGCATGCGCACGCTGATCCTCACCCCGCAACTCGACCACCGCGCCGGCACGGGCGTGGTCGCCTCGCGCATCGGCCTGCGCGCGGAAGGCCTGCCGTTCGACCGCGACCGCGATCTGCTGCAGCTGGTGGAAGCCGACATCGGCGCGCACGGCAAACTGGATTGCGTGCTGGTGGACGAGGCGCAGTTCCTGACGCGCGCACAGGTGTGGCAGCTGAGCGAAGTCGTCGACCAGCTGCGCGTTCCGGTGCTCTGCTATGGCCTGCGCACGGATTTTCGCGGCGAGCTGTTCGAGGGTAGCCAGTACCTGTTGGCCTGGGCCGACGAGATGCAGGAGATCAAGACCATCTGCCACACCGGCAGCAAGGCAACGATGACCGTACGCGTCGATGAACAGGGCCATGCCGTGCAGGACGGCCCGCAGGTGGAGATTGGTGGCAACGAGCGCTATGTGTCGGTGAGCCGTGCCGAGTTCAAGCGGATCATGCGCGGCGAGGGCCGGATCGAGCCGCTGCAGGAATCGCTGCCTTGGTAAAACGCCGCGCCCTGCGGGCGCGGCACGCCCGGATCAGTACAGCTTGCGCTCCGCCGCCGGCGGCGGGGTCCATTGGTACAGCCAGGTCTCGGTGAGCGGCTTGCCCTGCAGGCGCAGGAACAGGCGGATATCGATCTGCTGCGTGGAGTCGTCCGGCGGCACCACGTCGAACATGGCGCGATAGCCGGAAATCTCATGCAGCGGACGCGCCGAGACCACTTCGGTCTTGCCGCGGGACAACTGCAGCACCGCTTCGACTTGCAGGTTGTTGGCCTTGGCCAGCGCGGCCAGTTCGCCGCCGGCGAAATCCACGGCGAAGCGCCAGGAGAAATGCGTGCGCTTCTGTCCGATCACACCGCCCAGGCCGGTGCGCGTGGCCACGCACAGTGCCAGCGGCGAGGAAGCCGGCGGATGCGCGCCCCAGTAGAGCCGGTAGCCGAACAGCAGTTCCTGCCCGGGTTGCGGTTTGGTTTCGGGATTCCAGAAGGCGACGATGTTGTCGAAGGTCTCGTCCACGGTGGGGATTTCGACCAACTGGACCGAGCCCTTGCCCCAACCGCTCTTGGGCTCGACCCACAGGCAGGGGCGCTTCTCGTAGAAGACGCCATCGTCCTGGTAGTGGTCGAAGTTGCGGTCACGCTGTAACAGGCCAAAGCCGCGCGGGTTGTCGTCGACGAACATGTTGAAGCGCAGGTGCGGCGGGTTGGCCAGGGGGCGCCAGATCCATTCGCCGTTGCCGCTCCACATCGACAGGCCGTCGGTGTCGTGGATCTCCGGGCGCCAATCCCAATCCATGCGGCGGTCGTTTTCACCGGTCTGGTACATGCTGGTGCAAGGTGCGATGCCCAGGCGTTCGATCGGCTTGCGCGGGTACAGGGCGCTGTCGATCTCCATCAGCAACACGTCACCATTGGTGATGGCGAAACGGTAGGCGCCGGCGACGCTGGGAGAATCGAGCAGGCCGTAGACCACGACAGTGTCGGAGTCGGCCGCAGGCTTTTCGAGGAAGTAAGCGATGAAGTCGGGGAATTCTTCCGGACGGCCGGTGCCGGTATCGATGGCCAAGCCACGCGCCGATTGCCCGTACTGGCCTTCGGCGCCGACGGCACGGAAATAACTGGCGCCGAGAAAGGCGGCAAAGTCGCGGTTGGTGTCCTGGCGCGTATTGAGGCGGAAACCGGCAAAGCCCAGGTCGGCCGGCAAGCCCTTGCCCTGCAAGCCGCTCTTGCCATAGTCGAAGGCGGCGCCGTCGTAGGCCAGTTCCTGCGCCTTGCCGTCGACTACTTCGAACATGCGCACCGGCGAATGGAAATACAGGCCCAGGTGGAAGAACTTGGCCTGGAAGCGTCCGGGCTTATCGGCCCACAGCGCGTGGTCCTGGCGGTAGCTGATGGATTGGTACTGGTCCCAGCTCAGGTTCTCGAGCGGCCCGGGCAGCACGCGCTTGTGCGACTGGTACGGGGCATTGGCCATCGCACGGGCCTGGCCCTTGAGCGAGGCGAAATCGAAAGGCTGCGGTTGACCCAGGCGGCGCAGGCCGACGGCGGCCGGCGCGGCCAGCGCCCAGGCCGGGATCGCCGGCAAGCCAAAGCTGGCGAGGGCGGCAGCGGCGTTCTTGAGGAATTGGCGTCGTTCCATGGGCCGTTCGGGCGAAAGGTGAGAGGGAGGCACATCATAGCCAGCCGGCCCGCAGAGCGATGGCTGCTCAATGAATGCGCGCTTCAGGGACAGGCATCGGCCAAGGCCAGGCGTGCGGACTGCTCGCACAGGAATGCACGCTGTGCGCGCACCTCGTCCGGGCCGTCGTAGCGCAGCAGGGTCCAGCGCTCGCTGGCCTGCATCTGTTCGCCCGCTTGCAGTTGCCGATAGGGCGCATGGACTTCCATTTCCAGCAGCCCTTCGGCGGGCGAACGGGACACCGCGTCGAGGTACAGCTCGACCTGTCCCTGCTCGGCGTGAATGCGCTCGCGCGGTTGGTGTTCAAAGCGGATCAGGAACACCTGGTGCCCGGCGAACCCGGCCATCCATCCGGCCGACGGTTGGAGACGGTATTTCCCGCGCTGGATGGCGGGCGAGTCCGAACGCGCCGCCGAGAGGGAGAACATGCCTTGCTCCCAGGCATGGCGGGGAGCAACGGTGCCCGGGTCGGTGGATGCTTGCAGGTCGATATCATTCTGCGACGAGGCGACGGGCACGAAAACGCGAGTACTGGCGGCGACCCGCGTGTTGAACCACAGGTCCCATGCAACGGCGCTGTCGCGAATGTTCTGCGCCTGGGCTTGGAGGATGACGGTATCGGGTGATTCCTCGGACAAGCGGACCTGCTTGCGCAAGCGAACGCCGGTAACGGGACTGGAGGCGCCCTCCAGGGTGAACTGGATTGGGCCCTGCGACGTCACGCGGCTGGGTGCCAGGGACAGATAAGGGTCGGGCGGCCAATTGGCCGCGGCCTTGCGGCGCGCCGGGTTCTGGTCCTGGTGCAGCCACCACTGGCTTTGCGGGCCCACCCAGACATCGTGGCCAAGGTAGGGGATATCGCCCGCGCTGGCCGACCAATCCGGATGGGGATGATCACGGATGGCGTCCTGGCCGACCTTCAGGACGTTGGGTTCACCGACCAGATGCCAGGACAGTACGCGTCCACCGAAGGCGGGCGTGGCTTCCAGGCGGACGGTACCGTTGTCCAGGGCGAGCGTTTGTGGCGCCTCGGTGGCCAGTGCCGTGGACGCAGCCATGGCGCAGAACGCCAGCGATGCAATGAGAGCGCGGCAGGATTTCGACGACATGCGCAGGTTCCGTGGGGACGCGCTGCATTGTGGCCCGCTGCGTGTCGTCGGCAAAGCCCGGGCTCAGGCGTCGGCGGTCTGGCCTGCCAGGTTGCGTCGTATCCACTGCAACCACCGATGAGGCGCGGCATGCGGCTCGGCCGAGACACTTTGGCCGCGTTGCCAGCGGCACAGGTCATCGGCAAATGCGTCTACGCTGGGGTAGCGATCGCACGCGGATTTCCGCAGCGCCTTGAGCACGATGGCGTCGAGCGCGCCGCGCAGGCGGGTCACGCGCTTGGCCGGATCAGCAACGCCTGCGCTGGCGTGTTGCTGGTCCAACGCTGCCGAAGGCGGCGTCACTTCAGCACGCAATACGGCACGCTCCCATTCGGCGTCGCTCTGCCGCCGCAGGCGATAGGGCTTTTGGCCCGCCAATAGTTCGTACAGCACGACCCCGAGTGAGTAGACGTCGGCGGTGGTTGCGCAAGGTTCACCCCGGATCTGCTCGGGCGCGGCGTAGTGCAGGGTGAAGGTGCGGTCGCCACTGGCCGGAATGGCGTCAGCGGCGTCATTCACACGCTGGGCGATGCCGAAGTCGAGCAGGGATATCTTTCCCTCGACGTCGACCAGGATGTTGGACGGCTTCAGGTCGCGATGGACGACACCGCGCGAATGCACATGGCTCAGCGCTGCACACACATGCAGGAACAGCGCTACGCACGCTTCGGGCGAAAGCCCGAGTTGCTGGCAGCGCGTGGTGATGGGTTGGCCCTGGATATAGTCGAGCGCCAGGTACAGCTGTCCGCCGGCGTCGCTGCCGGCATCTCGCAATCTTGGAATCTGGGGGTGGCCGAGGCTGGCGAGGATGTCGCGTTCGCGCAGGAAACGGCCGCGCAGGTGTGGGTCGGCCAAGTCGGCACGCAGCAACTTCAAGGCGACGCGCCCAGCGTCCGGGGAGCGTTCGTCCAGCGCCAGCCAGACCTGGCCCATGCCACCTGTGCCGAGCAGTTGCAGCAGCCGATAGGCACCGATGCGATCGCCCACCAATGCGTGTTGCTCGTGCCTGGCCATGAGCGGCTCGGCAATGAAGGCATCGCTCTGCTTTTCCACTGCCAACAGCTGGCGCAGTTCACTCGCCAAGGCGGGGTCGGCGATCTTCAGCTGGGCCAGTCGGCGATGACGCAGGTCATCGTCCAGTTCGAGCAATTCGTCCAGGAGCGGTGACAGCAACGCCCAACGGTCAGCGTCCATGGCGGCTCAACGTTCCTGCATCGAGGCCAATAGCAGCATGCGCGCCTTCTGCCAGTCGCGGCGAATGCTGCGCTCGGAACGCTGCATCAACTCGGCAATCTCCAGCTCCGACAGGCCAGCGAAGTAGCGCAGCTCGACGACTTTCGCGAGCCTTTCGTCGAGATCGTGCAGGCGGTTCAAGGCAACGTCGAGTGCCAAGAGATTCTCATCCAGGCGCACGCCGCTTTCGCTGTCTTCCGGAATCTCGGCCACACGCTTGAGGTCGCCGCCGCGCTTTCGCGCCAAGCGGTTGCGGGCATAGTCGACCACGACGCTGCGCATGGCAGACGCGGCATAGGCGAAGAAGTGCGCACGATCGTCGAACCGCGCGCGCCCACTGGCTCCGAGGAGTTTCAGGTAGGACTCGTGGACCAGCGAGGTGGCGTCCAGGGTGTGGTTCTGCTGGCCAGCCAGCTGCCGCCGGGCCATGGCGTGCAATTCGCGGTAGAGCGTGGACAGCACGCGATCGAGCGCGGCACGATCGCCCGCGCGGGCCGAATCCAGCCACAAGGTGATGTCCGTTGTCTCGCCCATGGTGCAGTCCTTACACCGTTGATGGCGCGGACTATAGCTGCGGCGCGGGCGCCGGACGTGAAGGCGTCAGCGTTGGCAGCCAGGACACCAAACGGTGGCGCGCTGCCCGATGGAGGCGTGTCGAAGCGGCCGCCCGCAGCGGCTGCAGACTTCACCCTCGCGTCCGTAAACCAGCAGTTCCTGCTCGAAATAGCCAGGCACGCCATCGGGGCTGATGAAGTCCCGCAGGGTGGTGCCACCCCGTTGTATGGCGTGCGCGAGGATCTGCTTCACCGCTACGGCCAGTTGCTGGTAACGCTCGCGCGACACCTTGCCCGCCGCGCGTAGTGGGCTGATCCCCGCCATGAATAGGCTTTCTGCCGCGTAAATGTTGCCAACGCCGACGACGACACGTTGATCCATCAGGAAGCTCTTCACCGCTGCCTTGCGCCCGCGACTCAAGTGGAAGAGGTAGTCGCCGTCGAACTGATCGGACAACGGCTCGGGCCCGAGCTCGGCCAACAGGGGGTGGGTATCTCCTGCGGCCTGCCATAGGAGCGCGCCGAAGCGGCGTGGGTCGTTGAATCGGAGCAGGCGGCCATTGTCGAGGCTGATGTCGACGTGGTCATGCGCCCGGACCGGGGTGTCGCCCGGCAAGACCCGCAAGCTGCCCGACATGCCTAGATGCAGGATTGCCGTGCCGTTGCGTTCGGTATCGAGCAATAGATACTTGGCGCGTCGGCGTAGCTCGGTGATCTTCGCACCGGGCAGCTGCTGCTCGATCTCAGGCGGAATCGGCCAGCGCAGGTCCGGGCGGCGCAGGATGACGCCGTGGATCGTGCGCTTTAGCAGATGCGGCTCCAGGCCACGCAGCGTGGTTTCGACTTCAGGCAACTCAGGCATGGCGGCAGTGTAATTCCCGCCAGGTGCGCCGAGCGCATTTCCCACTGCGCAAAAAGACAAACCCCCAGCCTGATGGCTGGGGGTTTGAGGGTAAAGCCCCTGGCGATGACCTACTCTCGCATGGCTTGAGCCACACTACCATCGGCGCAGCTGCGTTTCACTTCCGAGTTCGGGATGGGATCGGGTGGTTCCACAGCGCTAATTTCACCAGGGAGACGGTTGGAGCGTCGCCAGTTTTTGCTTTCCTTGAAAAGTCCGCACAGGGAAGTGCGGGCTTTTGCGCAGGGAAGCGCATACGGCGCTCTGTCTCGCATAGTTACTTGTGACGTAGCTTGCATTTGGTATCTACCAACGTTCGTTGGGACCAAGGCAACTTGAGGTTATATGGTCAAGCCGCACGGATCATTAGTATCAGTTAGCTCAATGCATTGCTGCACTTACACACCTGACCTATCAACCACGTAGTCTACATGGTTCCTTTAGGGGGCTTGTGCCCCGGGAAGTCTCATCTTGAGGCGCGCTTCCCGCTTAGATGCTTTCAGCGGTTATCGCTTCCGAACATAGCTACCCGGCAATGCCACTGGCGTGACAACCGGAACACCAGAGGTTCGTCCACTCCGGTCCTCTCGTACTAGGAGCAGCCC
>DATLJF010000259.1:0-4905 GCA_035539015.1 Stenotrophomonas sp. | reverse complement strand
ACTGCGGAAATGACCGGCATGCTGCTGGCGCATAGCGGCGTGGCGGTGTTCCTGGCCGGCGCCTTGTTGGTGGAGGCGCTGAGCGTGCAGCGCGAAGTGGCGCTGGCCCCCGGGCAGCAACTGGACATCGGCGGCTACCAGCTGCGCTTCGATGACCTCGACCAACGCCAGGGTCCGAACTACGTCGCCGATCGCGCGCACCTCACCCTGCTGCGTGGATCGCGCGAGCTCGGCGTGCTGGTGCCGGAGAAGCGCCGCTACGCCAGCGGCGGCCAGGTCATGACCGAAGCCGGCATTCGCCCGCGCCTGTCCGGCGATATCTACATCGCGCTCGGCGAGCCCCTCGGCGCCGGCGCCTGGGCCGTGCGCGCGCACGTCAAACCGTTCGTGCGCTTGATCTGGCTTGGCGCGCTGCTGATGGCGCTGGGCGGGTTGGTCACCGCCAGCGACCGGCGCTTCCGCCGTCTTCCGGAGAATCCGTGATGTCGTCCTCCCTGCCTCCCCGTCGCCGCTCGTTGCCGTTGTTGCTCGGCGGTGCGCTGCTGTTCGTCGCCGTGCTGGCACTGCTGTTCTACGGCGTGCGCCGCTCCGGCCAGGCCGACCGCGACAGCCTGCCCTCGGCGCTGATCGGCAAGCCGACGCCCGCCTTCGACCTGCCGCTGCTGCACGACGCCTCGATCCGCGTGCGCGCCGCCGACCTGCGGGGCGCACCCTACGTGCTCAATGTCTGGGGCAGCTGGTGCCCGACCTGCCGCGAAGAACATCCCATCCTCACCCGCTTTGCCCTGACCAAGCGGGTACGCGTGATCGGCTACAACTGGAAGGACGAACGCGCCGATGCCCTGCATTGGCTGGAACAGCTGGGCAATCCCTACCTGCTGGTGCTGGCCGACCAGGATGGCCGTACCGCCATCGACTGGGGCATTGCAGCCGCACCGGAAACCTTCCTGGTCGACGCCCAGGGCATCGTGCGCTGGAAGCACAGCGGTGCGCTGAGCCAGGAGATCATCGACCAGGAACTGATCCCGCAGCTGGTGCAGCTTGAACGCGCACCGGCCACCGCCTCGGTGCGCGCCGCGCCATGACCCCGCGCCCGGCCGCCTACCTTCTGGCGCTGTGGCTCGCGCTGGCTTGCACCGCGCTGCCGGCCTGGGCCCAGCCGGCGTCCGACCCGGCGCCGCTGGCCTATCGCGATGCCGCCGAAGAAGCCCGCTTCCATGCCCTGGCCGCCGAACTACGCTGCGTGCAATGCCAAAACCAGTCGCTGGCCGATTCCAACGCACAGATCGCCCACGACCTGCGCCGCGAAGTGCTCGACCTGATGCACCAGGGCCGCAGCGACGCACAGATCAAGCAGTTCCTGGTCGAGCGCTACGGCGAGTTCGTGCTGTACCGCCCGCAGGTCGAATCGCGCACCTGGCTGCTGTGGTTTGGACCGGCGTTGTTGTTGCTGGCCGGGGCCGGGCTGATCATCGCCATCGTCCGCCGGCGTGCACGCGCGTTGCCGCCGGGCGGCAACGAACCGCAGGAGTGGTGATGGTCGTCTTCGCGCTCATTGCTGGCCTGCTCGCGGTCACCGTACTGGCCGGCGTGCTGCGGCCGATGTGGCGCAACGCGCCCACCTTCGTCATCGCCACGGTGGTGGTGCTCGGCCTGGGCACGGCGGTGCTCTACGGCCTGGTGGGCACCCCGGCCGGCCTGCGCGACGCCGCGCCCCTGCCGCTGGAAACGCCGCGCGATATCGACCAGGCGGTGACAGAGCTGCGTGCCGCGCTCAAGCGCGATCCCACCCAGGTCGAGGGCTGGATGCTGCTGGGACGCGCGCTGCTCGGCCAGGAAAAATACACCGAAGCCGCCGACGCCTTCGCCGAGGCCGTGCGCCTGCAACCTGACCACGCCGAAGTACTGGTGTCGGCGGCGCAGGCGCGGATGCTCGCCGCCGGCAGCGGCCAGCCCGACGCCACCGCCGTGGCCTGGCTGCGGCAGGCCCTGGTGTTGCAGCCCGAGCATCAACGCGCGCGCTGGTTCCTGGGCGTGGCCCAGCGCCAGGCCGGGCAGCCGGGCGAGGCCGCGGCGACCTGGGCGCCGCTGCTCGGCCAAGTGGATGCGGCCACGCACGCCAGCCTGCTCGCGCAGATCGACGCCGCGCGCCAGGAAGCCGGGCAAGCGCCGCTGGCCGATAGTCCCGCAGCGGGCGGCTTGCGCGTCGAGGTCACGCTGGATCCTGCCGTGCGCGCCCGCCTGCCGGCTGAGGCGACCGTGTTCGTGATCGCGCGGATCCCTGGCGGCCCGCCAATGCCGGTGGCCGTAGAGAAGCACCGGTTGCCGGAATTGCCCTTGCAGGTGCAGCTGGACGACGCCGACAGCCCGATGCCGACGGCCAGGTTGTCGGCGTTGCAGGAAGTGGAAGTCCTGGCGCGGATATCGCGCAGCGGCAATGCGATGCGCCAGGAAGGTGATATCGAAAGCGCGCCGGTGCGGGTGACGTTGCCTGCCGATGCAGCGGTGAAGGTGTTGATCGGTCCTTGAGCACAAGCATCGGGAAGCAACGCTAGAATCGCGCCATGACCGAATTCATTCCGGCCGCGAGCCGCTTCCTGGCGCTGCCCTCCCCCTTTCCGATGAAGCGCGGCGGCGCCCTGCACGGCGCGCGCGTCGCCTATGAAACCTGGGGCACGCTGGACGCCGACGCCGGTAATGCCGTGCTCATCGTGACCGGCCTATCACCCAACGCGCACGCCGCGCGCAGCGACGACAATCCGGAGCCGGGCTGGTGGGAGGCCATGATCGGCCCGGGCAAGCCGATCGATACCGATCGCTGGTTCGTGGTCTGCGTCAACTCGCTCGGCAGCTGCAAGGGCTCGACCGGCCCCGCCTCGATTGACCCCGCCAGCGGCGCGCTGTACCGCCTGGACTTTCCCGAATTGTCGATCGAAGACGGTGCCGATGCCGCCGTGCACGTGGTCCATGCCCTGGGCATCGCCCGGCTCGCCTGCCTGATCGGCAACTCCATGGGCGGCATGACCGCGCTGGCGATCCTGCTGCGCCACCCCGGCATCGCCTACAGCCACATCAACATCTCCGGCAGCGCCCAGGCCTTGCCGTTCTCGATCGCCATCCGCTCGCTGCAGCGCGAAGCCATTCGCCTGGACCCAAACTGGAACGGCGGCCAGTACGACGACGCGCACTATCCCGAATCGGGCATGCGCATGGCACGCAAGCTCGGCGTGATCACCTACCGCTCCGCGCTCGAATGGGATGGCCGCTTCGGCCGCGTACGCCTGGACTCCGAGCATGTCGACGACGACCCGTTCGGCCTCGAATTCCAGGTCGAAAGCTACCTCGAAGGCCACGCCCGCCGCTTCGTGCGCTTCTTCGACCCCAACTGCTATCTCTACCTGAGCCGCTCGATGGACTGGTTCGACCTGGCCGAATACGCCGGCGGCGACGTCATGGCCGGGCTGGCGATGATCCGCATCCCGCGAGCACTGGCCATCGGCGCCAACACCGACATCCTGTTCCCGGTGCAGCAGCAACAACAAATCGCCGACGGACTGCGCGCCGGCGGCGCCGACGCCCGCTTCATCGGCCTGGACTCACCGCAAGGCCACGACGCCTTCCTGGTCGACTTCGAACGCTTCGGCCCAGCCGTGCGCGAATTCCTCGACGCCTTATAGCCCGCCTCAACTGCCCCCCGCAGCCGGCGCCGGCTGCAACAACCGCACCGGCGAATCCAGCGCCACCGGCACCTCGGGCACATCACCCGCCGCAGCAATGCACGCCGGACTGAGCTGATCACGCACCAGCTGCGCATCACGCTCAGCGCTTTCCCGGCGCAACTGCGCCAACCGGCTCTCATTGGCCGGCGCCATCGCCATCTGCACCGGCACCTGCATGCGCGTGGCCACCGCCTGCCCATCCAAGCGCTCCGGCTCGAACCGCTGCACCTTCACCATCTGCTGCATCGTCTTATCGAACCACGGCCGGAACTGCTGCGGCACCGAAGGATCGAAATCCACCCGCTCAAAAACCCCGCCACCATCCGGCTGCACCGTATAGAACAACCGCAGCGTCGTATTGATCCCGGCACGCATCAAACTCGTTGGCGGCATCGAAGGCGAAAACTGCGTAGTCAACGGTCGTCCCGGCCCATGATTTTCATAGCCCACACTCAACCGCAACTTGTCACCCTCCGGCACCAAGCAAGCCAACGCCCCCACCCAAGTCGTCGCAGACGCCGGCCGCCCCTCGTGCAGCACCGGCTCGAAGCGCCAACCCGCGATCTGCTTCTCAATCGGCTGACGCAAAGCCGCCGGCACCGAATCATCCGCCGTCACCCGAGTAGCGCCATCGGCCGCAATATCGACCCGCACCCTCACATGCAGCACCTTCGGCGCCGGCGCGGGCGCATTCTCAGCGAAAGCCGGAATGCTCAACGCGCACAACGCCAACCCGACCACGGCCGAAAGCCGCGCATGAAAACTGCTCCGTGCCATCTGTAACTCCTTTCCCCGAATGCTTTGGATCATCGCGTTAGCACTGGCGGCTTTGCAACCGCGCTGCCTAGCAGCGGAATCACCAGTCTCTCCTCCCGCATAGCGGCCAGAAAGTCACAGACGAAGCGCTTTTCTCTCTCTCCCAACCGCCCGCGCCGAACCGTCGAGCGGCCGGGGGGTAGGCGCATTCGGGACCCTTGGCGACAGGGACGTCGCCAAGGAGCCCCATGGATGGGTTCATGCGTGTCCCGAATGCGCCTACCCCCCGGCCGCCCCCCGACCAGTACCAGCAGCCCAAAGCGCGGGCCCCACTCACCGCACTGCAGCATGTAAACGTTTTCTCCCGCTGATAACGTGCAATCCCCCCACGCAAAACATCGCCCCTCCCATGCCGCGCCCGACCTCGTCC
>DATLJF010000258.1:0-1836 GCA_035539015.1 Stenotrophomonas sp. | reverse complement strand
ATGCGTTTCCCGACCGCATCGCTGCCCGCCATCCCGTTGATCCACAGCGTTACCTGCTCGCCAATGGCCGCAGCGCGCGCTTGTTCGATCCCAGCGACTTGCGTGGCGAGCCCTGGCTGGTGGCCAGTGAGCTGCGCTTCGAAGCACGCGATGCGCTGCTGCTGCGTGCCGCGCCGGTGGACGAAAGTTGGCTTCGGCGCGCTTTCGCCGACCGCTTCGTGCAGGAAGACGTGGTGCGCTGGGACAGCACACGGCGCGCCCTGGTGTCGCTGCGCGAAACCCGCTTCGACCGCATCGTGCTCGACAGCCGCCCGGCCGGCAGCGTAGACCCGGCGCAAGCCGCCACCGCGTTGACCGAGGCCGTGGCCGAACTCGGGCTGGACGCGCTGCCGTGGACCGAGGGCCTGCGCCAATGGCAGGCGCGCGTGCAATCGCTGCGGCAGTGGATGGCGGAACTGGACCTGCCCGACGTGGGCGACGATGCCCTGCGGGCGACGCTCGATACCTGGCTCAAGCCAGCCTTCGCCGGCAAACGCCGGCTGGACGCGCTGAGCGAAGAAGAACTCGGCGACGCCTTGAAGTCGCCGTTGCCATGGGCGCAACGTCAATTGATCGAGCGCCACGCCCCTACCCGCATCAGCGTGCCCTCGGGCATGGAGCGGCGCATCGAGTACGCGCTCGACCACGGCGGCGCGCCGCAACCGCCGGTATTGGCGGTGAAGCTGCAGGAACTGTTCGGCCTGGCCGACACGCCGCGCGTGGCCGATGGCCGCATCCCGCTGACCCTGCACCTGCTCTCGCCCGGCGGCCGGCCTTTGCAGGTGACCCAGGACCTGCGCAGCTTCTGGAGCAACACCTATCCGGAAGTGCGCAAGGAGATGAAGGGGCGCTACCCCAAGCACCCCTGGCCAGATGATCCCTGGAGCGCGACCGCCACCCACCGGGCAAAACCGCGCGGGACTTGAGCTGATTCAGCCCGCGGACATGCCCAGGCCGTCGCGCTAACGCGATCTATACGGGTGGCGGCCGACACTGGCCCTCCATAGACCGCGCAACCGAGGACTCCCCCGCCATGAGCAGACTGACCGTGATCACCGACCGGGCGCTGGAACGCGCCATGGACCTGGCCTCCAGCGCTGGCGACGGACTGCGCCATGCCGGCAGCAACCTGCGTCACCAGGTCGCCCCGCACGCCGTGGACTGGATCAAGACTGGCGCGGCGATGGGTGCGGTGAAGACCGGCGGCAAGGTCGCTACGCGTTTCGCCCGGCGCAACCCGGTGGTGACCGTGGCAGCGGCAGCGGCCGGCGTTGGCCTGATTGCCTACGCGCTGTATCGCAAGAAGAAGAAAGCCAATGCCAATGGCATCACCGTCAATGGCGAGGCCCAGCGCCTGGAGCGCAGCAATGCCGACGCGCGCCGCGCCGCGCGCCGCCAACGCCGTGGCCAGGAAGTAGATACGAGCGACGAAGCCGGCGCCTGATCGCCGGGTGTTGGGAAGACAATCGCCGCGCTGATGCGCGGCGATTTTTTTTGCCTCAGGTCTGTACCACGAACAATCCGCCCGAACCCGGGTATTTCTGTAGATCCGCCGGGCCCAGTCGCGCCCGCGCCGTACTCACGAACAGCCGCCCATCCGCGGCGAAGCACAGGCTACCCACATGGAGCGCCGGGATTGGGATCGAGCGCAGCACCGCCCCGTTTTCTGCCAGCTCGACCACCGCCTGCCCGCCCCACATCGCAGCCCAGAGCCGGCCCTGCGGCGACAGCGCCAGCCCGTCCGGCTTGCCTGGCAAGCCGAGGAAATCGGTGACGACCTTGGGTTCGCCCAGCCGG